>JBIOXS010000049.1:0-20400 GCA_044869815.1 Candidatus Rokuibacteriota bacterium | reverse complement strand
ATCCCGCGTTGAGCTTCAGATCGCCGAGCGCGAGCGTCCGGCGCTTCGGCTCGGGACACGCGGGCTGGATCTGGGTGACCTTCGGCTGGTTGATGGTGACGTCGCCGGCCGCGCTGGGGGCGCCCAGCGTACCCGACAGCGCGAGCGCGCCCTTGAGACCGCCGCCGTACTCCGGCGACGGCCCGGCGAACGCCTTGGCAAGGGGTCCGATGTCCTTGGCGCCGAGCGTGACCTTGCCGCGCAGCGGCGCCTCCGCGAGCGTCTTGGCGCCGGCGACGGCCAGGGTCCCGTCCTCGAGCTTGACGTTGAGGTCACCCGGCTTCACGGCGAACCCACCGGCCAGCGCGATCTGCGATCCCCCGCCCGTGAGCGTCAGGTCGAGCTTCTCGATGCGGTAGCGCGCGGCCGCGTCGCCTTTGCCGCGCGCGACGTAGTCGACGACGCCCTCATCGATCGTGATCTTGGAGGCGAGCATTGCGCCCGCTCCGGTGCCGCCGGCGCCGGTGCCACCACGGGGCGCGCGCCCCGTCGACGGCTCGCCGGCGCCGCCGAGCGAGGCGAGGTTGAGCCGCCCGTCGGCGGCCTGCACGACGCTGATCACGGGCTTCTTGAGCGTGATGTCGCCGAGCTCGACGCGGCCCCTGAGCAACGGCCACAGCTTGAGCCGGACCTTGCCCGTCTCCAGACGCACGAAGGGGTCTTTGCCGAACTGCGGATCCTCCGCGATCTCCAGACCCTGTAGCTCGACCGCCGGCAGCGGCAGCGCGGTGATGCTCATCGCCGAGAATTTCACGGGGCGACCCAGTGCCTGCGAGGCGTTGGTGGCGATGAGCGCCTGGACGCGCGGGAGATCGACGAGGTACGGCAGCGCGACGAGCGCGGCGATCGCCAGCACGACGACCGCCGCGACGCCGACCAGGATCCACTTCACGCGAGATTATTCCGTCTGGATCGCCGACAGCTTCCAGGGATTCGCCCCGACCGGGCGGGCAAACGTCCAGTACTCGGTAAAATCCTGCGCCGATCGACTTCCCTCCACGAGGGCACCGCCGGCGTCCTCGACGGTGTAGTCGACGAGCGAGCCCGTCAGATAGACGGTGACATAGTCCTGGCCGGACTCCTGCCAGGCCTCGGTGACCTCCGCCCGCCCGAGGTCGATCTGCTCCAGCCGGTTGCTCCGAGCCGCCGCTCGTAGACGGTCGCACTGGCCGACCAGGGCCGTGTACATCCGCGGCGTGAGCCGAGCGCTCACCGGGCCCATGTCGCGCGCGGCCACGGCACCCTGGACGTCGAGGAACAGCCGGCGGGCGACGTCGGCGAGCGCGGCGGGATCGAACGCGGGATCCATCTGCCGGATGTGCGCCAGCCCGCTGTCCAGCTCGCTCGGTGGTTCCGGCGGCGCCGCCACCCCACGCGCCGGATATGCGACGTCGGCGCCGGAGCCGCCACCGGTGTAGCCGCCGGCCGTGGCGTACGCCGGCTGCTGGGCGCGCCGCGCCCTCATGAATCGATAGAGCAGATAGAGACCGCCACCGAGCAGCAGCATGTCCATGAGCCCGAAGCCACCGCCGAAGCCGCCGCCGAACAGGAGGCCGCCGAGCAGCCCGCCGAGCGCAAAGCCGGCGAGACCGCCCATGATGGGACCGAACCAGCCACGCGACGCCGGAGCCGGCTGCGACGGCGGAGCCGCGTACTGCCGCGACGGGCTCGTCGGCGTGGTGGGTGACGCCGGCGGCCGGGCGGGCGCCGAGTACGAGCGCGAGCCGCGACTGCCGCCGCTCCCCGCGCGCGCGAAGGCGGCGCCGGCGTGCAGGGTGATTGTCAGCATTACCAGCGCGAGGGCGAGCGCCCAGCGCAATCGGTTCGATGTTCTGCTCATGACCATGGCCTCCAGCGACATTCTAGCCGCGGGTTCGCAGTTCTTTCTTGAGAAACTGCGCGACGTTCATGGAATCAGCAGCACCTTCCCCGTCGTCTTGCGGCTCTCCAGCGCGCGGTGCGCCTCCGCCACGTCCTTGAGCGGAAACTCGAACTCCATGCGCAGCTTGAGCTTGCCGTCGCGGATCCAGCCGAGGACGTCGCCGGCGCGCTGCACCAGCTCCTCACGCGTCGCCGTGTACGCGAAGAGGCTCGGTCGCGTGAGGAACAGCGAGCCCCTGGCGCCGAGGATGCCGGCGTCGAACGGCCCCACCGGCCCGCTCGACTGCCCGTAGAGGACCATCATCCCGCGCGGCGCCAGCACGTCGAAGCCCTTCTCGAAGGTGGTCTTGCCGACGGAGTCGTAGACGACCTGCAGCCCCTTGCCGCCCGTGATCCGCTTGGCCTCCGCTTCGAAGTCCTGCTTCGTGTAGAGGATCACCTCATCGGCGCCCGCCTCGCGGGCGAGCTTGGCTTTCTCCTCGGTCGACACCGTGCCGATCACGCGCGCGCCGCGCATCTTCGCCATCTGGCACAGCAGGAGTCCGACCCCGCCTGCCGCCGCGTGCACCAGGCACGTGTCGCCCTTCTTGAGCGGATAGGTGGTGCACGCGAGGTAGTGCGCGGTCATCCCTTGCAGCATGGCGGCCGCGCCCTGCTTGGTGCTGACGCCCTGCGGCAGCACGACGAGCCTGGCCGCCGGCACGGCCGCGTACTGCGCGTACGCGCCCGGCACGCCCGTGTAGGCGACCTTGTCGCCGACCTTGACGTCGCTCACACCCGGCGCGACGGCCGTCACCGTGCCGCCCGCCTCGAGCCCGAGCGTGAGCGGCATGTCGAGCTTGTAGAGGCCGCTCCGCTGGTACACGTCGATGTAGTTGAGGCCGGCGGCGTCGACCTTGACGATGGCCTCGCCGGCTTTCGGGGTGGGCTCGGGAAGGTCTTCGAACTTCAGCGCCTCGGGACCGCCGGTTGCATGAACACGAACCGCTTTCATCGGAACCTCCTGAGGATATTGGAGGGCGAATTATATCACCGGCGTCGCGGGCGACGGACCCAGCCGCGCGCGGAGCCAGGAGTACATCGCGTAGCACTCGAGGGCGAACGGCGGAAAGCCGAGATAGCCGAGCACCGGCATCTCGAACACCTTGAGGTGACCGAGATACGGCACCGTGTAGGTCCAGCGCGTCGTGGCCCAGTAGTTCCAGAACTCCCACAGCAGCCCGCAGACGGCGCCGGCGACGAGCAGGGCGAGCAGACGCGAGGCGTCGCCGCGGGCCAGGTCGGCGAGCCACGACGGCCGTCCGGCCCGCGCATTCAGCGGCTCCAGCAGCAGCGCGAATCCGATCCAGACGAAGGGCACCAGCCACGAGGACACGACCACGAGCGGAACGATCACCATCACGGCGCCGAGCACGCTGAGCCACCGCAGCAGCGTCGGCGACGGACGCCACGGCCGCACGGCGACGCCGCGGAACATGGAGCCGCGGAGGACGGCGGCCGTGAGGAAGAGCGCCGGGAAGATCGTCGCGAAGGCCCAGTCGTAGCCGAGCCGGCGGAGCCAGGGGTTCGGCTCCATGTCGTGGTACTGCCACCAGAGTCCGGCGGCGTCGGCGCCACCGCGCCAGAAGCGCGGCGCGTTGTACCACTCGAAGAGCCACCAGGATGCGATGGACGCGAGCGCGACGAGCACGCCGTCGGTGCGATGGGTGGTCAGATACGACCACCCGATGACGCGCGCGGCCAGGGCGTCGGCGAAGAGCACGTAGCCGGTCCACACGAGCGGCGTGAACCAGCGTCCCACCAGCGGCTGCCCGGCGAGGAGGGCGGCCTCCGCCCCGAGCACCACCGCCAGGCCGACATATCCGTGCCACCTCAACGAGCGCATCCCTGGACCGATGGTCGCCCCCGGCGTGGCGCGGACGGCTATCTCATGGAGGCCAGATCGATGGTGAAGCGGCTCACGTCGCGGCCGTCGCCGTCGCCGATGACGAGCGCGACGCGCTCGCGGCCCTTGACGTCCTTCGTCGGGAACCCGTAGACGCAGCGAGCCACATAGGCACCATCGTGCTGGCGTGCCGCCGTGCGCTCGTTCTGCACGAAGCTCGCCTGGATCTCCCGGTCGCCGACCAGCAGCCTCGGCACGTAGTAGCGCGCGAAGTCCTCCGACGTGCCGCGAAGTTCCGTCCAGAACACCAGCCGATCGCGGTTCTCCTTGAGGATCTTGGCAGGCTCACCGGGCTTGAGTGGCTTCTTGTTGAACGCCGCGTGACGGGCCGCGATGGCGAGACGATGAAACGGCGTCATCACCATCGCCGTCTCGCCGGCGGCGCCGGCGACACGCCACTCGGCGCCGAAGGCTTCCAGGGTGACGCTGCGCTCGCCGGTCTGGATCGCCTCCTGCTGCTGGGTCTCCGTGAGCGCGAGGGTCGCGGCGCCGGCCACGGCCGGCGAGAACGCCACCGCCAGCAGACCGAGGACGCGTATCACGGCAGCGCGCCGACCACCACGCGATTGTAGGTATCGGGCGCGAGGAACTTCGCGGCCACGCGCTGCACGTCGGCGGCCGTCACGCGGGCGATGCGCTCCTTGTAGCGGTCGGCGTAGTCCAGGCCCAGCCCCTGCTGCTCGACGCTCACGATGAAGTCCGCCACCTTGCCGCTGGTGTCGAGCCGCAGCGGAAACGAGCCGATCAGATAGTCCTTGGCCAGCTTCAGCTCGCGGTCGGTGACGGGCTGGCGACTCATGCGTGCCATCTCCTCGCGCACGATGTCGATCACCTTCGGCACCTCGGCCGTTCGCGTCGCCGCCGAGACCAGGAAGGACGCTCCGTAGCGGCCGGGGTTCGGATACGAATAGACGGCGTAGGCGAGGCCGCCCTCGTCGCGCACGCGCGCGTAGAGACGCGACACGGATCCGCCGCCGAGGACGTAGGACGCCACCGCCAGCGGAAAGTACTCGGGGTCGGTCTGGCGGATCGCCTGCCGGCCGAAGACAACGGTCGCTTGCGTCAGATCCTTTTTGACCCGCTCCTCCTTGGGGACCCCGCCCGCAGCAGCCTCCGCCACGGTTGGCGCCGGACCCGCCGGTCGCGGCCAGCCGCCGAACCGCGCCAGGATCTCGCGGCGGGCCTCCGCCACCGTCACCGCGCCGACCACGGCGATGATCGTGGTATCCGGCCGCATGCGCTCGCGATGGAACTGCACGACGTCGTCGCGGGTGATGCGCCCCACGGACTCCACGGTGCCCTCGGCCGGGATGCCGTAGGGATGGCCGGGGAACACGAGGCGGGCGAGCGCGCGGTTGGCCACGGTGCCGGGATCCTCCTCGGAGCGCTTGATGGCCGCCTGAGTCTGCGCCACCTTCCGCTTGAACTCCGCCTCGGGGAAGGTCGGCGACAGCACCACCTCGGCCAGCAGGTCGAGTCCGAGCGGGAGATCGCGCTTGAGGATGCTCAGTGAGACGCTCATGCCGTCCCGCCCCGCCGCCGACTCGAGACTGCCGCCGACGAACTCGATCGCGGAGTCGAGCTCCGGACCGCTGCGCTTGGCCGTCCCGCGCGTCAGAAGCGAGCCGGTGAGGCCGGCGAGGCCGGCCCGATCGGGCGGATCGAGGACGGCGCCGGCGCGCGAGTACGCCCGTACGGCCACGATGGGAATGGCCGGTCGCTCGGCCACGAGGAGGACGATGCCGTTCGGAAGGACCTCGCGATGCGCGATGGGTCCGGCGGCGTTGACCGGCTCGATCAGGACCGCCAGCAGCAGGACGAGCACGACGAGGCGGGTGGCGCGCGCGAGCCGCTCCGGCTGTTCCACGCGCTCATCGTACCCGATGTGGCGAACCACGACGCTCAGGGACGCGGAATCAGGACGCCGACGTTCTTCTTGTCGTCGGAGAAGTACGCGCGCGCGACGCGCTGCAGGTCGTCCGGCGTCACCGCGCGGAGGCGCTCGAGGAACTTGTCCTTGCCGGCATAGCCGCCGATCAGCTCGAAGCGCGCGAGGAGCGCGGCCCGGCGATGCACCGAATCCTCCTGGAACACGAAGGACGCCTCCGTCTGGTTGCGGGCGCGCGTCAGCTCCTCGTCGGTGACGCGCTCGCTGCGAAGCCGCTCCATCTCCTCGAGCAGCGCCTTCTCCATCGTCTCCGGCGTCTGGCCGGGCATCGGCGTGCCCCAGAACCAGAACAGCGGCGGGTCGAAGGCGAAGTAGCTGTAGTCGCCGCCCGCTTCCAGCGCGAGCTGGCGCTCATGGACGAGGCGCCGATAGAGCCGCGAGGCGCGGCCGCCCGACAGGACCGTGGACAGGAGCTCGAGGGCCGGCGCGTCCGCCGACTGCTGGTTCGGCACGTGGTAGCCGAGATAGACGATGGGGAGCTGCGCTTCCTTCTTCACGACGACGCGCCGCTCGCCGTTCTGCACGGGCTCCACCGCGAGCACGGGCGGCGGCGGCGCCGCCTTGGGAATCTTGCCGAAGCGCGTCCTGATCTTGGCCAGCACGTCGGGCGCCTTGAACGCGCCGACGGCGACGAGGATGGCGTTGTTCGGCACGTAATACGTCTTGTAGAAGGCCCGGATCTCCTCCGGCGTGATCCGCTTGAGGTCCTCCATCCAGCCGATGATCGGGTGACCGTACGCGTGATTCTTGTAGGCCAGTGAGGAGACCTCCTCGCCCAGGAACCCGCCCGGGTCGTCCTCGGTGCGCGTGCGCCGCTCCTCGATCACGACCTCACGCTCCGAGTTGATCTCGCGGGCGTCGAGCAGCAGGTTCTGCATCCGGTCCGCCTCGAGATCGATCACGAGGTCGATCTTCTCGGCGGCGATGTTGACGTAGTACGAGGTGACGTCCTGGGAGGTGAAGGCGTTGTCCTGTCCGCCGTTCTGCTCGACCAGCTGCGCGAACTGCCGCGGCCCGTGGGTGGGCGTGCCCTTGAACATCATGTGCTCGAGAAAGTGCGCGATGCCGGTGGCGCCAGGCCGCTCGTTGCGCGAGCCCACGCGGTACCACATCTGGAAGGACACGATGGGACTGCGGTGGTCCTCGAGCAGCAGCACCCGCAGGCCGTTGTCGAGCGTGGCCGCCACCACGGCGTCGGTGGACTGCGCCGACACCGGGACCGCGAGGAGCATGACGAGGGCGATGGCGCCGAGAAGGCGAGGCATCGGTCTGATTATACGCGGCCGTGCACGCGGGCATCGTCGCGGCTGGTGTATGATCGACCGTCATGCGGCTCTGGCTCGCGCTCGTCACCCTGCTGGTCGGGCCGGCGGCCGCTGCCGCTGAATCGTGCACGGAGCCGCTCACCGTCGTCTTCGAGCGTGTCTCGCCCAGCGTCGTCTCGATCCAGTCGATGAAGATCAACAAGGCGAAGCCACAGCGCCGCTTCGAGACGGTGGTCGGCTCGGGCGTCATCATCGAGAAGGACGGTCAGATTCTGACCAACGCCCACGTGGTGGACGGCGCCGCCTCCCTCTCGGTCACACTCGACTCCGGCAATCGCGTCAGCGCGCGCATCCTCGGGCTCGATCCGGTCCTCGACCTGGCGTTGCTGCGCGTGGAGTCGGCCGCGCCGCTGCCGGTGGCGCGCCTCGGCGACTCCTCGGGCGTGCGCGTGGGCGATGAGGTGGTCGCGATCGGCAACCCGCTCGGCCTCGACCAGACGATGACCCGCGGCATCGTCAGCGCGCTGAACCGGTTGCTCCCCGGCGTCTCGGACGAGCCGATGATCCAGACGGATGCGCCGATCAATCCCGGCAATTCGGGCGGGCCCCTGGTCGACCGCTGCGGCAACGTGGTGGGGATCAACACCCTCATCTCCGAGGACGCCCAATCGATCGGCTTCGCGGTGCCGGTGAGCGCGGCGAAGACGATCCTGCGCGATCTGCGCGAGGTCGGCCGCGTCGTCCGCCCCTGGCTCGGGATGCAAGGCCGGGCGATCGACAACCGCCTCGGCGCCGTCGTCCGCATGCCGGTGACGCCGGGCTACCTGGTGGAGGTCGTCTACGACGGCTCGCCTGCCGATCGCGCGGGCGTCCGCGGCGGCAATCTCTCGGTGGCGGTCCAGGGCGAGGAATACCTGCTCGGCGGCGACATCCTCACCCAGATCAACGGCACGCCCATCCGCTCGCATCAGGACTACGTCGCCCGCGTCAAGACGCTCCGCGTCGGGCAGCGCGTCAAGATCATCGTCGTTCGCGACGGTACTCCGCGCGAGCTCTCCCTCACCGTTTCCGAGCGTCCTCGCCTGCCCTCGGATCTCTCCGACTAGGCGTCAACACTCCGCGGCCGGGCGGCGCTGCTCGGCCAGCAGTTTCCGCGCAGTCGTGAAAATTCGCCGCAGCATCGGGCGCGTGAGCTTGCCGGTGAAGGTGTTCTGCTGAGACGGATGGAACGACGCGAGCAGCGTCACGCCGTCCGCGAGCCGGGTGATGGAGCCGTGAGCGAAGCTCGGCTTCGAAAGCGGGAGGGCCGCGCCTGTCGCCTTGCGGGCGCGAAGGTAGGCTTCCCAGCCGATGCGGCCGAGGCCGACGACGACCTGGACGCGATCGAGGAGGCGGAGCTCCTCGAGAAGATAGGGGCGGCAGGCGAGGATCTCGTCGGGCAGCGGCTTGTTCGCCGGCGGCGCGCAGCGGATGGTCGCGGTGACGTACGCGTCGATCAGCTTCAGGCCGTCGGCGGCGTCGACGGAGGTCGGCTGGTTGGCGAAGCCGGCGTGATGGAGGGCTTCGAAGAGCCAGTCGCCGCTGCGATCGCCGGTGAACATGCGACCGGTGCGGTTGCCGCCATGGGCGGCCGGCGCCAGGCCGACCAGCAGGAGCCGGGCATGCGGGTCCCCGAAGCCCGGCACCGGCCGCGCCCAGTAGCGCTCCCCGGCGTGGCGCGGCGGCGGCGAGGCGCCGGCAGCCTCGCGGTGGAGGACGAGCCGGGGACAGCGGCGACAGCGGATGATGCGGGCGTCGAGCCGCTCGAGGAGCGTCGGACTTTGCAATGCGGGCGGATTGTGCCACGGTGACAGTCATGGCGCCATCGCGTGAGGGCGGCCGGCGGGTTCCGGCCATCATCGTCCACGGCGGCGCCGGCGCGGCTCCCGCCGATCGCGACGAGCTGCGCGAGCCGATGCGCTCGGCCGTCCGCGCCGGGTGGACCGTCCTCGCCGCGGGCGGCACGTCCCTCGACGCCGTCGAGTCGGCGGTGCGCGCGCTCGAAGATCATCCGCGCTTCAACGCGGGCCACGGCTCGGTCCTCACCGAGGCCGGAACGGTCCAGATGGACGCCTCGATCATGGAAGGCGATCGGCTCGCGTGCGGGGCCGTCGCCGCCGTGTCGCGCGTCGCGAACCCGGTGAGCCTCGCCCGGCGCGTGCTCGCGGACGGCCGCCACGTGCTCCTGGTCGCCGACGGCGCCGAAGCGTTCGCGCGCGCAGCCGGCATGCCGGAGTGCGATCCCGACGCGCTCGTCACCGAGCGCCAGCGCCATCGGCTGCGCGATCGAGCCGTGGTCACGCCGGCCGGGACCGTGGGCGCGGTTGCGCTCGACCGTCATGGCACCGCCGCCGCGGCGACGTCCACCGGCGGCGTCCTGGGCAAGCGTCCCGGACGCGTCGGCGACAGTGCGCTGATCGGCTGTGGCACCTATGCCGACAGCACCCTCGGCGCCGTTTCCTGCACGGGCGACGGCGAGGCCATCATTCGCGTCGTGCTGGCGCGGCGGGCGCTCGAGTACCTCAAGGAAGCGGACGATCCGGACTACGCGGCGCGGGTGGCCATCGACCTGCTCGTCGAGGAGGGCCGCGGCGAGGGCGGGCTCATCCTGGTCGACTGGCGTGGCCGCACGGGGTACGCCCATTCCACGCCGTTCATGCCCGTCGCCTGGATGTCGCCGGCCGCCGGCGAGCCGGTGATGCCGTCCTGATGGAAACCGTGGACTTCGCCGCCGTCGAGGCCGCGCGCCGCCGGCTGCGCGACGCCATCGTGCAGACGCCGTGCCCGTACTCCCAGACCCTGTCCGAGCTCACGGGCGCGCGCTGCTTCGTGAAGCTCGAGAATCTCCAGATGACGGGCTCCTTCAAGGAGCGCGGCGCCGCCAATCTCCTGCTCCAGCTGGCGCCGGACGAGCGCCGCCGCGGTGTCATCGCCGCGAGCGCCGGCAACCACGGTCTCGCCGTCGCCTTCCACGCGGCGCGGCTCGGCATCCCCGCCACGATCGTCATGCCGGAATACGCGCCCCTCATCAAGGTCACCAACGCCCGCCGCTACGGCGCGGAAGTCGTGCTGTGCGGCTCGAACTACGACGAAGCCTACGAGCGCGCCCGTGCGCTCGAAGCCGAGCGCGGGCTCGTCTTCGTCCATCCGTTCGACGATCCGCGCGTGGTGGCGGGCCAGGCGACGCTCGGCCTCGAAGTCCTCGAGCAGCTGCCTGAGGTCGAGGCGCTCATCGTGCCCGTCGGCGGCGGCGGCCTCATCGGCGGCGTCGCGCTCGCCGTGAAGAGCACGCGTCCCGACGTCCAGGTGATCGGCGTGCAGGCGGCCGCGCTGCCGGCGATGTCCCGGTCACTCGAGGCGGGTGAGCGCGTGCGGGTGGACGCGGCGGCCACGATCGCGGACGGCATCGCCGTCCGCCAGGTCGGCATCCTCACCTTCGAGCTCGCCCAGGCGTGGGTCGACCGCGTGGTCACCGTCGACGAGGAGGAGCTGTCGAACGCGGTGCTGCTGCTGCTGGAGATCGAAAAGACGGTCGTCGAAGGCGCGGGGGCGGCGCCGCTGGCAGCGTTGCTGAATCGTCCCCTCGGGCTCGAGCGCCGCTCGGTGGCGCTGGTGCTGTCGGGCGGCAACATCGACGTGACGATGCTGTCGCGGATCATCGAGCGCGGCCTCGTCAAGGACGGACGCCTCGTGCGGCTCGGCGTGCTGCTTCGCGACGTGCCCGGCGCGCTGGCGCGGCTGACGGCACTCGTCGCCGAGGAACATGCCAACATCCTGGAGATCATTCACGATCGCGCGTTCTCCCGCCACGCCGCCATCGGTCAGACGGAGGTCGAGCTGACGCTCGAGACGTCGGGTCCGAAACAGATCTCGGCGGTGAAGCGCCGGCTGGAGGCCGCCGGCTACCTGGTCGAGGACCGCGGCGCCTGAGCGGGCGCCGGCAGCGCGCTGGCGATCGCGGCCCGCGCGCGCTCGGCCAGGTCCCGCGCCGCCGCGCGAGGATTGGCGCCGGCCGGCGCGCGCAAGGCCGGATGATAGGTGATCGTCATGCGGCCGCGGCGTGGAAGCGCTCGCTGCGGAGGCCACGCCTCGAAGCCGCCCGAGATCGTCACCGGCAACACCGCCGCGTCGAGGGTGACGGCGAGCCGGAAGGCGCCAAGCTTGAAATGGCCGAGACGTCCGTCGAAGCTACGTCCGCCTTCCGGAAAGATCATCACGGCCGCCCCTTCCTCCACCAGCCGCCGCGCTTCGCGCACCGCGCCCGGATCGTTCGAGTAGATGTCGACGGGGAACGCGCGAAGGAGCCGGATCAGCTGACCGAGCACGGGGACGCGAAAGAGCCTGTCCCAGGCCATGTAGTACACGCGACGCCGCACGGGGATGGTGACCAGAGGCGGGTCCGCGTACGTCTGGTGATTGGGCGTGATGATCAGGCCGCCCTCGCGCGGGATGTTGTCGACGCCGCGGAACTCGAGGCCGAACCAGGCGCGGGCCGTCGCTCGCATGACGGGCCGGAAGAGATCGAGGATCGGAGTCCGGAGCACGGCCCCTAGCGTACAAAAAAACGGGGCCGGGATCGCTCCCGGCCCCGTGGGCAGTGCGCTCGCGATTCCTTAGTCGTCGTCCTCGTCGCCGCCGCCGACCTCGACCGTGGCCAGCTGCCGGCCGTGCCGCTCGAGGCGATCCTGGCAGCGAACGCAGGTCTGAACTTCCGGCAGCGCGTGCAAGCGGGCGGGCGCGATCTCTTCGCCGCACTCCACGCACGTCCCGTACTCGCCGTCGTTGAGCCGGTCGAGCGCCGCCGAGAGCGCGTTCACGCGCTCCACCAGCAGCTCACGGGTCGCGAAGCCGATTTCCCGACGCTCGTTGGCCTGGATCTCGTCCACCTCGTCGGCGTACGACCAGTGCTCACCGGTCGGGCCCAGCAACTCTTCGAGGGCCGCCGCGCCCGCCATGTGGCGCAGTCGCGCCGCCGCCGTTCGCAGCTCTTGCTCCAACCTCTTTCT
The DNA here is from genome assembly GCA_044869815.1 of Candidatus Rokuibacteriota bacterium. Lineage (GTDB taxonomy): Bacteria > Methylomirabilota > Methylomirabilia > Rokubacteriales > CSP1-6 > AR12. The sequence continues at coordinate 8,277 of JBIOXS010000049.1, read as the reverse complement.
GATATCCATTGCCTCTCCCTCCGTGCTCGGGACCGGCACAGGCTGCAACGCGTGTGCCGAACTTGAGACGGTGGAGAGGCGCTAAGGATTCACACGAAATCGAATGTTTCCGGTCCGACCTCGGACCTTGGAGCGTAGCCGAGAGGCACATTGCCAGGCCCCTGACAGACAGTATGGCACGCCGCCCAGGGGTCTCTACGTTTTACTCCTGGTCTTCGTACTTCTTCTTGAGCGACGCGACGACTGCCGGATCCGCCAGCGTCGTCGTATCGCCCAGCGCCCGGCCCTCGGCGATGTCGCGCAGCAGCCGACGCATGATCTTTCCGGATCGCGTCTTCGGCAGCTCCGCGGAGAAGATGATGTCGTCAGGCCGGGCCAGCGCCCCGATCTTCTTGGCGACGTGCGCCTTGAGCTCGTCCATCAGTCCCGACGTGCCGTCCACACCCGCCTTGACCGTCACGAACGCGGCGATCGCCTGACCCTTGATCTCGTGCGGCTTGCCGATGACGGCTGCCTCGGCCACGGATTTGTGATCGACCAGCGCCGATTCGACCTCCATCGTTGAGACCCGGTGGCCGGAGATGTTCATGACGTCGTCGACGCGCCCGAGCAGCCAGAAGTAGCCGTCCTTGTCGAGCTTGGCGCCGTCCCCGGTGAAGTAGATGTCCGGGTACTTGGACCAGTACTGCTTCACGAAGCGCTCGGGATCGCCCCAGATGCCGCGCAGCATTCCTGGCCACGGCTTGCGGATCACGAGATAACCCGCCTGCGCCGGCCGGCCCTGCTCGTCCAGCACGGCGGCGTCGATGCCGGGGAAGGGCTTCGTCGCCGAGCCCGGCTTGAGCGTCGTCACTCCGGGGAGCGGCGTGATGAGGATGTGGCCCGTCTCCGTCTGCCACCACGTGTCGACCACGGGGCACCGGCCACCGCCGATCACCTTCCAGTACCAGACCCACGCCTCGGGGTTGATCGGCTCGCCGACCGTGCCGAGCAGACGCAGGCTCGAGAGATCGCACCGCTTGGGATATTCCTCCCCCCACTTCATGAACGTGCGGATCGCGGTCGGCGCCGTGTAGCAGATGGTGATGCCGTGCTTCTCGATGATCCGCCAGAAGCGGTCCTTGTCCGGAAAGTCGGGCGTGCCCTCGTACATGACCGTCGTGGCGCCGTTGGCGAGCGGCCCGTAGACGACATACGAGTGGCCGGTGACCCAGCCCACGTCGGCCGTGCACCAGTAGACGTCTTCCTCGTGGATGTCGAAGACCCATTTGTGGGTGGCCGTGATCCCGGTCAGATAGCCGCCGGTCGTGTGAATGATGCCCTTGGGTTTGCCGGTGGACCCCGACGTGTAGAGCAGGTACAGGAGATCCTCGGCGTCCATCGGCTCTGCGGGGCACTTCGCCTCCATGCCCTTGACGAAGTCGTCCCACCACACGTCACGCCCGTGCTGCATCGTGATCGGCTCGCCCGTCCGCTTGAGGACGACGACCGTCTTCACACCCGGGCACTCCTTGAGGGCTTCGTCGGTGTTCTTCTTGAGGGGCACCGTGCCACCGCGACGATAGCCGCCGTCGGCCGTCAACACGATCGTGGAGTCGGCGTCGTGAATTCGATCGCGCACCGATTCCGGGGAGAACCCACCGAAGATCACCGAGTGCGCGGCGCCGATTCGCGTGCACGCGAGCATGGCGATAGCGACCTCGGGCACCATCGGCATGTAGATGGTCACGCGGTCGCCCTTCTTCACGCCGTGGCGCTTGAGCGCGGCCGCAAACCGCTGGACCTCGCGATAGAGATCCCAGTACGTGAGCGTGCGGGTGTCGCCGGGCTCTCCTTCCCAGATGAGCGCCGCCTTGGTGCGGCGGACCCCCTGCACGTGCCGGTCGAGACAGTTGTAGGACACGTTCAGCTTGCCGCCGACGAACCACTTGGCGTACGGCGGCTTCCACTCGAGGGCCTTCTTCCAGGGCTTGAACCACGCGAGCTCGCGCGCGCGCTGCTCCCAGAACCGGACGGGATTGGCGGCGGCCTCCCGGTAGACGGACTCGCTCTTGACCAGGGCGCGCGCCTTGAAGGCCTTCGGCGGCGGGAACTTCCGGTGTTCCTTCAGCAGCGCCTGGATGGGCTCGTCGCGTCGTGCGGCCTTCGCCATGTCGACCTCACCGGTGAAAGGATATATCGCGTGCGGGCGGCCGCTATTCTCGCTCAGTTGGCGAGAGCGTTCAACACGCAGGCGGGGTGGACAGGGCCACCAGGCCGTGGCTCGTCGCGGCCACGCAGGGATACGAGGACACGGAGTCGCAAGGTCACGGCGCAGCGCCGAGGCCCCACTCGGCGCCATAGCGCGCGAACAGCGCGAGCGCGATACCGAGCACGAGCAACAGTGAGACGACCCAGAGGATGCGTTGCCAGAGCGGGAGGTTCATGGGCCGCCGCCTATCACCTGCTCCAGCGCCTCGCGCAGCGTCCTGGGCGACTTGAACGGATAGATGTCCTCCGTCGTCGGCGCCCGTTCCGACGCACGCCTGGCGAAGGTCTCCAGCACGTGGAGCGCTGTCCGCGCCTCGGTGACGGCGTCGCGATGCCGTCCCGTCCGCTCGAGCAGCAACGCCAGCCCCGCGTGAGCGAGGTTTTCCCCCGGCCGGAACCGGAGGGAGAGCCGGTATGCCCGCTCGGCATCGCCGGGCTCGTCGGTCGCGATACGGTTGCCGACGCTCGTCAGCAGGCGCGCGAAGTCGTGAACGCTCGCTCCGGGATCCTCGGCGAGCGATGATGGCCGCTGAAAGAACCGCTGCTGGAAGAGGCGGTACGTGTCGGTGAGCGCGTCGAGCTGCCGCCACTCGCGTTCCTCGAGCCTGCTCCGGAGTTCCCGCACGAATTCGTGAGGCAGTGTCGACCAGCCCGCGATGATGAATTTGTCCCGCACCCTGTCGTATGCGGCGCGGAGTGCCGTCGCCTCGAGAATCTTGCCGTCGGTCGCGAGCAGCTCCGCCACACCGGCGAGCACCCGCTCCTTCTCCGATTCTCCTCGCCACGCCGCCTCGACCTGGCGCCGCAGCTCCGGGCGGGTCCCGACCCGCGCGAGCAGATGCTGCCGCGCCTCGTCCTCGTCGCCGCGGGAGCGCGCGCGAAAGTAGAGCCGGAGCCAACGGGCTGCGCGCTCGGCGGGCCGCCGCTTGAGAATGGTCGTCACCGTCAAGCCCACGACGCAGAGCGCGAAGTACCCGGAGTAGGGCGGCGGCATCACGTGCTCGAGCACCCACGTGAGCGCCACGACAGCCAGCGCACCGAGAAGCGCGATTCCCAGGATCCGCTTCATGGACCGGCCAGCCCGCCGCCGGTCGCACCCGGCCCACCCGGCAGCAGCGCGACGCGCCGCTGCAGTCTCAGCGTTCCGTTGAGGGTGCTGACGCCATGCCGCTCGAGGAGTGGAACCATGCTGAGAAAGATGAGCCCCGCGCTCAGCGCGTCGCCGCGCGCGGTGTGACGATCGACCAGCTCGACCTCGAGCAGGCGGCCGAGCCCCTCGAGGCTCAGATCCCACCAAGAGGGAAACAGACCATGCGCGAGGGCGCCGACGTCCAGCACGACTCCGCGGAGCGCGGGGAGCCCATCGAGCCGCGCAACGCGGTTGATGAACGCGAGGTCGAAGGCGGCGGTGTGGGCGACGATCGGCCGGTTCTGGCAGATCTCGAGGAAACGGGGCAGTGCCTCGGCCGCGGATGGCGCATCCCGCACATCGGCGTCGCCGAGGCCGTGGACGGCCTGCGCGGCCGGAGGGATCGGCCGTCCGGGGTGCACAAGGCTCACGTAGCCGGCTTCGGGTCGGGGTTCGCCGCCCGCGAAAGGAATGGCGGCCAGGGCGACGATCGTGTCGCGGCGGGGGTCGAGGCCCGTCGTTTCCAGATCGATGGCGACGAACTCCAGCCCCGCGAGGTCGAGCCGAGGCGTCGTCGGGCTCCAGCGGCGATAGAGCCACCACATGGCGGCGCCCGAGGCGACCGCAGACGCCGCCAGCACCGGCACGAGCGCGGCCGGCGTCATCGCCTCAGATCGCCTCGGTGAAGTAGCGGTCCGCGACTTTGCCCTGCAGGCGCCGGATCGCGCGGAAGGCCCGGCGCAGCCGCTGCTGATCGCCGCGCGAGAGCGCGTAGGGATCGAGGAGATTGTCGGGAGGCTGCCCGGCCGCCATCTTGCCGAGCTGGGATCGCAACCGGAAACGGAACACCGTCTCGTACGCCTCCCGGCTCTCCTCGACCTCATCCTCGGTGAAGCATCCGCGCACGCGCGCGGCCGCCTCGAGCCGCTCGATGGTGTTGGTCTCGTCGAGCCCGAGGTCGATGGCGTAGGCCCGCAGGGCGTTGTTCAGCAGGAGCAGCCCACCCAGCTTCAGGTTGATGCCCCGGCGTCCGTCCTGGCGCCGGCGCGTGAAGCGCCCGAAGAGCCCGAGGGGCGGCGCGTGGGACACGGCGATCTTCCCCAGATAGCGGGGGAACGAGCGCCAGGCCTTGACCTGAGTGCGGACCTCGTCACGGAGGTCCCGGGCGAGCCGGAGTGTGCCGGCGAGCGGACGGAAGTCGAGGTAGATGGAGGCGTGCATGAGGTTCTCAGACGTGGTGTCGCGTGCCCACTCGGCGAAGTAGCCGCGCCAGACGGAGAGCGGCTGGCACCACTTCGGGTTCGACGCCATGGCGTCGGCGGGGCAGCGGGGATAGCCGAGCTGCACGAGTTGTTCGATCACGCGCTCGGCGAAGATACGGAAGTACCGCTCGGCCGCATGCCGCAGGGTGGGCGACGAGGGATCCTGGTAGACGAGCGCGTTGTCCTGATCGGTTCTGAGTGTCTGCTCCCGACGTCCCTCACTGCCCAGGACGAGCCAGCAGAACGGCAGAGGCGGCTCGCCGACACCGCTCTGCTGCAGGTCCCGCTCGACGAACTCGAGCGTGCGGACGATGACGAGGTCGTTCACCTCGGAGACGATGCGGCCGATCTCGTAGCCGCTGAGGCCTTGCTCGAACAGGCGTCGCGTGACCTCCGTCAGCTGTGGCATCGTCGCTCGGAGCTCCACGAGCGAGGCGCGTGACTGGATGAGTCGTGCCAGCGCGAGCGGCGTTGCCGCCTGGAGGAGCATGAGGTCGTGGCTCGAGATGACGCCGACCAGCTTGCCCGCCTCCACCACGACGAGGTGATGGATATTCCGCCGAGTCATTTCGAGGAGCGCCTCGAAGACGAAGGCCTCCGGTGAGATCGTCACGACCGGGGCCGACATGATGGTGGTAATCGGGTCGCCCGTGGAGCGTGCGGCGCCCACGACTCGCGTCCGGAGATCGCGGTCGGTGACGATGCCGAGCGCTTCGCCCCCTGGCCCCGCCACGACGATCGACCCGATACCGCTCTCGACCATGACCCGGGTGGCGGCGACAATAGTTTCTTCCGGCAGGCAGGTCACGGGAGCGCGCGTGAGCAATGAGCGAATCTGGACCTTGAGTGAGGAACTGCTTTGCGTCAGCTTATTTCTTCTCCCTCGGTTGATCCTTTCCCGCGTCGCCCACACCGCTCTCGGTTCCGCTGTAGGCCTTCCAGATGTCGTCCGACATCCCGGAGGAGAGAGACGGTTTCTTCGGCTCCTGTCCGGAGGGACGCTCCGAGCAGGCGGCCAGCCCAAGGGCGCCGAGGACGACGAGGAGTCGGAGCGTGCGCATACAGGTGGCAGGGCGGGAGGTGCCTCCCGCCCTGCTGGTCACGCTTACTTCGCCACGCCGCCGAAGTAGAAGAGCATGAACAGGATCGTGAAGATGACCGTGCCGAACGCCCAGATCTCGGGCAGCCCGATCTTCATGAGCGTCCTCCGCCCACCATTCTGGGATCGGCATCGCTGCCACCGGCCAGGGCCGGCGCCACTTCGTGAACGACGATCTTCTGATCGCGCTCGGCCCGCTGGATCTGCGCCTCGCCGAGGAACGAGAGCCCGGCCTTGAAGCACAGCGCCCACATCATGATGATGCCGAGCAGCCACCACACGATCTGCCACGACCAGAGGGGTGCAAAGCCGAGGAACGAGAACGCGCTGTTCCCGATGACCGCGAAGGGACCGATGGCGAAGAGATACCAGACCGGAACCATGACCCACGCCGCTTTCCGCCACGTCTTCTGCGACTCCGACGGCCGATCGATGTCGTTGAGCCAGGCGCGGATCTCGCGCCGGCGCTCGGCGATCTCCGGCGATTCCTTGAAGAGAACGCTGAAGACGACGGCGACGACGAGACCGACGAGCAGGCCCCAGCCGGCCGAGTGGATCGTCCAGAGGAAGCCGAATGTCTTGGCCCAATCCCCCAGGACGAAATTGATGTTCGGATCGGTGAGGATGACGACGAAGATGCCCACGGCCAGCCCTATGACCGCCCCCACTCCGCGGATCGGCCAGCCGTAGCAGACGCCGAGGAGCGTAATGTACATCAGCGTGCCGAATGCGGTCGCGAGGCCGCCCAGCATGACCATCGCCGCCGCGGACTTCAGCGAGATCAACAGCGCTACCGCGGCGATGACCACGGCGAACACGCGCGACATCCAGATCTGCTCGCCATGACCGGCCATCGGCCTGATGTAACGGAAGTAGACGTCACGGGCCAGGATCGTCGAGCCGGTAGCGATGTACGGGGCCGCCGTGGACTGCATGGCCGCCAGCGCACCAATGGTCACGAACGCCAGCCAGAAGCCCGGGAGGTAGTGCTCCATCAGCGCGGGGACCAGGTTGCGGTCCGAGACCGTGACGCCGAGCGCCTTGGAGATCTCGTCCATGACCACGCGGCCGCCCATGCCCTGGATCGCGGTGAAGAAGAAGAGCGCGAAGCCCACGAAGAAGGTCGAGGCGATGGCTTGCTGCCAGGGGAAGGGGCGCGGGTTTTTGTTGGAGAACGACCACATCGTGAAGGCCGGGGAGGCCTGGATCCCCATCAGCGAGAACATGTAGGTGAGGATCATCATCCCGGTCCAGATCGTCTTGCCCGACGTGAACTGCATCATGCCGTTGGAGCCTGCGGTCGCGCCGGGGCCGCCGGGAATCGTCAGGTACTTCGCGTCGAGGGCGTTGATCTTCTGCGACAGGAACGTCCAGCCGCCCGCGGAGTGCAGCACGAACATACCGAGCACGATGATGCCGAGGATCAGGAGGATGCACTGGAGCGCGTCCACCCAAGCGACCGAGCGGATGCCCCCCGCCGCCACGTAGAAAACGACGATGGCCGCCAGCAGGATCGATCCCCAGAGGATCGACACCTGCTTGCCGGTGACGAGATGGAAGAGGTTGCCGGAGGCGATGAGCTGGACGGCGGAGTAGAAGCAGGAGTAGAGGACGGCGACGATGACGACCAGCCAGCGCATGAGCTCGGAGCCGTAGTAGTAGGCGTACATGTCGCCCGGCGTGATGAAGCCGTAGCGCTTGCCAAGAAGCCACTGACGCTTGGCGAACCAGGTACCGGTGATGGGAATGGTCAGGACGTAGAACGACGCGAACGCATAGGAGAGACCGTCACGCCAGATCAGTCCGGGGTGACCGATGAAGGTCCATCCGGAGAAGGAGGTGGCCGTGGCGGCCAGGATGAAGATCCACATGGGGATGGCCCGCCCGCCCACCATATAGCCACTGGCGGTCTTCGAGACCATGGCCCCTCGGACCCCCCAGTAGATGCAATAGACCCAGTAGAGAACGACGAGCGTCCACACCCACGCGACAGGGCTCATGCTGGGCTCCTTTCACCGGCGAGGCGCGTCGCTGCTTCGTTGGCGTGACTTGATACACCCCTTCGGGTAGTTACACAACACTTTTTGGGGACGTCCGCGGGAGTTCTGCCGGACCATGGTACGCTGCCTGGCACAATCGATCCCGTCGTTGCGGAGTGAACTGCATGCCCGGGTTTTTCCCAATGTTCGTGCGGCTTGCCGGTCGTATCGTCGTCGTGGTCGGAGGCGGCGACCTCGCGGCCCGCACGACCGAGGCGTTGCTGGCGTGCGACGCCGAGGTCCACGTGATCTGCCCCGCCCCGTCGCCGGGCTTCAAGCGCCTGCGCCATGCCCCGAACTTCACGCTCATCACCCGGAGGCTCCAGGACGGCGACCTCGAAGACGCCCTGCTGGCGCTCGCCGTCGACGACGACCCCGGGGTCAATCTCCAGACGGCGCGCCAGGGTCTCGAGTGGAATGTTCTCGTGAGCGTCGCCGACGAGCTCGCCCTCAGCGACTTCGTCGTGCCCTCGTTCGTCCACCGCGGTGGACTGACAC
>JBIOXS010000048.1:0-2396 GCA_044869815.1 Candidatus Rokuibacteriota bacterium | reverse complement strand
GGATCAGGGCCACGTCGGCCGCGAAGACGTTCGCGACGACCTCCACCATCGTCTGGAGCAGCACCTCGGGGGTCGCCGCCGTCAGCGCGGCCTGGGCGATCTGGCCGAGCGCCTCCATCTCCTCCGTCCGCCGCTTGAGCAGGCGCGCCGTCACGAGCGTCCGGGTGCGCGCAAGCAGCTCCTCGGGGAGGAACGGCTTGGTCATGTAGTCGTCGGCGCCCTCGCGCAGCCCGCGCACGCGCGCCGAGGGACTGCTGAGCGCGCTCAGGACCAGCACCGGCAGATCGGCGAGCTCGGGAAGCGCGCGCATGCGCTCGATGACTTCGTAGCCGCTCATGCCGGGGAGCATGAGGTCGAGCACCACCAGGTCGATCTCGGGCGTCACCGCGAGCGCCTCGAAGGCCGCCTCGCCGGTCGCCACCGAGGCCACGTCGTAGCCCTCGGCCTCCAGCAGGTCGCGCAGCAGCGCGGAGGTGTCGGCGTTGTCCTCGACGACGAGGATGCGCGCCGCGTCGCTGCTCATCGCGCTTCCACGCCCTGCGTCTCGAGGGTGGCCGCCATCAGCCGGCCGATCTCGTCGGGCGTGAACGGCTTGGCCACGTAGGCGTCGCAACCGGCATGGAGCGCCGACTCTCGCTCTTGCGGCCGGGACAGCGCGGAGACAGCGATGATCGGCACCGATGCCGTGGCCGGGTCCTGTCGCAGCCGGCGTGCGACTTCCCAGCCGCTCATGCCGGGCAGCATCAGGTCGAGCAGGACGAGGGCGGGCTTGCGCTCCTGCGCCATCCGCAGACAGTGCTCGCCGTTGTCGCAGACGCGGGCACGCCCGCCGAGCAGATCTTCCACGACCGCACGCATGAGCTCCTGGTTCTGCTTCTCGTCCTCGACCACGAGCACCTCGCGCCCGGCCAGGATCGGCCCGAGCGGCGCGAGGCCGTCGGCCACCTTCAGCTCCTGCGCCGCGGGCTCCGCCGCCACCGGCAGCGTGAAGCTGAAGCGGCTCCCGTGGTTCTCGCCGTCGCTCTCGGCCCGGACGACCCCGCCGTGCAGCTCCACGAGCCGGCGCACGATGGCGAGGCCCAGGCCGGAGCCGCCGTGGCGCCGGCGCATCGGGGCCTCGACCTGATAGAAGGGGTCCCAGATGCGCGCGAGCTCGTCCTTCGGGATACCGACGCCGTCGTCTTCCACCGCCACCCACACCTGCTCGCGGTAGCGTCCGCCGGTGACGCGCACCGCCCCGCCGGGGGTGCTGAACTTCACGGCGTTGCCGATCAGGTTGACGAGGATCTGCTGCAGCCGCGTCGGATCCGCGCTGGCCGCGGGCATGTCGCGCGGCAGCTCGCTGGTGATGCGGATCTGGCGCGCCTGGGCGGCCACCGCGACCACCGCCGCCGCCTGCTCCACGATCACGGCCACGTCGGTCGGTCGCGGCGCGAGCTCGATCCGGCCCGCCTCCAGCCGCGAGACGTCGAGCAGATCGTTGATGAGGTCACTGAGGCGCTGCGCCCCGCGGAAGATCGCCTCCTGATGCTCGAGCTGCTTGGGCGAGAGCCGGCCGTGAACCTGGCGCATCAGCAGGCGGCTGTAGCCGATGATGGCGGTGAGCGGCGTGCGCAGCTCGTGGCTCACCATCGCCAGGAACTCGGACTTCAGCTCGTCCAGCCGTCGCAGCTCGGCGTTCACCTGCGCCAGCGCGCGCGCTTCCCGCTCCTTCTGCGCGTACTCGTCGCGCATCTCCGCGCTGTCGATGAAGACGCCATAGCGCTGGTAGAGCGTGAGGAAGGCGAGGGTGGCGGCGGCCAGCAGGCCGTCGGCGACGACGAGCGGTGTCGCGCTCGGAGCATCGACGCCCGCCCATATACGCAGGACGGAACGGACGCCGACCGCGCTGAACACGAGACAGAACACCACGCCGAGCGGCTCGGGACGCCGGGAGCCACGCTGTCCGATGGCGACGACGATCAGGGTCACGACGCTGAGCGCCGAGACGGCGATCACCAGATTGGCAAGCCGGTGGAGAAGTTCTAGGGACACGTCGGACGAAAGAACACTCCTTGACATCATCATACACAGCGAGCGTCGCGCCGCGCAGGGCCGAGTCGACGTCTGTGTGAAAACATTTCGCCACCGGCAAGACCGCGGCCGGGCGCTGGTTGGTCTGCCGCCTGGCCGCGCGGCCGGCGACCCGTCGTTACAACGGTTTGAACCCGATCGTCACGGGGTTGACGCGCGACCGTCGGCCCCGAAAGTTTGAAAAAATAGGCAAAAGATCTATCTCCGCGCCCGGCCGCACAAAAGTTCACGGCGCGCCGCGGCACGCGAGTTGCTCTTCGCCACGCCGATGCTTCGCACACGGCCGGTTTGGATGCGCGGACTGAGACTCTACCAATCGTTGC
>JBIOXS010000047.1:0-9459 GCA_044869815.1 Candidatus Rokuibacteriota bacterium | reverse complement strand
GATCCAATGGCTTCCAGGCGACCGTTCCACACTGCGTCCGACGCCGAGATCAAGAGCGGCGAAGTCTACGATGTCTACTTCGAGCGAACCGTCCAGATCCTCAAGGCCCGGGGCGATCGCAAGCGCGTGAAGGCCGAGGTCTACCTGAAGGCGCTGCCCGAGGACTGGGACTGGGGGGTGCTGGCGGGCATCGAGGAGGCGGCGGCCTTGCTCGAGGGCGTGGCGGTCGACGTCGAGGCGATGGACGAGGGGACCGTGTTCGCGCCCTATCAGCCCGTCATGGTGCTCGAAGGCGTCTACGTCGACTGGGCACAGTACGAGACGGCGCTGCTCGGCGTGCTCTGCCAGGCCTCCGGCATCGCCACGAAGGCCGCGCGCTGCAAGAAGGCGGCGGGCGAGCGGCAGGTGATCTCGTTCGGCGCACGCCGCATGCACCCGGCGCTGGCCCCGATGATCGAGCGCAACGCCTTCATCGGCGGCTGCGACGGCGTCGCGGTGACGAAGGCCGCCGAGCTCATCGACGCCGATCCGACCGGCACCATCCCGCATGCGCTCGTCCTCATGCTCGGCGACACGGTGGAAGCGCTGAAGGCCTTTCACGAGGTGATCGACCGCAAGGTCCGCCGCGTGGCGCTCATCGACACGCTGCAAGACGAGAAGTTCGAGGCCATTCGGGTCGCCCAGGCCCTCGGCGACGATCTCTACGCCGTCCGGCTCGACACGCCGTCATCGCGCCGCGGCGACCTCTACCGGATCGTCGAGGAGGTGCGCTGGGAGCTCGATCTCCGCGGCTTCGGCCACGTGAAGATCATCACCTCGGGGGGCATCGACGAGTACGAGATCCTCAGGCTGAACCCCGTCGTCGACGCCTATGGCGTCGGAACCTCCATCGCCAACGCGCCGGTGGTCAGCTTCGCCCTCGACATCACCGAGATCGAGGGGCGGCCGTCGGCCAAGCGCGGCAAGTGGTCGGGCGCCAAGCAGGTCTTCCGCCGCCGCGGCAGTCTCGACACCGTCGTGGTCCCGGCGGCGACGACGCCGCCCGGCGCCGGCCCCTGGGATCCCATGCTGAAGCCGCTGATCAGGGCGGGGCGGATCGTGCGCGATCTGCCGCCGCCGCGCACCATCCGGGATTTCGTGCTGGATCAGCTCGGGCCCGTGTCGCTCGAGACGCTGAAGCGGCACGCCCAGCGGCACGACTTCTAGGGCGGCGGTGTCCATCCTCGCCGAGATCGTTCATCACAAGCAGCAGGAGGTGGCGAGCCTCAAGGTCGGACAGCCGCGCGCCGCGCTCGAGGCCATGTGCAAGGAGCTGACTCCACCGCGAGATTTCGAGCGCGCGCTGACGCCCGTGAGCGGCGGCGTGCGGCTCGTCGCCGAGGTCAAGAAGGCCTCGCCGTCGCGTGGCGTTCTCGCCGCCGACCTCGATCCGGTAGCGCTCGCGTCCACCTACGCCCGCCACGGCGCTGACGCCATCTCCGTCCTCACGGATGCGAAATATTTCCAGGGCAGCCTCGACGCTCTCCACCGGGTCCGCGCCACCGTCGACGTGCCGCTGCTGAGGAAGGACTTCACGATCGACGAGTATCAGCTGTGGGAGGCGCGCGCCGCCGGCGCCGACGCGGTGCTCCTGATCGTGGCCATCCTGGAACCACCGCTCCTGCGGGATCTCACCGCCGCCGCCAAGGGGCTCGGCCTGGCGGCGCTCGTCGAGTGCCACACCGAGGCGGAGCTGGAAGTGGCGCTCGGCGCCGGCAGCCGCATCATCGGCATCAACAACCGCGACCTCGGCACCTTCGAGACGCGGATCGAGACGACGCTTGCGCTGCTGCCGCAGATCCCGCCCGGTCCGGTCGTCGTGAGCGAGAGCGGCTTCTTCACCGGCGCCGACGTGCGCCGCGTCGTGGCGGCGGGCGCCCATGCGGTGCTCGTGGGCGAGGGGCTCGTGCGCGCGGCCGACGTGGCCGCGAAGCTGCGGGAGCTGAAGCTCGCATGACACGCGTCAAGATCTGCGGCGTCACGAACCTCGACGATGCGCGGATGGCCGTCGACGCCGGCGCTGACGCCCTCGGCTTCATCTTCGTGGAGAACACGCCGCGCTTCGTCACGCCCGAGCAGGTCGCGCCCATCGTCCGGCGGCTGGCGCCATTTGTCACGCCGGTCGGAGTCTTCTGGGATCACCCCACCGGCCACGTGAAGGCGGTCATCGAGGCCTGCGGCCTGCGCGCCGTTCAATTTCATGGTGACGAGAAGCCCGAAGACTGTCAGGGTTATAGCGTACCCGTGATCAAGACCATCAAGCTACCACCCGTCTCGACGATCGACGGCCTCCCGGAATACCGGGTGACCGAGCGGTTCGGAGCGTTTCTGTACACAAAGGTGGTGGCCGCCTGCCTGCTCGACAGCCAGGCGCGGTGGAGCGAGGGCGAAGGCCGCGACCCGCTCGAGTGGCGCGGCATCCGGGCCATGGCCGACCTGTCGCCGCGCGGCGCCCGCCCGCCGATCGTGCTCTCCGGCGGACTCACGCCGGACAATGTCGCGACGGCGGTGGACATCGTGCGTCCGTTCGCGGTAGACGTGAACTCCGGGGTGGAGACGCGGCCGGGAAAGAAGGATCCGCACCAGGTCCGGCGCTTCATCGAGGCGGCGAAGCGGGCGTGAAGACGCTGCCCGACGCGCGCGGTCACTTCGGCCGCTTCGGCGGCCGCTTCGTCCCCGAGACGCTGATGACGCCGCTCATCGAGCTCGACAAGGCGTATCGGGCCGCCCGCCGCGACCGCACGTTCCAGCGTCGTCTGGCCGCGCTGCTCCGCGATTACGCCGGGCGGCCGACGCCGCTCTACTTCGCCGCCCGGCTCAGCGAGCACTGCGGCGGCGCCCGCATCTGGCTCAAGCGCGAGGACCTCTGCCACACCGGCGCCCACAAGGTGAACAACGTCCTCGGCCAGGCGCTCCTGGCCCAGCGCATGAAGAAGAGGCGCGTGATCGCCGAGACCGGCGCCGGCCAGCACGGCGTGGCCACCGCGACCGCGGCCGCCCTGCTGGACCTCGAGTGCGAGGTCTACATGGGGACGGAGGACATCGAACGCCAGGCGCTGAACGTGTTCCGGATGCGACTGCTCGGCGCCAGAGTGATCCCCGTGGAGTCCGGCAGCCGCACCCTGAAGGACGCCGTCAACGAGGCGCTGCGCGACTGGGTGACCAACGTCCGCACGACCTATTACGTCCTCGGCTCGGCGCTCGGCCCCCATCCCTATCCGATGATGGTGCGCGACTTCCACACCGTCATCGGCAAGGAGGCGCGTGCGCAGTCGCGCCGCGCGTTCGGCAAGCTGCCCGACGTCGTCATCGCCTGCGTCGGCGGCGGCAGCAACGCCATCGGGCTCTTCCACCCGTTCATCGGCGATCGCCGGATCCGCATCGTCGGGGTGGAGCCCGGCGGCAGCGGCATCGCCACCGGCAAGCACGGCGCCTCGATGACGGCCGGCGCCATCGGCGTGCTGCACGGCTCGATGAGCTATCTGCTGCAGAACGACGACGGACAGATCGCGGTCGCCCACTCGATCTCGGCCGGCCTCGATTACCCCGGCGTCGGTCCCGAGCACGCCTACTACAAGGACGCGGGCCGCTTCGAGTTCGTGTCGGTCACCGACGAGGAGGCGCTCGACGGCTTCCAGGCGCTGACGCGCCTCGAAGGGATCATGCCTGCGCTCGAGTCCTCGCACGCGATCGCCCACGCCATGCGCCTGGCCAAGACGCTGCCGCGCAGCAAGACCATCGTGGTCGGCCTCTCCGGCCGCGGCGACAAGGACGTCCACGTGGTCGCAAAAGCGCTGGGCAAGGATCTATGAGCCGAATCGAGGAGACGTTCGCGCGGTTGCGCGAGCGCGGCGAGCGGGCCCTGGTCGTCTACGTCATGGCCGGCGATCCGTCGCTGGCCGAGACGCGCCGTCTCGTGGTCGAGGCCGAGCGGCGGGGGGCCGACCTCCTCGAGCTCGGCGTGCCGTTCTCCGACCCGCTCGCCGACGGCCCGGTGATCCAGCGCGCCGGCACCCGGGCGCTGGCCGCCGGCACGACGCTGGCGCGCGTGCTCGAGCTCGTGGCCACGCTCCGCGCCGAGGTGCGGCTGCCCATCGTGCTGTTCACGTACTACAACCCTGTGCTCGCGTTCGGCCTCAAGAGCTTCGCCCGCACCGCCGTCGACGCCGGCGCCGACGGCGTGATCGTGCCGGACCTGCCGTACGAGGAGGCCGATCCGTTGCGTGCCGAGGCGGAGCCCGCCGGGCTCGACATGATCCAGATGGTGGCGCCGACGTCGACGCCGGCCCGCGCGAAGACCCTCGCGCGGGTGAGCCGCGGCTTCATCTACGTCGTGTCGCTGATGGGCGTGACGGGCGAGCGGCGCGCGCTGCCGGCCGATCTCGAGGGCCAGGTCCGCACCGTGCGGCTCGTCACCACGAAGCCGGTCTGCGTCGGTTTCGGCGTGTCGACCCCGGAGCAGGCCGGGGCGGTCGGCCGCCTTGCCGACGGGGTCATCGTCGGCTCCGCCATCGTGCGGACGATCGAGCAGCACGCCGGCGCCGCCGGCCTCGTCAAGCACGTGGGCGACTTCATCGCGGCGCTCAAGCAGCCGCTTCGGGGAGCCTGAGCATGGCCTGGTTTCGCCGCAAGCCGGAAGAGACGGCGGGCACGCCGAAGAAGGTGAACATCGCCGAGGGCCTCTGGATCAAGTGCGACTCGTGCAAGGAGATCATGTACCGCGCCGAGGTCGAGCGCGCGGGGCGCGTGTGCCCGAAATGCCGTTACCCCTTCCGCATCGGCGCGCGCGAGCGGATCGCGCTGCTCACCGATCCCGGCACCTTCGAGGAGCATCAGACGGGCCTGATCTCGGGCGACCCGCTGCGGTTCAAGGACTCGAAGAAGTACCCGGACCGCGTGCGCGCCGCCCGGCAGAAGACGGGATTCGAGGACGCCGTGGTGAGCGGCATCGCCCGCATCGAGAGCCTGCCGGCCGTCCTCTGCGTGTTCGAGTTCACCTTCCTCGGCGGCAGCATGGGCTCGGTGGTCGGCGAGAAGCTCACGCGCGCCATCGAGCTCGGCATCGACAAGGCGCTGCCGGTGATCATCGTCTCGGCCTCGGGTGGCGCGCGGATGCAGGAGGGGATCCTCTCGCTCATGCAGATGGCCAAGACGTCGGCCGCCCTCGAGCGCCTGGCCAAGGCGCGGCTGCCGTACATCTCGGTGCTGACCGATCCGACCACCGGCGGCGTGACCGCCTCGTTCGCCATGCTCGGCGACGTGATCATGGCCGAGCCACGGGCCCTCATCGGCTTCGCCGGACCACGCGTGATCGCCGAGACGATCCGCCAGCCGCTGCCGGAGGGCTTCCAGCGCTCCGAGTTTCTCCTCGAGCACGGGCAGCTCGACCTCGTCGTCGAGCGCAAGGACCTCAAGGACACGCTCCGACGCCTGCTCGTCTTCTTCGCCGACCAGCCAGCGACTCCATGACCTACGCCGAGGCCCTGGCCCGGCTGCTCGCCCTTCGCGGCGGCGAGCACGCGGGGATGCGCCCGGGACTCGAGCGGATCGAGACGCTGCTGGACGCCCTCGGCAACCCGGAGCGCCGCTACATGCTCGTCCAGGTCGGCGGCACCAACGGCAAGGGCTCGACGGCGGCCATGCTGGCGGCGATCCTCAAGGCTGCGGGCCGCCGGGTCGGCCTCTACACCTCGCCTCATCTGATCTCGTTCCGCGAGCGCATCCGCGTCGACGGCGAGGCCATCGGCGAGGACGACGTGGCCGACGGCTTCGACGCCATCGCCACGCTCGTGGCGCGCGTCGACGCCACCATGTTCGAGGCGACCACCGCCCTGGCGCTCGATCACTTCGCCCGCGAGGCCGTCGATGTCGCGGTGCTCGAGGTCGGGCTCGGCGGGCGCCTCGACGCGACCACGGTCGGCCGCCCCGCCGCGAGCCTCATCGCGCGCATCGATCTGGATCATCAGGAGGTCCTGGGACCGACGCTCGCCGCCATCGCGCGCGAAAAGGCGGCCATCATCCGCGCCGGCGTCGCCATCGCGTCCGCGCAGGCGCCCGAGGCCGCCGCCGCGCTCATCGAGCGCGCGGCCGCGACGGGCGTCCCGCTCTGGCTGGAGGGCCGCGACCTCTCGGTGCGCGTGACGGCGCGTGATCTCTCCGGGCAGACGCTCGACCTCGACGGACCCGGCTGGCGTCTCGAGAGCGTGCGGATTCCGCTCCTCGGGACCTTTCAGCCGTCCAACGCCCTGCTCGCCGCCTCCGCCGCACGCGCCCTCGACGTTCCTCCCACGGCCATCAGGGCGGGGCTCGCGCGCGCGCGCTGGCCCGGGCGATTCGAGGTGCTGCGCTACGGCGACCGACGGGTCGTGCTCGACGGCGCCCACAATCCCGCGGGCGCCCGCGCGCTCGCCGCCTCGCTCGACCAGTGGTTCGGCGGCGCGGCCGTGACCCTGATCTTCGGGGCCCTGCGTGACAAGGACGCGGCGGGGATGCTGGCTCCGCTGGCGGCGCGCGCACGACGCGTGATCCTCACGGCGTCGTCGAGTCCTCGCGCGGCCCCGCCCGCCGAGGTGCGTGCCCACGTGCCGGCCGGGTCGGCGAGCGTGGAGGTGGCCGGCTCGCCGGCCGAGGCTCTGGCCCTCGCCGATCGGACGCCGCGGACGGCGATCCTTTGCGTCGCCGGCTCGCTTTCGCTCGTCGGCGACGTGCTGCGTCTGGCTGCGGGCGGCGGCGATAACCCTTGCCCGATCGAAAAGCCCGCTGATAGCATGGGCTCCCTTTCTTGACGAGGACTTTCACGACACTTGAGCACGCTATCGTGGTGGCGCGTCCTGCTCGCGGCCGTGGCGTTCGTCCCGGCGCTCGGCGCTCCGGCGGGAGCGCAGCCCGCGCCGGCGCAGACGGCGGTGACGGTCGGGACGGCCGGCGGTGACGTCACCGTCGTGGCCGACAAGCTCGAGCAGGTGGGCGCCGAGAACCGCGTGATCGCCACCGGCAACGTCGAGATCACCCGCGGCCGCTCGCGGCTGATGGCCGATCGGGTGGAGATCGACCGCACGACCGGGGAGGCCATCGCCGAGGGGCGCGTGGTCTTCTACGACGGCGAGGACCAGCTCACCGGCCAGCGCATCGAGTACAACGTGAGGACAGGCACCGGCGTCGTCTACCAGGCGGACGCGCGGGCCGAGCCGAACTACCGGATCACCGGGGAGGAGATGGAACGGCTCGGCGAGAGCGTCTACCGCGTCCGCAAGGGTGTGTTCACGACGTGCGAGGACGACCCGCCGTCGTGGTCGTTTCACTTCGGCCGCGCCACCGCCGATCTGAACGACTATCTCTACGGCACCGGCGCCTCGTTCTGGGTGAAGAACATACCGCTGATTCCGTTCTTCCCGTTCTTCGCGGCGGCCATTCGCCGCGAGCGGCAGACGGGCTTTCTGTTCCCGAAGTTCGGGCACTCGAGCAGCAAGGGCTTCTACGCCGAGACACCCTTCTTCTGGGTCATCGACGACAGCAAGGATGCCACCATCGCACCGCTGTTCTACACCGAGCGCGGCGGCGGGCTGCGCGCGGAGTTCCGTCATATCGAAGGGCCCGAGGACCGCGGGCACGCCAACGTCTTCTTCCTGCAGGAGAGCGGCAAGGGGGACTCGCGGTTCACCGGCGCCGTGCGCGAGGATCGCGCGCTCGGCCACCGCGCCTGGCTGCGCATCGACGCCAACGGGGTCTCCGACGACAACGTCATCCGCGACTATGGCGACAGCATCCTCCAGCGGAGCACCCAGCGCGTCGAATCCAACGTGTTCGTCACCAAGAGCTGGGACACCTGGAACCTGGTGGCCGACCTCTTCGTCTACCAGGACCTGTCCACCGCGCGGCCGGTGGAGCTGTGGCGGCTGCCCGACATCAGCCTGGTCGGCCCGCGGCAGCCGTTCCTGCGCGACTCCGGCCTGCTGTTCCAGTCGAGCGCGAGCTTCGTGAATTTCGTCCGCGACGTCGGCTCCAGCGGAAGCCGGATCGACTTCAACCCGCAGCTCTCGCGCCCGATCCCCCTCGGGTACCTGACCGTTACTCCCTTCGTCGGCGGCCGGCTCACGGGCTACGATCGAACGGTGACCGGCACGCACATCGGCCGCGGCGACGTCCTGATCGAGGATACGAAGGACGAGGCGCGCCTGCGCCGCCTGCTGGAGGCGGGCGCGGATCTCGAGACGAAGATCTCGCGCGTCTTCAGCACGGGCGGGTGGTGGGGTACGGAGGCGGTGCTGCATACGATCGAGCCGCGCGTTCGCTATACCTGGGTGACGGGCTGGGACCAGGACCGTCTGCCGCAATGGACCGACCTCGACAACATTCCGAATGCGAGCCGCATCGAGTACTCGCTGACCAATCGGGTGCGGGCGCGCACGGCGTCGTATCCTGACGCGGAGGCCTCGCGGTGGGAAATGCTTCGGCTGACGGTCGGCCACAGCTACGACACGCGGTCTCAGCGCGTCGGCGACGTCTTCGGCACGCTCATCGCGCAGCCGAAGCCCGGGTTCAGCTTTCGCAGCGACGCCAACTACAATCCGGTCACCGGGCACATCCCCAACGCGACAGCCGATATGTCGGCGTCGCTCCCGCGGGCGACGACGGCGAGCGTCGGGATACGATACGCCGACTCGCCGGGCAAGGTCACGTTTCTCCAGGCGGGCTTGAATTCGGCATTCTGGCGCCAGGTCGCTGTGCGCTCGACCATCAACTGGGACCTCTACCGCAGTGACTTCACGGAGACCAGCGTCGCCGTCGACTTTCGCTGGCAGTGCTGGGCGCTGACCGTGGAGTACGTCAACCGCGCCCGTCGGGACGACGAGATCCGGTTCGCCATCAACCTGCTCGGCGTCGGCGGCCCGATCGGCACCAGCGTCGGTCTCGGCGCCATCGCGCCCGGGGGACAAAAATGATTCCGTTCCTGGATCTGAAGCGGCAGCATGCCACCCTCAAGGCCGAGCTCATGGCGGCGGCCGAGCGCGTGATCGACGCCAGCGCGTTCGTGCTGGGTCCCGACGGTCGCGCCCTCGAGAACGAGCTCGCTCGCCTGTGCGGCGCCCGCCACGGCATCGGCGTCGGCTCCGGCACCGATGCGCTGCGGCTCGCGCTGACGGCCCTCGGCGTGGGCGCGGGCGACGAGGTGATCACGCCGGCGTTCTCGTTCGTGGCCTCGGCCACGACCATCGTGATGGCGGGCGCGCGCCCGGTCTTCGTCGACGTCGACCGCGAGACGCTCACCCTCGACGTGGCCGCGGCCGAGCGCGCGCTGACGCCGCGGACGAAGGTCATCATGCCGGTGCACCTGTACGGCCATCCCGCGGCCATGGACCGCCTCAGCACCCTCGCCCGGGCGCGTGGAGTGGCCGTCCTGGAGGACGCCGCGCAGGCCGT
>JBIOXS010000046.1:0-21921 GCA_044869815.1 Candidatus Rokuibacteriota bacterium | reverse complement strand
CCCGGCCAGTCGCCGAGGCGGGTGAAGAGCGTCTTGCCGACGCGCAACGGCACCGTCTCGGTGAGAAGGCCGCGCTCGTAGAGGTTCATCCGGCGAACGATCTGTCCGGTGGGCGCGATGAAGGCGGAGACGCCGGTGTTCGCCGCGCGCACGACCGAAAGGCGGTGCTCGACGGCGCGGAACGGGTACATGCCGAGATGCTGCTCGGGGCCGCTCGTGCGGCCAAACCACGCGTCGTTCGTCATGTTCACCATCAGCCGCGCGCCGTCCCTCACGAAATCACGAACCAGGTCGGGGAAGATGCCCTCGTAACAGATCACCACGCCGTACGGGGCTGGCGGGCCCTGGAACACGACGGTGCGGGTACCGGGCTCCAGCTCGGAAATGAACTCCGCCCAGCCCCGGACGAAACCGATCACTCCCGACAACGGCACGAACTCACCGAATGGAACGAGGTGGATTTTATCATACCGACCGACGATGCCCTGATCCGTCAGCAGGAACGCGGTGTTACGGAACCGGGGTGGATTGCCCTCGGCATCGATGGAGCCGACCAGGAGCGGAGCCTTCAGCTCGGCGGCGACCGCGGTGAGCGAGGCGACGAGCCGGGGATCCTGCCGGAGCACCGTGGGCGACGCTGTCTCGGGCCAGACCACGAGGTCGGCGCGCTCGGCGGCCGCCTGTCGGGTCAGCGCGAAGTAGATCGACAGCGTCTCTACCGCGTGCCGCGGCTCCCACTTGAGAGGTTGCTCGATGGAGGGCTGCATGAGCGTGACCCTGGCCGTCGGCCGCGCCGTGGCATCGTGCAGCCGCGCGGTGCCGAAGAGCAGCGCCGCCGCCACCAGGAGCCCCGCAGCGGCGGCGCCGGCGACGGCGCGGCGCCAGCTCAGCAGCAGACAGCCGGCGAGAGCGGCGTTCACGGCCACGAGCAGGAACGAGACGCCGTGCACGCCGGTGGTCTCGGCCATCTGGATCACGCGCAGCTGCAGATATTGCGAGTAGCCCAGGGTCCCCCACGGAAAGCCGCCGAGGAGGTGGCCGCGCAACCACTCACCGGCCACCCAGAAGAACGGCGCCAGCGCGAGCGCCCAGCTGATCGACCAGCGCGCGCCCACCCGCGAGACGGCCCAGCCGACGCCACCGATCCAGAATGCGCAGTACCCGGCCAGCAGCATCGTCGGCAGGAGCACGAGCGGCCCCGGAATCGTGCTGTAGACGCGAAACGTGAAGTTGAGCCAGCGCAGCAGCACCAGAAAGAACACGCCGCCGTAGAGCAGGCCCCACCAGAAAGCGGCCCGCGGCGGGGTGAGGATGGCGACCACGAACAGCGGCGTCACCAGGACCCACGGCGTCAGCGCCCAGTCCGTGCGTGGAAACGCCAGCGCGCTGAGGAAGGCCGACGCGGCCAGGACGGCCGCGTACCGGCCCAGGGCCGACCAGCGGCTCATGCGCCGGCCGCGAGCCGGTCGGCGAGGAAGCGCGGCAGCCCGGCCGCTTCGATCTTCCGCCGGGCCTCGGCGACGTCATAGACCACGCGACGGATATCGACGCGTCCGGCCTCGATGTCCCACAGCGCGTAGGCGGCGCGCGGATCGCGATCGCGCGGCTGGCCGACGCTTCCGACGTTGACGATGTAGCGCCGTCCGCGCTCGCTCAAGACCGTCTCGGGACGCGGATCGTGATCGGGGCCGGACGAGCCGAGCGACCACACGCCAGGCACGTGCGAGTGCCCCACGAAGCACCAGCGAGTCGCGAAATCCGCGAAGGCGCCCCAGCCGTCCTCCGCGGTGACCAGATAGTCCCACTCGTCCGGCTGCCCGGGCGAGGCATGCACGAGCGTGGCGTCGCCGAACTCGAGCGACAGCGGCAGGGCGGCGAGCCAGGCGCGGTGATCGTCGTCGAGGCGCTCGCGCGTCCACTCCGCGGCCGCCCGCGCCCATCGGTTGAACCAGGCGAGATCGAGCCGGTCGGCGACGCCGTACTCGTGGTTACCCGCCACGATCCCGCCCGCCCTGGCGGCCAGCAGCTCGACGCACGCTTCGGGATCCGCGCCATAGCCGACGGTGTCGCCGAGGCAGAGCACGCCATCGGCCCGCGTGTCGGCGTCGTCGAGGACGGCGCGCAGGGCTTCGAGATTGGCGTGAATGTCCGAAAGGATCGCGTACTTCACGCGGTCAGGAGGCGGGACGCAGTTCCCGGTGGATGCGGTCCAGGACTCCGTTGATGAAGCGGCTCGACTCGCTGGTGCCGAACTTCTTGGCGATCTCGATCGCCTCGTTGATCGCGACCTTGCCCGGCACCGCGGGCTCGAAGAGCAGCTCGTACACGGCCAATCTCAAGATATTGCGATCGACCACGGCCATGCGATCGATGTCCCAGTGCTCGGCGCACTCGGCGATGCGCTTGTCGATCTCCGCCTGGTGCCGCTTGGCGCCCTGCACGAGCGCGTCGGCAAAGGCGCGGGCCTCGGCGTCCACCGGGTGACGCGCCCAGAAGTCCGCCTCGAACGGGGCCGGGTCGGCGGCCCCGTTCTGCTCGAGCTGATACAGGAACTGCAGCGCGAGCTCACGGGCCTTGCGACGCTTGCCCATATTATTTGCCGCCGGGGCCGCTTCGCCGGGCTCCGCCGCCGCGAGGATTTCCGCCGGCGGCGCAAATCGTCTGCGCGAACGACGCCATCTCGAGTGCGGCGGCGGCGGCTTCGGCGCCCCGGTTGCCGACGTCGCCGCCGGCGCGCTCGAGGGCCTGGGCCTCGGTGAGCGCGGTGATGACGCCGAACGTGGTGGGCACGCCGGTGTCGAGGCCGACGCGCTGGATGCCGGCGGCGGCCTGGCCGGCGATGAAATCGAAATGCGGTGTCTGGCCGCGAATCACGCAGCCGACGCAGACGACGGCGGCGTAGCGTCCGCTCCGGGCGACGAGCGCGGCCGCCTGCGGAAGCTCGAAGGCACCGGGAACCCAGTGCACGTCCACGGCGGTCTCGGCGACGCCGCCCGCCGCCAGCGCGCGAAGCGCGCCGTCGAGCAGGCGCTTGGTGATCGACTCGTTGAACCGCGCGGCCACGACCGCGAAGCGGGCGCCCGTGCGCGGCCGCACGCTCCGACGTGGGGACGGCGCGCGGCCGGCCATCTCAGTCCGGGAGCGAGGACAGCAGGTGCCCTAGCTTGTCGCGCTTGGTGCTCAGATACTTGCGGTTCTCGGGGTTCGCCGGCACCTCGACCGGCACGCGCTCCAGCACCGTGAGACCGTAACCCTCGAGGCCGGCCCGCTTGGCCGGATTGTTCGTCACCAGTCGCAGGTTCTTCAGGCCGAGGTCGACGAGGATCTGCGCGCCGATCCCGTAGTCACGCAGGTCGGCATTGAACCCGAGCGCCTGGTTGGCCTCGACCGTGTCCTTGCCGTGGTCCTGCAGCTCGTAGGCGCGGATCTTGTTGTGCAGGCCGATGCCGCGTCCTTCCTGCCGCAGATACACGACGACGCCGCGGCCTTCCTTCTGGATCATCGACAGGGCCAGGTTGAGCTGGGGGCCGCAGTCACACCGCAAGGAATGGAAGACGTCGCCCGTGAGGCACTCGGAGTGCATGCGTACGAGCACCGGCTCCTCGCCGGAGACCTGTCCCATCACGAGGGCGAAGTGGACGCGGCTGTACACGGTGGCCTCGTACGCGATCGCCGTGAACTCGCCGAAATCCGTCGGCATCCGCGTGCTCGCGACGCGGCGGACGAGCTTCTCCTTCTGGGTGCGGTACTCGATGAGATCCTTGATGGTGATGACCTTGAGCCGATGCCGCCGCGCCAGCTCCAGGAGCTGCGGCAGGCGCGCCATGCTGCCCGTGTCGTCGAGCACCTCGCAGATCACGCCGGCGGGATAGCAGCCGGCCATCCGTGCCAGGTCCACCGCCGCTTCGGTGTGGCCGGCGCGGCGGAGCACGCCGCCGTCCATGGCGCGGAGCGGGAACATGTGGCCCGGCGCCACGAGATCGGCCGACGTCATCTGCGGATCGACGAGCGTGCGAATGGTCACCGCGCGATCGTACGCGGAGATGCCGGTGGTGATGCCGCGGCGCGCGTCGACGCTGACGGTGAACGCGGTGGCCATGGGCGCCGTGTTTTCCACCACCATCATGCCGAGCCGGAGCGTATCGAGGCGCTCGCCGAGCATCGGCACGCACATGAGGCCGCGCGCGTGGGTCACCATGAAGTTGACCGCCTCCGGGGTGACCTTGTCGGCGGCCATCACGAGGTCGCCCTCGTTCTCACGGTCCTCGTCGTCGACCACGACGAGCATGCGGCCTTCCCGGATCTCCTCGATCGCCTCTTCGATCGTCGCGAAGCCGCTCATGGCGCCCCCCTGAGAGCGAGCGACCGGACCACGTACTTGCCGATCACGTCGGTCTCGATGTTGACCGCCTGCCCGGCCGCGAGCGCGTCCAGCGTCGTGACCGCCAGTGTGTGCGGGATGAGCATCACCTCGAACGTCGTCCCGGCCAGGGCCGCCACGGTGAGGCTCACGCCGTCCACCGCCACCGAGCCCTGCGGGATCAGCAGCGGCGCCAGGCTCGGGTCACCCACGGTGATCCGGACCCGTGCCGTCGATTCTACACGGGTTACGGTCTCGACTGTCCCGATGCCGTCGACGTGGCCGAGCACCAGATGACCGCCGAGGGCGCCGCCGAAACGCAACGGGCGCTCGAGATTCACCCGGTGCCCGCCGGCGAGGGCGCCTAGCGCCGTCCGCGTGAGGGTCTCTGGTCCCAGCTCGAAGACGAGCTCGCCGGCCACGCGGGCGACCACGGTGAGACAGACGCCGTTCACGGCCACGCTCGCCCCGAGGTCGCTGCCCTCGCACGCGACCGCCGCTCCCACCGCGAGCCGGGTGACGTCGCGCTTGCGCGCCACCTCGCGGACGGTGCCGACCTCCTCGACAATTCCGGTGAACACGTTATCTCGGCTCCCGGGCGACGTCCGCCTCGATCAGCAGGTCGGCGCCGACGAGGCGGACGCTCATCGGCCCCAGACGCACCCCCGACTTGAGCTCGCGGCCGGCGCCGCCGACGACGCTGGGGGCGTCTCGCCCGCCCACGAGCAGCGGCGCGACGAAGAGCGTCACGCGGTCGACGAGTCCCGCGTCCAGGAAGGCCGCATGGACCTCGCCGCCGCCCTCGACGAGGACGGCCTGAACCTCGCGCGCGAACAGCGCCGCCAGCACGGCGTCGACCGCCACACGGTCGCTCCGCGTCGGGCAGCGCAGCACGACGGCGCCGGCCATCTCCAGATCGGCCACGCGAGCGGCCGGCGCACCGTCGCCCACGGCGATCAGCGCTCGCGACGGGGTGGCGCCGGCGATCACGCGCGCGCCCGGCGGCGTGCGCGCCGTCGTGTCGAGGATGACGCGATAGGGCTCGCGCGGCCACGGGGAGTCTAGACGGACGGTCAGCGCCGGATCGTCGCGCAGCACAGTGGTGATGCCGACCACGATGGCGTCCGCCTCGCTCCGCTGGCGGTGCGCTTCTGCGCGCGCCGCCTCGCCGGTGACCCACCGCGCGCTGCCGTGGACGTCGGCGATCTTTCCGTCGGCGGTCATGCCGGCCTTGAGGGTGACGTGCGGCCGCCGCTCGCGCATGACGGTGACGAACGCCCGATTCTGCGCCGCGGCCTCCTGCGCGAGGAGTCCGGTCTCGACCGCGACGCCGGCCGCCCGGAGGACGTCGGCGCCGCCGCCGGCCACGAACGGGTTCGGATCGGCGAGCGCGGCCACCACGCGTCGGACGCCGGAGGCGCGCACGACCGGCGCACAGGGCGGGGTGCGCCCGTGGTGGTTGCACGGCTCGAGGGTGACGTAGAGCGTTGCGCCGCGCGCACGCGGACCGGCGGCCCGGAGGGCCTCGATCTCGGCGTGCGGCGCGCCGGCGCGGGCGTGGAAGCCCTCGCCGACCACCTCGCCGTCGCGCACGACGACGGCGCCCACCATCGGGTTGGGCGACGTGAGGCCGCGTCCGCGGGCGGCCAGCGCAAGCGCGCGGCGCATGAAGACCTCGTCGCTCATTTGTAGCGAGGGCTGTCCGTGCGGCTCGAGCCGTGGGTGGCCTGATCCAGGCGGTTCGTGGCTGCTCATGGCACGAGCGCGTCGACGAAGGCAATGGGATCGAAGGTCTGCAGATCCTCGACGCGCTCGCCGACGCCGATGAGCTTGATGGGCAGCTTGAGCTCCCGGACGATCCGCACGACGATGCCGCCCTTGGCCGTTCCGTCGAGCTTGGTGAGGCAGACGCCGGTGAGCCCGATCGCCTCGTGGAACATCTGCGCCTGGGCGAAGCCGTTCTGACCCGTCGGCGCGTCCAGCACCATGAGCGACTCGTGTGGCGCCCCCGGACACTGTCGCTCGATGACGCGCTTCAGCTTGGCCAGCTCGTCCATGAGATTGCTCTTCGTGTGCAGCCGCCCTGCGGTGTCGATGATCAGGGCATCCGCGCTCCGCGCGAGCGCCGCCTTCACCGCGTCGAAGACCACGGCCGCCGGATCGGAGCCGGAGGCCTGCCGGATGAGCTCGACACCGATACGTCCGCTCCACGCCTCGAGCTGCTCGATCGCGGCCGCGCGGAACGTATCGGCGGCCGCGAGGAGCACCTGCTTGCCGTCCTCCTTGAGGGAGGCGGCCAGCTTCGCACAGGTGGTCGTCTTGCCGGCGCCGTTGACGCCGAGCATGAGGATCACCGTCGGCCGCGCCTCGAGACCGATCGGCTGCGCGGCGGGGGTGAGCGTGTCGATGAGGAAGCGGCGGAACAGCGGCCGGAACTCATCGGCCCGCGTGATCGTGCCGAACACGACCTCCTCGCGTGCGCGGTTGGTGAAGTCGGCGGCGAGCATCGCCCCCAGATCGGCGGCGATCAGGACATCCTCGAGCTCCTCGTACAGCGCGTCGTCGATTGGACGGTCGGGTTCGAGCACCGACGACAAGCCGTTCGAGAGGTACTCCTGCGAGCGTTTGAGGCCATCCCTGAGACGGTCCTTGAAGCCGGAAAACAGTCCCATGCGCCTCAGTGTACGACCGGACGCCGTTACTGGGGGCGGGCTCCTTCGGGAGGCAAGACGAGGCCCGAGATGACGGTGCCGCTGGCGCCGAACGATGGCAGCGGCCGGCCATTCAGCTCGAAGCTCACGCCGCCCGCGTTGCCGATGGTGATGACGAACGGCCGATTCGACACCCACTCGCGCACCGCGCCGGCGGGCACGGTCTCCTCGCTCGTCCGGCCGTCCTCGGTGCGGACGCGGATCCATGTCGGCTCACTGACCCGCGCCACCAGCCGATACGGCGTCGAGACGCCGGTCGTGGCGCTCTGGACCTGCGGCATCCACGGGCGCGGTCCGCTCGCCGGCATGGGCGCCACCGCCGTGATGGGCGGCACCGGCGCGCTCGGCGCCGCGGGCCGAGCGGGCTCGGGCGGGCGTGCGGCGGGCGGCTTCGGCGCGGGCGGGATCGGGCGAGTCGCCGCCTCGGGTGCCGAGGTGATGGCGGCCACCGGTGGCGCTGCGGAGCTCGGCGCCGTGCTCGAAGGCGGCATCCGTTCGGCGCGTTGCTCGCGGGCGGGCTGCGTCACCAGGGCGACGGCGAACAGCGCGACACCGAGCACGACGAGCAGCACGAAGCTGACCAGGATGGCGCTGCGGGTGCGCGGCTCGCTGTCGGCGGACGGCATGGCGCTCGTGATCGCCGTCCGCGGTGCGGCCGTCGTCGCGGCGACCTCTCGCGGGTCACGGCCGTCGTAGCGCGCGAGAGCGTCCTCGGGCGGCGCACCGACCGCCTGGCAGTAGGCGCGAATGAACCCGCGCGTGAACACGGGCGCCGGCAGCGAGGCGAAGGCGTCGTTCTCGAGGGCCTCGAGATACGGGCGCGCGACCCGGGTGGCCCGGGACAGCTCGTCGAGCGAGAGCCCGCGCTTCACCCGCAACTCGCGAAGGAACGCTCCGACCGCAGCCATGACGCCAGCCCGAGTCTAGCGCACCCGTGCCGGTTTCACGTCAACCCGCGTGCGCGGTGGCCGCGCCGAGGTTGACCGAGACCACCTTGGACAGCCCCGGCTCCTCCATGGTGACGCCGTAGAGGATGTCGGCCGCTTCCATCGTCTTTCGGTTGTGAGTGATGACGAGGAACTGCGTCTGGCTGGTCAACTCGCGGAGCACTCTCAAGAATCGGTGGATGTTGGCGTCGTCGAGCGGCGCGTCCACCTCGTCCAGCACGCAGAACGGGCTCGGACGGAAGTAGAAGATGGCGAACAGCAGCGCCAGCCCCGTCAGCGCGCGCTCGCCGCCCGACATGAGCGACACGGACTGCAGCCGCTTGCCCCGCGGCTGGGCCATCAGCTCGACCCCCGTGTCGAGCGGGTCGCCGCCCTCCTCGGCCTCGACGAGCCGCAGCTCGGCGCGGCCACCCTCGAACAGTCGCTCGAAGATCTTGCCGAAGTGGCCGTTGATCTCCTGGAAGGCCTGCGCGAACCGATCCTGCGCCGTGCGCGTCATCCCGCGCAGCGCCTTCTCGAGGTCCTTGATGGAGCCGACGAGGTCGTCGTGCTGCGTGCGCAGGAACGTCAGCCGCTCGTCGAGCTCGCGGTATTCCTCGTCGGCGACCAGGTTGACCGGCCCGATCGCGCTGAGCCTGGCGTCGAGCTCGGCCAGGCGGTCGCGCACACCATCCAGCTCGCGGGCAGGATCGTGCTGCGCGAGCAGCGCCGCCGCCTCCACCCCATAGGTCCGCCACGCCTCCTGCGCCAGCTCTTCGCGGCGCACGCGACCCTCGGTGGCCTTCAGCTCCACGTCGTGGGCGCGTCGGGTCACCGCCGACAGCTCCGCGCCGAGCGCACGGCTGTCAGCTTCGACGCCGGCGAGCTCGTCGAGCAACGCCTGGTGCCGCTCCCCGGCCGCGCGCGCCTCGTCCTCCAGACGATCGCGATCGACGGCGACGTCCCGGGCGCCCGCGTCGGTCCGCTCGCGCTCGTCGGTGAGCCACGTCCGGCGTTCGGCGAGCTGGCTCTGGCGCTGGTGTCCCTGCGTGATGCGGTCGGTGAAGTCGGCGTGCATCTCCTCGAGGCGTGCCAGCTCGCGGGTGAGCGCCTCCGCACGCTCCGTGACGGACGCCGTGTCGACGCGGGAGGCGCTCAGCTCGGCCATGAGCTCCGTTTCCCTGGCCTGCGCCGACTCGATGGTGGCGCGCGCCGACGCCATGGCCGCCTCGTGGCGGCTCTCGGCCTCGCGCGCAGTCTGCACGTGCTGCTCGAGCCGCGCCACCAGCGCCGTCGTCTCCTCCGCCTCGACGGCCACCTGACGCGCCTCGGTGGAGATCGTCTCCAGATGACGGTGCACTCGCTCGTGCTCGCGCGCGGACTGCTCGAGATCCTTCTCGCTGGCCACCCGCTCGGCGTGCCGCGTCTGCACGTCCTGCTCGAGGCTGCCGATGCGCGCCCGCAGCGTGCCAACCTCGGCGGCCAGCGCGGCCGCCACCCCCTGCCGCTCGTCGACCTGCGCGGTGAGCCAGCGCACCTCGTCCTCGAGCTCGCGCAGCTGACGCTTGCGCGCCAGCAGCGAGTGCTCGACGGCGCCCTCGTCGCCCTCGCCGCCCCCGCGCAGCCGTCCGGCCGGGGAGAGCACCTCGCCGGTGGGGGTCACGTACGTCGCGACCAGACCGTTCCGGCGCCAGAGCGACTCGGCATGATCGAGATGATCGACGATACCGACCTGGCCGAGCAGATAATGGATGAGGTCCGGCGACGACGCGGTGACGCTGCGGGCAGCCCAGCGCACACCGTTGTCGTCGGGGGGTGGACCGCCCGGCGTCGGCAGATGCTCGAGAGGCAGAAACGTGGCCGTTCCGGAGCGGGTGGTCTGCAGATACTCGACGGCGGCGCGGGCGTGCTCGAAGCGATCGACGACGACCCACTGCAGGCGCTCGCCGAGCACCGCGGCCACGGCGCGCTCGAGACCCGACGGCACGTCGAGCAGGTCGGCCACCGTGCCGCGGACGCCGCTGAGCCGGCCGTTGGCTTCGAAGACGCTACGCACCCCCGCGCCGTAGCCCTCCCGTGCCGTCTCCAGCACGTCAAGGGCGTCGAACGCCGAGCTCCGCGACGCCAGCGCCAGGCGCGTCTCCGCGAGGGCGGCCTCGGCCGCCGTGAGCGCCGCCTGGCGCTCGGCCAGCAGCGCGGACAGCCGATCGCGCTCGGCGGACAGGGACGAGAGCTCGGCGATGGCCTGATCGTGCGCGCTCGCGTGCGCGGCACGGTCGGCGGCCAGCCGCGCAGCCTCGGCGTCGACCTCCGCGGCCTCCTGGGCGAGGCGCTCGGCCCGCCGCGCCAGCTGCGCCTGCCGCTCGCGAAGCTCCCCGGCCTGGCGCATCAGGTCGACGCGCTCGGCGGCCACACGAACCTGCTCCAGGCGCAGCGCTTCCAGCCGGTCGCGATCGGCCGTGAGCCCGCTGCGATGCCGCTCGACGGCGGCCTCGAGGTCGCGTGCGACCTGTGCGCGCTCGGAGGCGAGCCGCTCGGCTTCGACGAGGGCAATGCGGCCGTGGTCCCGCTCGCTGACGATAGCCGCCAGCCGCTCGGTCGAGACGCGGACGTCCTCTTCGAGGCGGATGGACTCATCGCCGAGCTCGCGGATCTGCACGCCCATCTGCTCGCGGCGCTCGAGCAGGCGCTCGAGCTCCCCCTGCACCTTCTGCACGCGCTGGCGCAGGTCGGACAGCGCGTGGTCGCTCGCCTGGAGCACCTCGCGCTGACGGGCCTCGCGCGCCGTCAGCGCTGCGCTCCGCGTCCGCAACGCTTGCTCGCTGTCGCGCAGCGCCGTCAGCTCCGCGCCGAGCTCGGCCGCCTGCGCGGTCAGCGCCGCGAAGTCGGCCGCCACCAGGGTGAGGGCGAGCTCGCGACGCTCGCTCTGAAGCGTCTTGTACTGCTGGGCCTTGCGGGCCTGGCGCTCGAGCGAATTCAGCTGACGCTTGACCTCGTCCATCACGTCCCGTACGCGCACCAGGTTCTGACGCGTCTGCTCGAGCTTGCCCTGCGTCTCGTTGCGCTGCTGCTTGTAACGGGCGATGCCCGCCGCCTCCTCGATGAACACGCGGCGCTCGTGCGGCTTGGCGGTCAGGACATGATTGAGCTTGTCCTGATCCATGACCGAGTACGCCCGCGGGTTGGCCCCGGTGCCGGCGAACATGTCAAGGATGTCGCGCAGACGCGTCTGCGTCTTGTTGAGGTAGTACTCGCTCTCGCCGCTGCGATAGAGGCGCCGGGAAACGGCGATCTCGCTCCACGGAACCTGCAGCGCGCCGTCGTTGCTGAAGCACAGCTCCACCTCGGCGAGGCCGACCGGCTTGCGCGAGGCGGAGCCCTGGAAGATGAGGTCCTCCATCTTGGCGCCGCGCAGCGACTTCGCGCTCTGCTCACCGAGCGCCCAGCGGATTCCTTCTCCTAGATTGCTCTTCCCGCAGCCGTTTGGACCGACGATGCCCGTGATGCCGGGCAGGATCTTCACGATTGTCTTGTCGCCGAATGACTTGAAGCCGTGGACCGTGAGCGACTCTAAGCGCATGCGGGATTCTGGCACGCGGTCTCTGGCTCACCAAAGAAAAAAGCGCCACGGGTGGGGCTTGTAGAGGTCGCCAGCCCCACCTGACGTGCGAGGAAGCCCGCGCTGGTCCCTCAGGTCGAGTGGCGCACCGCCGGCGGGCTCAGGCGCCCTGCAGGAGATGGCACTTCTTGTACTTCTTCCCGGAGCCGCAGTAGCAGGGATCGTTGCGTCCAAGCTTCTCGCCCGTCGGGGTGCGCGGCACTGCGGCGGGACGCGCCGCAGGTCGCGGCGCCGGTGCCCCCATCGGCGCGCCGCCGGCCGGCGATGGCAACTCGCCGCGCGTCTCGCGCGCGTCCGCCCATGCCGTCATCGCCGGCAGGCCGATGGGCGCGTCGCGCACGACCTGGACCTTGAACAACCGCTCGACGACCGCGCCCTTCACCCGCGCCACCATGTCCTGGAACAGGTCGAAGGCCTCCTTCTTGTACTCGGTCAGCGGGTCGCGCTGGCCGTAACCGCGCAGGCCGATGCCCTCCTTGAGGTGGTCGATCGACAGCAGGTGATCCTTCCACTGGGTGTCGATGACGAGCAGCATCTCGTGGCGCTCGAGCGCGCGCATGAGCTCATCGCCGAGCTCCCGCTCACGCTCGACGTAGCGCTCTTTCACGGCCTCGCCGACGAGACGCTCCAGTCCCTCGCGGCTGACGACCTCCTCGAACTGCGCGGGAGCGATTTTCACGTCGAACTGGCGATGGAGCGCCTCGGTGAGGCCGCCGAGATCCCAGTCTTCGACGTGGGCGGCCTCGGAGGCGTAGCCGTCGAGCGTGTCGACGACCAGGTCCTCGATCCATTCCGCCACCGTGTCCGCCTGGCTCTCGCCGTCGAGGATCTGCCGGCGCATGCCGTAGATGATCTCGCGCTGCTTGTTCATGACGTCGTCGTACTCGAGCAGGTGCTTGCGGATCTCGAAGTTGTGGTTCTCCACGCGCTTCTGGGCGGTGGCGATCGCGCGCGTCACCAGCTTGTGCTCGATGGGCTCGCCCTCCTCCATCCCGAGGCGCTCCATGATCCGCTGGATGCGCTGGCTGCCGAAGATCCGCAGGAGATCGTCCTCGAGCGAGAGGTAGAAGTGGGAGGAGCCGGGATCGCCCTGGCGTCCGGAGCGGCCGCGGAGCTGGTTGTCGACCCGGCGCGACTCGTGGCGCTCGGTGCCGACGATGTGCAGACCACCCAGACCGACCACGCGCTCGTGCTCCGGCTCCGTGATTCGCCGCGCCTCCGCCAGCGCCGTGGCACGCTCGTCGGTGGAGGCGGTGGCGGGGTCGAGCCCGCGCTTGCGCAAGATCTCCTTGGACAGGAAGTCGGGGTTGCCGCCGAGGAGGATGTCGGTGCCGCGACCGGCCATGTTGGTGGCGATGGTGACCGCCCCCGCGCGTCCCGCCTGGGCAACGATCTCCGCCTCACGCTCGTGGTACTTGGCGTTGAGCACCTCGTGTCGGACCCCGCGTTTCTTCAGGAGCTTCGCGACCGCCTCCGACTTCTCGATGGAGACGGTGCCCACGAGGACGGGCTGGCCCTTCTCGTTGCGCGCGATGATGTCCGTGGCTACCGCGTCGAACTTCTCGCGCTCGGTCTTGTAGACCACGTCGGGATTGTTGACGCGGAGCAGCGGGCGGTTGGTCGGGACCACGGTGACGTCGAGCTTGTAGATCTTCGCGAACTCCTCGGCCTCCGTCTCCGCGGTGCCGGTCATGCCGGCGAGCTTGTCGTACATCCGGAAGTAATTCTGGAAGGTGATGGTGGCCAGCGTCTGGTTCTCGCGCTCGATGCGCACGCTCTCCTTGGCTTCCACCGCCTGGTGGAGCCCGTCCGACCACCGGCGGCCCGGCATCATCCGCCCGGTGAACTCGTCGACGATGATGACCTCGCCGTCCTTGACAACGTAGTCGACGTCGCGCCTGTAGAGCGCGTGCGCGCGCAGCCCCTGCTGGACGTGGTGCAGCATGGTGATGTGCTGCGGATCGTAGAGGTTGTCGACGTTCAGGAGGCGCTCGCACGACGCGATGCCCTGCTCCGTCAGCGAGACGGCCTTCGACTTTTCGTCGACGATGTAATCTCCCTCGCGCTGCTCCTCGATCTCGGAGAGCTTGCCTTCCACGATGGTGGCGGCCCGCTTCAACCGGGGAATGATCCGGTCGATCTTGTAGTAGAGCTCCGTCGACTCCTCGGCGGGTCCCGAGATGATCAGCGGCGTGCGCGCCTCGTCGATGAGGATCGAGTCGACCTCGTCGACGATGGCGTAGTGGAGATGGCGCTGCACGAGCTCCTCGAGCGAGAAGCGCATGTTGTCGCGGAGGTAATCGAAGCCGAACTCGTTGTTGGTCCCGTACGTGATGTCGCAGTGGTAGGCGGCGCGCCGATCGATCGGGCGGAGCGATGTCATCCGGATGTCGGCCGTCGAGTACGCGGGGTCGTAGGTGAACGACGCCTCGTGCTGGATGACTCCGACAGACAGCCCCAGCGCCTGATAGAGCGGCCCCATCCACTGCGCGTCGCGCTTGGCGAGATAGTCGTTGACGGTGACGATGTGGACGCCCTTGTCGGTGAGCGCATTCAGGTACGCCGGCAGCGTGGCCACCAGCGTCTTGCCCTCGCCGGTCGCCATCTCGGCGATCTTCCCCTGATGCAGCACCATGCCGCCGATGAGCTGGACGTCGAAGTGCCGCATTCCCAGCGCACGTCGGGCCGCCTCCCGGCAGACAGCGAACGCCTCGGGGAGGATGTCGTCGACGGCGGCGCCGTCGGCCAGCCGCTTGCGGAGCTCGTCGGTCTTGCCGCGGAGCCCGGCGTCGTCGAGGCCCTGCAGGGCGGGCTCCAGCGCGTTGATCTGCGCCACCACCGGCATCGCGCGCTTCACGTCGCGCTCGTGCTTGGTGCCGAAGATCTTCTTCAGAACGGCATCGATCATCGAGCCCTCATTATACGCTCCGGCCTTGGCGCCGCCCGCCCAGCAACTCGCGCGCGTGACGCAGCGCCGTCGCGCTGCCCCGCTCGCCGCCGAGCATGCGCGCGATCTCCACCACCCGTTCGTCGTCGCTCAGCGCCGCCACCGCCGCCCGCGTCCGTCCGGCGCGCACGCTCTTCGTCACCAGCAGATGATGCTGCGCGAGCGCCGCGATGGGAGCGAGGTGCGTCACGCACAGCACCTGGCGCCCGTGCGCGGAGGCGGCGAGCGTCTCGCCCACGATGGCGGCCACCCGGGCTCCGATGCCGGCATCGACCTCGTCGAAGACCAGCGTCGGCACGCGATCGGCCCGGGCGAGCACCGCCTCCAGCGCCAGCATCGTGCGCGACAGCTCGCCGCCGGAGGCAACGCGAGCGAGCGGCCGGAGCTCCTCGCCCGGGTTCGTCGACAGCCGGAACTCCACGGTGTCGAGGCCGCGGGCGCTCACCCGGGCCGCCGGCGCGCGCTCGATCGCGATGCGAAACATCGCGCGCTCCATCCCGAGCACGCGCAGCTGCTTTTCGGCGCGCGCCGCCAGTCTTGTCGCGGCGGCCGCCCGGCGTTGGGAAAGGTCCTCGGCGGCCGCCGCCAGCTCGGCGTCGAGCTCGGCGACCGTCCGCTCCTGGGCGGCCAGCACCTCGTCGTGACGGGCCAGGCGCTCCAGCTCGGCGGCGGCCTCGTCCCGATGCCGCAGCATGGACGCCTCGGAATCACCATACTTCCGCTTGAGCCGTGCGAGCGCGTCGAGGCGATCGTCGATCGCTTCCAGACGTCCCGGCTCGTCGACCAGGCCATCGCGGAGGCCGCGCAGCGTGGCCAGCGCCTCGTCGACATGGATGCGCGCCGCCTCCAGACCCTCGCCGGCGGCCCCGAACGCCGGGTCGAGCCGGCCGAGATCGCCCAGCACGCGCATTGCGCGCGCCAGGCCGCTGCGCACGGACTGGGCATCCGCGTCGAGCAGCGAGCTGACCTCGGCCAGACCGGCAGCAAACCGCTCGGCGTGCTGCAGACGCCGCCGTTCGGCGCGCAGCTCCTCCTCTTCGCCGATCCGCAGGCGTGACGCGTCGAGCTCCGACACCTGGAACCGCAAGAGATCCTCGCGCTGGGCGCGGTCGCGTTCGGCGCCGCGCGTGCGCTCGACCTCGTCGCCGGCGGCGCGGAACTTCTCAAACAGTCCGCTGACGCGCTCACCGAGCTCGTCGACGTCCGCGAAACGGTCCACGACTTCCAGCTGTCGCAGGGGCTCCAGCAGCCGCTGGTGCTCGTGCTGTCCATGCACGTCCACCAGGTGCTCGCCCAGCCGCTCGAGCAGCGCCACCGTGACCGGTGAGTCGTTGACGAACGCCCGATGTCGCCCCGCGCGCGTGAGCTCACGGCGAATAACGACCTCGCCGTCCTCGGCGGCGAGTCCGGCCTCTCCGAGCACGGCGGCGGCCCGGCCATCCTTCGGCAGATCGAAGACCGCCTCGACGGTGGCCGCCTCGGCATCGGCGCGGATGACGTCGGTCTGCGCGCGTGCGCCGCGCAGCAGCAGGAGGGCGTCGATGAGAATCGATTTGCCGGCGCCGGTCTCGCCGGTGAGGACGTTCAGGCCGGGCGCGAAGACGACGGTGACGTTCTCGACGACGGCGAAGTTTCGGATCCGCAGCTCGCGGAGCATCCGCCTCGACTCTAGGTCAAGGCGACGCGGCGCTCAAGAGTATTGCGACGGATACTACCGCTCACCCCACTTCAGCTTCGTGCGGAGGACGCTGAAGAAGTCCGTCCGGGGGAAGCGCAGCAGCCGCACACGGGCGGCCGCTTTCTCCACCTCGACCGTGTCGCGCTCGCGCAGGTGGACGCCGACCTGCCCGTCGACGGTCAGCATGACGTCCTGATCGGTCATCAGCGTGACCTCGATCCGCTGGGTGCCGGGCAGGACGATGGGCCGGTTGGTGAGCGTGTGCGAGGCGATGGGCACGAGCACGACCGCGTCCATCGTCGGGAACAGGATCGGGCCGCCGGCCGACAGGCAGTAGGCTGTCGAGCCGGTCGGGGTCGAGATGATCAAGCCGTCTGCGCGATACGCCGTCGCGTACTGGCCTTCGACGGCCACGCCCAGGTTGATGATGCGGCTCATCGCCGACTTGGTGATGACCACGTCGTTGAGCGCCGCGAACTCGCCGACCATGGCGCCGCCGCGCACGAGACGGGCCGAGAGCATCATCCGCTCGTCGACGGCCATCCGACCGGCCAGGGCCGCCTCGGCCGCCGGCAACATCTCGTCCAGCGTGGTCGCGGTGAGGAAACCAAGGTCGCCGAGGTTGACGCCGAGGATGGGGGTGCCGAGATCGCCCACGGCCCGCGCCATCGACAGCAGCGTCCCGTCCCCGCCGAGGACGATCAGCAGCTCGACCTGCGAGGCGAGCTCGGGCTTCCGCACCGAGGAGAGCGCGGAAGCCGGCACTAGACCGGCCGTCTCTTTCTCGAGGACGATGCTGACGCCTCGCGCGCCGAGCGCCTCGATGAGGCGCGCCAGCGCGGCCGGCGCGCCGGCGGCGTCAGGCTTGGCGACGAGACCGATGCGCTTCACGCCAGCGCCGCCACCGTCCGATCGATGATCGAGTCGATGTTGGCGGCCGTCTTGCCGTGCATGGACAGGTGGAGGAAGAACTCACGGTTGCCCTTGGGGCCGCGCAACGGCGAGGCCGTCGCGCCGAGCACGTGCCAGCCGCGCAGCACGGAATAGCGCGCGAGCCGCTGCACGACGGCGCGGTGCTGGGCGGGGTCGCGGACGACTCCGCCCTTGCCGACAAGCTCGCGGCCGACCTCGAACTGCGGCTTCACCAGCGTGATGACCTCGCTGCGCGGCGCCAGCACGTTGAACGCGGCCGGCAGGATCTTCTCCAGCGAGATGAACGAGACGTCCACCACGGCCAGCGTGGGCTGATCACCGAACAGCCGCGGGTCGAGGGAGCGCGCGTTCGTCTGCTCCATGACGACGACGCGCGCGTCCTTTCGAAGCCGCGCATCGAGCTGAGCCGTGCCGACGTCGACGGCGTACACGATGCTGGCCCCCCGCTGCAGCAAGCAGTCGGTGAAGCCGCCGGTGGAAGCGCCGATGTCGATGCAGATTCGTCCCTCGACCTTGACCTTGAAATGGTCGAGCGCGTGGGCGAGCTTCTCACCGCCGCGGCTGACATACGGCGACCGGCCGCGGATCTCGATCTCCGCCTCCGTCGAGATGAGGGCGCCGGGCTTGTCGAGGCGCTGGCCGTCGACGAGCACATCGCCGGCCATGATGGCGCGCTGGGCCTTCTCCCGGCTCTCCAGGAGTCCCTTCTCGGCGAGCAGCCGGTCGAGGCGCATGCGCGTCGGCACGCCTTCGATTATAGAAGATGCCTTCTGCGGGCCCGGGGCCGACGCCTTCACGGCCGCCGGCTTGGGCGCGGTCGGAACAGCAACAGAAGCAGCATTCCTGCTAGAAATCCGCCGATGTGAGCGAACCACGCTACGCCTCCACTTTCTCCGCGCCCCATCGCTGAAGCGCTCACAGTGAGCCATCCGTTGATGAGCTGCAGAACGATCCAGAAGCCGAGCACGATCACGGCCGGGATATGGACACTGCGCACGAAGAAGCCGAAGATCATCAGGGTCAAGATGGTCGCGTACGGAAACAGGAGCAGATACGCGCCGAGAACCCCGGACACCGCCCCGCTCGCGCCGATCATCGGAATGGTCGAGGTCGGGCTGGTGATGGTCTGCGCCGTGGCCGCCGCCACCCCGGACAGCAGGTAGAAGAGCAGAAACCGGCCGTGGCCGAGCGTATCCTCGACGTTGTCGCCGAAGATCCACAGGTAGAGCATGTTGCCGCCGACATGCAGCGGGCTCCCGTGCAGGAACATCGAGGTGAAGACGGTGACGTACGGGCTCGGGAAATCGCCGCGGTCGCAGGTCGCCGTCAGCCGGCAGGGCGTGGCACCGAACTCGAAGATGAAGGCCTCCGCCGCCGCCCGCCCGCTCGGATCGATGGCGAGCCCCAGCGAGAGCTGGTAGACGTAGGCGGCCACGTTCAGGGCGATCAACACGATGGTGACGATCGGCACCGAACGGCTGGGGACGTCGTCCTTCAGCGGGATCATCCCCCGGCCTCCTTCGGCGGTCGCAGCACGACGACGGTGGGTCGCACGAGGTAGCGCTGCGCCACGCGCGTGACGTCGGCGACGGTCACCGATTCCACCTCGCGCATGAAGCGTTGCGGCCAGTCCCAGCCGGCCCCGATGAGCTCGTAGAAGGCCAGCTGCGACGCGAGCCGGGCGCTCGTGCTGCGCTCCATGGCGAGCCTGCCGAGCAAGTACGCGCGCGCCCGCGAGAGCTCGTGCTCGTCGATGGCCTCCGCGCGGATTCGCTCGACCTCGGCGAGCATGCCGGCGAGGGCAGCGTCGGCGTTGCCGGGCGCGGTGCCGAGATACGGCACGAATAGCGCGGGACCCGTCCGTGCCGTGGCCAGCACGCCGACGCTGTAGGCCAGCCCGCGGCGATCGCGCAGCTCCGTGAAGAGACGGCTCGACATGCCCCCGCCGAGGACGTTCGCCAGCACCCGCACCGCCGCGTAGTCGGTATCCGCGATCGCCGGCCCGAGAAAGCCGACCAGCACCTGCGCCTGCCTGGCATCGCGCTCGACGACGCGCGGCTCGCCTCGTGGCGTCGGCTCGACTCTCGGCGCCGCCGGAACGCCGGCCGCCGATGGCAGCCGGCGGAAGAGGCGCTCGGCGGCGGCGACGACGGCCGCGCGCGGCACGTTGCCGCTCACGGCGAGCACCATGCGGTCCGGGCGATAGATCGTCCGGTAGTGGTCTACGAGGGCATCGCGCGAGATCCGGGTCACGCTCTCCGCGCGTCCGAGGGCGGGCCACGCGTACGGGTGCGATCCGTACATATCGCGCACGGCGGTATCGAACGCGCGCGGGAACGGATTGTCGGCGCGCGTCTGCAGCTGCCCCAGCAGCAGCCGTCGCTCGCGCTCGATCTCCGCGGCGGGGAAGGTCGGCTCGAGCACGACCTCGGCCAGGAGCGCGAGCAGCGGTTCCCACTGCCGGGCAATGGCGGCGCCACGTAGGTCCGCCGACTCGACCTCGCCGGCCGCCTCGATCGAGCCGCCGAGATCCTCGGCGGCCTCGATGAGCGCGAGCGCGGAGCGCTTGGCGGTCCCGCGCACGAGCACGCGCTGCATGAAATTGGTGATCCCGGCGGTGGCCTCCGTCTCGAACAGCGAGCCTGCCCGCACCTGCAGCGAGGCAGCCACCACGCCCACACCGGGGTCCTCACGGACCAGCACCGTCATCCCGTTCGAGAGAACCCGCCGGAGGACCGGCACGTCCGCCACCACCGGCGAGGCGGAACAGAGAAAGACGACGAGCGCGAGCAGTAGCCCCCTCATCGCGCCCTGCTCGGGGGCACCAGCGCCAGGCGCGTGTACCGTTCCGGGTCCAGATAGCGGCGCGCGACCGCGCGTATCTCCTCGACGCTGACGGAGCGAAGTCGGCTGACATAGGCGAGCTCGTCCTCGACCGTCCAGATGGTCTCGGCGCGCCCCAGGGCTACCGCGCGGCCCTGCGCCGTTTCCGTCTCGAACTCGTGCGCGGCCTCGGCCTTGGTGATCGCACGACGCAGCTCGGCCCGTGTCACTCCGGTATCGCGCACGCGCCGGATCTCGTCGAGGATCTGGGCTTCCGCCGAAGCGAGATTCGCCGGATCGACCTGCGCGGTGACGAGAACGGCGCCCGCCGCAGCCAGCGGCGTGAACCCGGCGTCGACGGCGACGGCGAGGCCGCGCTGCTCGCGCAACGATTGCACGAGGCGCGACGACCGCTGGCCGCCGAGGATGGCGACGAGCAGGTCCATGGCGGGGGTGTCCCCGTGATCGAGACGCGGCGCCGGCCATGCGAGCCCGAGGTACGCGTGTGCGCCTTCGCGCGGGAGGTCCACGCGCCGGGGACGCAACGGCGCCGGGGATGTGACCGGAAGCCGGCCGTGGCCGATCCGCGGCAGGCGACCGAACGTCGCGCGCGCTGTCGTGAGCACCTGCTCGGTCGCCACGGGGCCCACGACGACGACGGCGAAGGTTTCGGGCGCGTAATGATGCCGGTAGAACGCCGACAGCGTGTCGCGCGTGAGGTTGCGGATGACCTCCGGGGTACCGATGACATGTCGACCGTAGGGATGGCCCTCGAAGAGCTGCGAGTACAACGTCCGAGCGAGAACTCGGCGCGGGTTGTCCTCTCCGAGACGCATCTCCTCGAGCACGATCTCCTTTTCCTTGTCGAGGACCGCCGCGTCGAGCGCGGCGTTCATCGAGATGTCGGCGAGGAGCTCGAGGCCCTGCGTCACTCGCGCCGGCGGCAGCGTGACGTAGTAGTAGGTGTAATCCCACGACGTGCCGGCGTTCATGACGCCACCGACGCCTTCGACCTCGCGCTCGACGAAGCCGGTGGGGCGCGATGTCGTTCCACGAAACAGCATGTGCTCGAGATAATGCGCGAGGCCGAGCTCGCGCGCCGTCTCGTCGCGCGCCCCCGCGCGCACCCATAGCTGAAGCGCGGCCAGCTCGCTGCCTCGATGCTCTTGAACGATCAGCGGAATCCCATTTGGAAGGACGTGGCGGGTTGGGCTGGCCGGGGCGGGCGCCGCTTTCGGGACGGATCGTGAAGCGCTGCAG
Organism: Candidatus Rokuibacteriota bacterium; assembly: GCA_044869815.1. GTDB lineage: Bacteria > Methylomirabilota > Methylomirabilia > Rokubacteriales > CSP1-6 > AR12. The sequence goes on along the minus strand of JBIOXS010000046.1, from coordinate 664 downwards.
CCACCAGCCCATATCAGGACCAGCAACGACAGCACGTACACCGCCATCCGGGCCATAGGCGCTAAAAGCCTATCACACTTACGTTCTTGGTCGAACCATCGCAACGGTCAGACCGGCCGGCACTCCGGGCAGATTGCCGTAGCGTCCTCGCTGGCCGCTATGGGCACATCGCCCTTACCTCGGTCCGGAAGTCACGTAACTACCTGATTCCTTAATAAGGAGCCGGGCTGGCAGCATCCTTGCTCATAGCGGAGACGATCATCCTGGAACCGCCCACAGCGTTCCGGGATCGTACAAAGAGAGGAAGAGCGGGCGGCGGCCAATGGGGGTCGCGCCAAGATCCTCAACCCAACAACCAGTGGAAGGGACATGATGAAGAGAACGTTTGCAGCCCTCATGAGCGCCTTCGCGATGGCGACCTTCGCCACCGCCACCGTTGAGGCGCAGACCGCTTCGTGCCCGCCCGAGGTCGCGAAAGCCAAGGCGATGATCAGTCAGCAGGCGAAGGGCCAGGAAGTCCAGGCGCCGCGCTCGCTGGCGGGCGCGCGACAGGATCCCACCAAGGCGCCACGGGCTCAGGAAGTCCAGGCGCCGCGTGGTCAGGAAGTCCAGGCTCCTCGTGGTCAGGAAGTTCAGGCCCCGCGTTCGCTTGCAGGCGCCCGCG
>JBIOXS010000045.1:0-18543 GCA_044869815.1 Candidatus Rokuibacteriota bacterium | reverse complement strand
CGATTGAGCGCGAGCAGGAGCTCGATGATCTGTTCGCCGGTCGCCGAGTCCAGGTTGCCGGTGGGCTCGTCGGCCAACAGGAGCTCGGGGCCGAGCGCGACCGCGCGGGCCAGCGCCACCCGCTGCTGCTCGCCGCCGGAGAGCTGCACGGGATAGTGGTGAGCGCGATCGCGCAGGCCCACCTGCTCGAGCAGGGCGGCCGCTCGCGCGGCCACCCGGCGCTCGCCGGCGAGCTCGAGCGGCACGGCCACGTTCTCGGCGGCGGTCAGGGTCGGAATCAGATGGTAGGACTGAAAGACATAGCCGATGGTCTCGCGGCGAAACCGCGCCAGCGCCGATTCGCCGAGACGCGTGACGTCGACGCCGCCGACGATGATCGTCCCGTCGGTGGGCGCGTCGAGGCCCGCGATGAGACCGAGGAGCGTCGACTTGCCGCTGCCCGACGGGCCGACCACGGCCACCGCGTCGCCGCGCTCGACGTCGAGGCTGACGTCTTCGAGGATCGTCAGCGGGCGGCCGCCGCTGGCGAGACGCATGGTGAGCTCCCGGACCGAGACCATCATCAAGCCATACTACAGTATGAGCGTGAGGCTGCCCCTCGCCGTCGCGGTCCTGCTCGCGCTCGTCGCCGCCGCTGCCGGCGCGGCCACCGAGCGCGTCGTCGTCGCGCTGGGCGACAGCCTGACCGCCGGTCTCGGCGTGGCGCCGGACGAGGCGTATCCGGCACTGCTCGAGGCGCGGCTGCGTCGCGAGGGCCGTGCCTACCGCGTCGTGAACGCGGGCGTCTCCGGGGACACGAGCGCAGGCGGCCGGCGACGCGTCGACTGGGTGCTGCGCAGCAAGCCCGACGTGGTCATCGTGGCGCTCGGCGCCAACGACGGCCTCCGGGGCCTGCCGGTGGATGAGCTGCGCCAGAACCTGGAGGCCATCGTGAGGCGTCTGCAAGAGGCCGGCGCGCGCGTGCTGCTGGTCGGCATGCGCGTGCCGCCCAACTACGGCGACGACTACGCGCGCGCCTTCGCCGCCGTCTTTCCCGCCGTGGCCCGGCGCACCGGCGTCCCGTTCGCGCCGTTCTTGCTCGATGGCGTGGCGGGGGACGCGCGGCTCAACCAGCCGGACGGCATCCATCCGACGGCCGAAGGCCAGCGCGTCATCGCCAGCGGCCTCTGGCCGTACCTGCGACCGCTGCTCGCGCGGTAGTCGTTATTTACGCGGCTCGGGGGGAGCAGGCCTCGTAGCATTGAGGCCGTGCGCCATCTGGCCGCTCTCGTCATCGCGCTCACGATGCTGTCGGCGTGCGCGACGTTTCCGGAGCACGCGTACTATCCGGACCCCGCCGACGGCGGCACGCGCGTGCTGGCCGAAGCGCTCTACCGGGCCGCCCGCGCGGCGAGCGAGGATGCGCAGCGCTATTCGTTCGCGATGGTCCGCACGGCCGAGGTCCGCGCGTACACCGGCGACGACGCGACGTTCTACTTCTCGGAGGGGCTCGCCCGTCAATCCGGCCGCGTCGTCGACGCCCTGGTCGCCCACGAGGTCGCGCACGAGCTGCTCGATCACGTCGGCCGGCGCCGGGCGCTCTCGCTGTCGGTCACCGGCGGCTTCACGGTGCTCGGCTTCATCCTCCCCGGCCTGAACGTCCTCGACTTCGTGGCCAATCCGCTGATCGTCCGGGCCTACAGCCGCGACCAGGAGATCTCCGCCGACCGGAAGGCCGTCGAGGTCCTTCGCGACATGGGCTACGACACGCCGCGGCGGGTGCTGGCGGATGCGCTGCGCGCGGCGGCCACGGTCAACAGCCCCGCCGACCGCGGGCCGTTCGCGACCGAGCCCGAGCTGCGCGAGCGACTGGCGGCGCTGGAGCCGCTCGAGCCCATCGCGCTCACACGCTGAGCCGGCTCACTCGCTCGCGTAGATGCGGCGGTACTCTTCCCAGGAGAGCGTGACCCGCTTCACGTAGTGCCGGGTCTCGTCGTACGGAATCTGCTCGATCCAGGCTTCCATGTCGTTCGTCCGCCGCGCTCGCCACCACTCGCGGGCGCGCTTGGGGCCGGCGTTGTAGGCGGCCAGCGCCACGTGCGGATCCCCGAACTCCTTCAGGAGCCCGGCCAGAAAGGAGGCGCCGATGTCGAGATTCGCGCGCGGATCGTCGAGCAGCGAGCCGCCCTCGAAGGCCAGACCGCGCAGGTCGGCCATCGGCCGCGCGGTGGCGGGCATGAGCTGCATGAGACCGCGGGCCCCGGCCCTGGAGAGCGCGCGCGGATAATAGCTCGACTCCTCGCGCACGACGGCGGCCACCAGGTACGGGTCGAGCCCCGCGCGCCGCGCCGCCTCCACCACTTCGTTGCGCCAGCCGAGCGGGTAGATGATCTCCCAGAACGCCCGCGGCAGCGTCGGATCGCCGGAGACGGCCAGCGTTGTGAAGTGGCGGCGCACGATCCTCAGCGCGAGATGATAGCGCTCGTCGCGCACGTAGGCGGCGGAGGCGCCGTAGAGCCGGACGTGATCGCCGACCGAGGCCTGCACGACGTCCTCCAGCTCTTCCGAGGCATACTCCACGAGACCGATGCGCCGCAGCAGGTCGACGCGCGCGAAGCCGGGATCGGTCGCCACCGCGTCTTCGGGCTTGGCGGGCAGCGCCGCTGGCGGGACACGGCGCGGGACCTCCGGCGCGCGGGCCACCCGTCGCGCCGCCAGCATGCCGTAATAGCTGCGCGGCGCTTCGGCGAGCACCTTGGCGTAGAAAGGCTCGGCGGCCGCGCGACCGCGCGCCTGCTCGACCGTCCGACCGCGCCAGTACAGGGCCGCCCCGCGGAACGCGCGACCGCCCGGGGCCTCGGCCAGGCGCGCCCACTGCTCGCCGGCGGTTCCGATGTCGCCGCGCAGCCACGCGAGCCAGCCGAGCCGCCACATCGCCGCCCCCGCGACGTCGCGGCTGGGGAAGCGCGCGGCGATCTGACGGTACAGCCCGGCCGCCTCGGCGTCGCGGCCGCCGTCGTCGAGAGCGCGCGCGTGAAGCGCGAGCGCCTCGGCGATCTCGGACTCGGTGCCGGTGGTGGAGATCAGCGCGAGAATCGGCAGCGCACGCTTGTCCTGTCCCGCGCGGATCAGCATGCGCGCCTGATCGAGCCGTAGCCGCGACCGGTGGTCGGCGGCAGCGCGGTTGACCGCCAGCTCGAGCGCCCGCGCCGCGGCCTCGTAGCGGTTGAGTCGCGCGGCCGCGTCTGCCACGACGCGCAACGCGCGCAGGACGATGCCAGCGTCGCGCGACTCGCTGGCGATGACCTCCGCCTCGTCGCCGGCCGTCTTGGGCACGCCGCCCTTCAGCAATCGCTCCGCGCGGTCGATCCGCTCGCTCAGCGAAATCGGCGGCAGTGGCGTGCCGGCCTGCATCAGCGTGGCCAGCCGGTCGCTGGCCGCCTCCGCATACGCCGTCGTGGGCGCCAGCACGCGTAGCTGCCGGTAGGCGGCGGCGGCGACGTCGGCCTGCTGACGCGCCTCCGCCGTCTGGCCCACGAGATAAAGCGCCTCCGGGACCTCGGCCGCGTCCGGATACCGCTCGAGCAGCCGCTTGAGGGCGGCGTGCGCGGCCGGCTCGTCGCCGGCGCTCGACGCCAGCGTGGCCGCCAGCAACAGCGCCCGCGGCGCCAACCGACTGTCGGGATCGCGCTCGACGAGCGCCAGCGCGGTCGCCCGCGCGCCGGCGACGTCGTCGCGCCGTGCGAGCGCGTCGGCCAGGAGGTAGCGCACGTAGTCGCGGATCGGGCTGGTGAGCGCCGCCTCGGCGGCGAATTCGCGCGCGAGCGCCGCCGGATCGCCCTGTTGATAGGCCGCCACCGCCTGCGCCCACGCCTGCTCGGTATCGCTCGATGACGGCGCCGCGCCGGCCGCCGTCGCGAGCAACAGCGCGGGCGCGGCCAGGACCAGCCGGAGCGCGGAGCGCTCCCGCAGCAGACGCCGGGTGAACACGATGCGCTGGAGCGCGGTGAGGTTCGCGAGGATGGCCAGCACCCACAGCGCCGGCTCCATCAGGCCGAGCAGCGCGCCCGCGATCAGGCAGATCAAGCGCTCCGGCCGCTCCATGACGCCGATGTCGCAGGTGACGCCGATCGATTCCGCGCGCGCCTTCGTGTAGCTGACCATGACCGAGCCAGCCAGGCCCGCCATCGCGAGCAGGGCGCCGCGGGCGTGCGGCATGCGGGCGTAGAGCACCACGATGCCGAGCATCACCACGATATCGGAGTAGCGATCGATCACCGAGTCGAGAAAGGCGCCGAAGGTGGTGGCCTGTCCGGAGGCGCGCGCCAGCGAGCCGTCGAAGAGGTCGAAGAGGCCGGCGAGAATCAGCAACAGGCCGGCCAGGCGCACGTGGCCGAAGACGAAGGCGGCGCCGGCGCACGCGCTCACGAGCAGCCCGCACATGGTCAGATGGTTGGGACGCAGCCGAAGCCGGAACAGAGTCCGGCCGACGGGGTCGCTCCACGCGCGCACGGTGTCGCGGTAGCGGCCCAGCATCAGATCGGTTCGAGCAGCGCCTGTTCGAGCGTCGTGCGGACGTGCTCGATGGCCTCCGGCTTCTCGAGCCGGCGGCCCTGGCGGTCCAGCACGTAGAAGGTGTCGACGGCCTGGTCGATCTCGGTGGCGATGCGGGCGCTCGCGATGTCCAGGCCGAGCGCCGACAGCGTGCGCGTGATCAGATGGAGCAGACCCAGACGATCGGGTGTCTTCACCTCGATCACCGTGTACTCGTCGGAGAGGCGGTTGTCGATCGCGATCTTCGGCGGCGCCTGCCCGCTGACCGCGGGCCGGCCCGCCGCGCGCCGGCGCTCCAGCAGCGCGTCGACCGACTGATCGTCGGTGAGGACACGGCCCAGGGCCTCGAGCGTCCGGCTCCACTGCGCGGGCGACGTGACCGCCTCTCCGGTCGCGTCGTTGACCTGGAACGTGTCGATCACGATGCCGTCGGCACGGGTGGCGATCTGGGCGGAGATGATGTTCACGCCGTGCGCGGCCAGGGTGCCCGCGATGAGCGAGAAGAGGCCGGGCACGTCCCGCGTCACGACGACGAGGTCCGAGGAACCCAGATCCGGATGGTGGAAGAGCTCGGTGGCGAGCTGCCCCGACTCGAGCCGCGCGATCAGCCGGAGGTGCGCCGCCATTCGCTGCACGCTGGTCTGGGCGAGATAGCGGTCCTGCACCATCGCGAGATGGGCCTTCACCGCCTGGCGCGTGACCTCGCCCCGGACGGCCTCGAAGAGGCGCTCGCCGAGCGCGGTGCGGTTGGGCTTCTCCACGCGGCCGCCCGTCAGCCGCGACAGCGTGCGCGCGTACAGCTCATGCAGGATGCGCGCCTGCCAGCCAGTCAGGACGCCGGGTCCCACCGCGCGCATGTCGGCGTAGGTCAACAGATAGAGCATGCGCAGCCGCTGGGGATCGGCGACGGTCTCCGCGAACGTCTCGATCGTCTTCGGATCGTCGATGTCGCGCCGCTGGGCCACGTGGGACATCGTGAGATGATGCGCGACGAGGAACTCGACCATCCCGGCATCCTCGGGCGGCAGCCCGATGCGCGCCGTCAGCTCGCGCACGAGCGGAATCCCCTTGGCGACGTGACCGTGACCCTTCGCCTTGCCGATGTCGTGCAGCAGCATCCCGAGCATCAGGAGCTCCGGCTTCTCGACCTCGTTGAAGACCTGGGCGGCGCCCTCCGATTCCGATGACTGCCCGGGCGCCAGCGCTTCCAGATGCTCGACGGCGAGCAGCGAGTGCTGATCGGCGGAGAACTTGTGGTACACGTCGTACTGCACGAGACAGGTGAGGCCTCCGAACTCCGGCAGATAGCGGCCGAGCAGGCCGAGCTCGTGCATCACCGAGAACGTCAGCGCCACCCGCCCCCACGTCCGGCAGATATCCAGGAAGAGGTCGCGGACCTCGGGCGAGCGCTGGAACCGCTCGTCCACCACGTCGAGGGACTCCTCCACCGTGCGCTCGAGCCCGAGCGACAGCTCGCAGCCCAGGCGGTGCAGGTGCCAGAACACCTTCATCACGCGCGTGGGATCGCGGCGGAGCACCTGCGGGTCGCGATCGGCGCGGTGCAGGCGGCCGTCGAAGAAGACGAGTCCGTCGGCGAGCGCCTGCTGGCGGTGCCGGCGCTCGGCCGAGCCCCGCGCCGACAGCGTCTCCTGGCAGCGCGCGATGAGCCGGCGCGAGACGCGGTGGATGGCGCGGGCGTTCAGATAGTAGTCACGCATGAAGCGCTCGACCCCGAGCGTGTGCCCCTCGCTCTCGTAGCCGAGGTTCTTGGCGATCCGCGGCTGCAGCTCGCGGCCGAGCACGTCGTTCTTGTGGCCGGAGAAGAAGTGAAGCTCGTTGCGCACCCGCCACAGGAACGTGAGCGCGTGATCGGCGGCCTCCTGCTCGCGCGGCGTGATGAGACCCCTGTCGCTGAGCTCGCGCAGCGTCCGCGCGCGGAACTTGGCGGCGCCGAGCCACATGGCCGTGTGCATGTCGCGCAGTCCGCCCGCCGACTCCTTGACGTTCGGCTCGCCGATGTACGGCGAGGCGCCGTGCTTGCGATACCGCTGCTCGCGCTCGGCCAGGGTGGTGGCCAGAAACTCCTCGAAGTCGTGCCGGTAGACGTTGTCCCGCAGCACTCGACCGAAGCGCTGGAACAGCTTGCGGTCACCCACGACGAGGCGGGCCTCCTGCATGGAGGTGCGGCTCGGAAAGTCCGTGCGCGCCATGGCCACGCAGTCGCCGAGCGAGCGCAGGCTGTGCCCGACCTGCAGACCGAGGTCCCACAGCGTGTAGAGCAGCTCCTGCATGACCCGCTGCACGTACGGCGACAGCTCGCCGTCGTACACGACCATGACGTCGATATCGCTCGACGGATGCAGCTCGCCGCGCCCGTAGCCGCCGAGGGCGACCACGACGAGCGGCGTCGGCGCCAGTCCCGCCTTCTCCGCCTCAGCACCGACGAAGCGCACGATCGTCTGCACGAGCTCGTCGATGAAACCGGCGTGCGCCCGGACGGAGTCGCCGCCCGACTCTCCGCCGACGTGCCGCTCCTTCAGGGCCGTGAGACCGTCGGCGAGCGCCGCGCGGAAGAATTCGAGACGAAGCCGGCGGCGGTCCTCGGCGCGTTGTGCCCCGGCTTCCGCGCGCCGGGCCCGGCGATACAGCTCGGGCGGCATGACGGACCCGAGCGTACCAGCGCCGCGCAATTAATGTCAATTCGGACGCAGATTTAGCGCGAGCACGCGCGTCGCCCACCCGCGCCCCGGCCGCGGACAGCGTTGACCGGGCATCGTCGCATGCTGCATTCGCGCATCCCGCCGAAAGAACGCGCCTCCCCGGAGACGGAAGCACGCCGCGGCTCACGCTCGAGCGCGGCCGCTGGGCGGAGGCGGCGAAGCGGTGGGTGACTCGGATCGCGACAGTCGTGGCGACCGGAATGCCGATCGCCAGGACCGTGATATCTGCCTTCGTCAGGGCGGGACGGTAGTCCTGGCGCCCTTCTACGGACGACTACTGAGCCCTAGGGTAGAGTCGCACCTGAACGTTCCGCGTGCCGTTATTCAAGATGTTCCAGAAGTAGCTCTCGAAGACGTTGTTGAAGACCGACAACTCCACGCTTGTCCCCTCCATGCACTCGCCGGTAAGCGTATCGACCTGACAGAACCACACGTCGAAGAGGTAGTTGACCTTCACGAATGTGCTGCCACCCGCCTTCCGGTTCAGGTCGACGCTGCCAGCCCGGAACCACAGGCTTTGATCGGCGTCGTAGGCATAGGCGTCAATATCCATGCACGTGTTGGGCTCACCGAGAACGCGGATGTAGATGTCGAACGTGATGTCGCGGTTCGCATCCTGCGTCACCCGGACCATGATTGTGGCACCGTTCGCGTCCGTGGCGTCCCGGTCGATGATCTCGTAGTGATCACCCCCCACGAAATAGAGCTTCGCGCCTACCGCTCCTGATCGGTAAACGTCGGGGCCGTATCATCGCTCAGAACGTACTGTTGGGCCTCGCAGACAATCTGATTCGGTCCCGTGGCGTTCTTCAGAGGCACCATGATCGCGCGGCCGTTGCTGTCGTCCCCGCCGATCGCCTCTACGTTCTTCGGGTGTCCGATGAGGTTGAACTGGAAGTGTCCACCGCTCGGCGCACCGTTCCCTGCCCACGTCTGGACCGGCACCATGACGGCGATACTAAGGATTACCGCGACAAAGATAATCGAGCGCTTCATTCCCCCTCCTTGCGACGTTTTACCTTGGCTTGAAAAATTGCCCGTGTCATACACCGATGAGATGAAACCTAAAGCGAAATGATGGTCCGCCCTTGGCGTATTCACCTCCTGTCCGGCCGCGCGGCGACTATCGCCGCTCGCTAATCGACTGTCTATAGATCGGCGGATGTCTCCGGGGGTTTAGATCAATATCGCCGGCAATATATATCGGTCGGCTCGACGTGCCCAAGGATCCTGCCGATTGTGTTCAGATGTCTCATCGTGCGGCCCACGATCATGCGCCTTGCGTCGCGGCGGGTCGCAGTGCGAGGTGATGTGCGAGCGCCGCATCAACTCGAGCTCAATGCGCACTAGCACCCAGCTGAGCGCGCATACTCCTTGCCCATTCGCGTTCCTCGTTAGCTCGGCTACAATACGTCGGTGCGTAGGATCTGGCGCGCCGCGCTCGAGTCCGTCACCCCCTACGAGGCCGGCAAGCCGCTGGAGGCGCTCGCCGCCGAGCTCGGCATCGCGGAGCTCGTGCGGCTCTCGGCGAACGAGCACCCGCTCGGTCCCTCTCCGCGCGTGGTCGAGGCGATCCGTCGTGAGGCGTCGCACGTGCATCTCTATCCGGACGGCGGCAGCACCGCGCTGCGCGAGGCGCTGGCCCGTCAGCTGCGCCTGTCGCCGGCGCAGATCGTCGTCGGCAACGGGGCCGACGAGCTGATCACGCTCATCGCGCTGGCGGCCTTCGAGCCGGGCGACGAGGTCGTCATACCGCACCCCTCCTTCGAGCCGTATGCGACGGGGGCTAACGTCGCGGGCGCGCGCATCGTGCAGAGCCCGCTGGCCGGCTATCACACGGATCTCGACGACATGCGGCGGCGGATCACGCTGCACACCAAGGCCGTCTTCCTCTGCTCGCCGCACAACCCGGCCGCGACCATCATTCCGGCGCGCGCGCTGCTGGCGTTCCTCGATGCGCTCGGCGACGATCCACCGCTGGTCGTGCTCGACGAGGCCTATCACGACTTCGTGGACGACCCGGACTACCCCGACGGCGTCGCGCTGCTCGGCCGCTACCCGCGGCTGCTCGTCCTGCGCACGTTCTCCAAGATCGCCGGCCTCGCGGGACTGCGGGTGGGCTACGCGCTCGGTTCCCGCGAGATCATGGACCGGCTCAACCGCGTGCGCGCCCCGTACAACGTCAATCGCCTCGGCCAGGTGGCGGCGGTGGCGGCGCTCGGCGATCCGGACCACGCGGCACGGACGCGCGCGCTCGTGCTGGAGGAGCGGCGCTTCCTCATGGCGGGCCTCGCCGAACGAGGTCTCACCTGCTCACCGTCGCAGGCGAACTTCCTCCTGGTTCGCGTCGACGATCCCCGGCGCGTGCGCGAGAGTCTCGCGCGGGCCGGGATTCTCGTGCGCGACGGCGGCGCCGTCGGATTCCCGGGCCACCTGCGGATCTCGCTCGGGACGCGCGAGGTCAACGAGCGGGTGCTCAAGCTGCTGGAGGAGTGATGGCCAAGGACCTCGCCATCGTGCACCACGCCGACCGGCGCACCGACGTCCATATGCCGTACGCGCCCGGCATCATCGTCCGTCGCGGCGCCCTCGTGTTCCTGTCGGGCGTCACCGCCGCCGCCGTCTACCACAGCCATCCGCACCGCGAGGAGGAGTTCGACCTGCCGGGGACAATGCGCGAGCAGGCGGTGCTCGCCATGGAGAACCTCAAGCGCACGCTCGAAGCCGCCGGCTGCGGGCTCCGCGACCTCGTCTCGGCCACGCGCTTTCTGACCGACGTCGGCGAGCAGGACGATCTCAATCGCGTCTGGGCCGAGTATCTCGACGGCCACCTGCCGACCACGACCACGGTGGAGGTCTCGCGGCTGGCCACGCACGCGCGCTGCAAGGTCGAGATCAGCGCCATCGCCGTCACCGACGCGCGCTGATGGCGGCGCTCGGCTTCATCGGTCTCGGCGCCATGGGCCGCCGCCTCGCGCGCCGCCTGCTGGAGGCCGGTCACACCGTCACCGGCTACAATCGCACGGCCGACAAGGCACGCGCGCTCGAGCCCGCCGGTCTCAAGGTGGCGACCACGGCGCGCGCGGCCGCCGAGGGCGCCGCCGCCGTCTTCAGCATGGTCACCGACGACGCCGCGCTCCGCGCGGTGGCCCTCGGTCCCGACGGGATCCTCGCCGGGCTCGACCGGGCCGCGGTGCTCGTCGAGATGAGCACGGTGAGCCCGGTCGTGACGCGCGAGCTCGGCGAGGCCGCCGCCCGTCGCGGCGCGGCCATGCTCGACGCGCCGGTGTCGGGCAGCACCATCACCGTCGAGCAAGGCCAGGCGTCGATCGTGGTCGGCGGCGACACCGCCGCCCTCGAGCGCGTGAGACCGTACCTGGCCGTCATGGGCCCGGGTGGCCTCACCCACGTCGGCGCGCTCGGCATCGCCAAGACGATGAAGATCGCCACCAATCTCGGCCTCGCCGTCCAGATGCTCGCCTTCAGCGAGGCGGTGCTGCTGGCGGAGAAATCGGGCATCGCGCGGGCCACCGCCGTCGAGGCGCTGCTCAAATCCGTCGTCGCCTCGCCGATGCTCAAGTATCGCGGCCCGTTCGTGCTCGGCGCCATGCCGCGCGACGCATGGTTCAATGTCGCGATGATGCAGAAGGACCTGCAGCTCGCGCTCGACCAGGGCCATGCGAGCGGCGTGCCGCTGCCGACCACGGCGCTCACCCAGGAATGGCTCTCGACCGCCCGCGGGCTCGGGCTCGGCGCGCGCGACTTCGCGACCGTGTTCGACGTGCTCGCTGACCTGAGCGGTCTGTCCGCCTCCCCGAACCCCTGAGGACGACACGATGGATTTCGAGTACGCGCCGGAGCACGAGGCCTTCCGCAAGGAGTTCCGCGGCTGGCTGGCGGCGAACCTGCCGCCCGACCTCTGTCTCGACGATGCCGCCGACGATCGCGTGGCCAGCGATCGGGAGACGTTCGAGCGCCGGCGCGCCTGGCAGAAGAGGATGCACGCAGCCGGCTGGGTCGGGATCAACTGGCCGAAGGAGTACGGCGGCCGCGCGGCCACGCTCATCGAGCGCGTGATCTGGGACGAGGAGTACACGGCCGCGCGCGCGCCCGTGCTGCCCGGCAACATGGGACTGAACCTCATCGGCCCGACCATCATCCACTGGGGCACGGACGCCCAGCGCCAGCGGCACCTGCCGTCGATCCTCAGCGGCGAGGAAGTCTGGTGCCAGGGCTTCTCCGAGCCCGGCGCCGGCTCGGACCTCGCCAGCCTCGCCACGCGGGCGGTCGAGCGCGGCGATCACTTCGTCGTCAACGGCCAGAAGGTGTGGACCTCCGGCGCGCAGTACGCGCACTGGATCTTCCTGCTCGCGCGCACGGATCCCGACGTGCCCAAGCACCAGGGCATCTCGGCCTTCCTGGTGCCCATGAGCAGCCCGGGCATCACCGTGCGACCGCTCGTGCTCATGACCGGCCACCCGCACTTCAACGAGGTCTTCTTCTCCGACGTCCTCGTGCCGAAGGCGCAGCTGCTCGGCCCGCTGAACCACGGCTGGAAGGTCTCGACGACGACGCTGATGCACGAGCGTCACTCGACCGGCGCCCGCAACCCGATCGGCCAGGTCGCCGGCCTCATCGCGGTTGCCAGGCGCCTGCGCGTCGACGGCGGCTCGGCCTGGGACGACGCGCGGATCCGCCAGCGCCTCGCGCAGCTCGTCATCGACTGCGAGGCCATGCGCTACACGCGCTATCGCAACCTGACGCGCCAGCTCCGCGGTGAGCCGCCCGGACCGGAGGGCTCGGTGCTGAAGCTTTCGGGCTCGGAGCTCGGCGTCCGCATCGCGGATGCCGCGGGCGAGCTTCTCGGCATGCACGCGCTGGTCAACCGTTCGACGGACACCGTCCCCGACGCCCCGCGCTGGTTCAACCGGCTCATCGCCGCCCGCCAGTACACGATCTCCGCCGGCACCAGCGAGATCCAGCGCAACATCATCGGCGAGCGCGTGCTCGGTCTTCCGAAAGGCTGACGCTCAACGGCCGAAGAAGCCGCCTTCGGGGCGCGCGTGGGCGTGCCAGTGGTCGGGGATGTTGCGCATGTGGTCGTCGATCCAGTGTGCGCCGACCTGCACGCGCGCAATGTCGGCGAGGCGCGCCAGCATGTGGTCGCGATCGGGGATCGCCGGCGCGACGCCGTGCGAGCGCCAGACGACCATCGGCACCGCGCAGATGTCGCACTCGGCGATCCAGCAGACCTCATCCTCGTGATACCAGGGCGTGATGCGCTCGGCGCGGCAGAGCAGGCAGTCGCGGGCGGCCGTCACCCGGCGAGCCCGTAGAGCTCGGCCACGTTGTCGTGCAGGACGCGCGCGCGGTCGGCGTCGCTCAGATGCGCGGCGTGGACGGCGAGCAGCGCCTGCGAGTTCGGCCACGTGGAGTCGCTGTGCGGGAAGTCGTTGGCCCAGAGCAGGCGCCGGACGTTGCAGAGGTCGCTCACCTTGAAGGCGACCCAGTCGTCCTGGAAGGTCGTGTAGACGTGCTCGTGGAAGTACTCGCTCGGCTTGCGCGTCAGCGTCCCCGACGGCAGCCAGTAGCGATGGCGGTTGTACGCGTGGTCCATCCGGTACATGAAGTGCGGCACCCAGCCCGCGTCGGCCTCCACGCACACCAGCCGCGGATGGCGCTCGAAGACGCCGCCGAAGATGAAGGTGCCGATGATGTCCTGGCAGCCGCGGATGATCGTCATGAACGCGTTGAGCCGCGGCCCCCGCGTGCGCTTCTGATCGCCGGCGCTGGTGAGGATGTGGAAGCTCAGCGGCAGATCGAGATCGGCGGCGGCTTCGTAGAACGGCCCGTACATCGGATCGTCGTAGTCGGCCACGGCCGGGTTGCCCGGCATCATCACGCCCCGCAGGCCCAGCGCCTTGATGCGCTCGAGGTCGGCGATGCCGTCGGCCACCGACCGCATGGCCGTCTGGCCGATGCCGATCAGCCGGTCGGGATGGCCAGCGCAGTGGTCCTGATCGGCGAGCCGCGCGTCGGGGTCCCAGCCGCCGCGGTGCATGTCCTCGAAGCGCGCGTGGAACATCGCGAGCTCCTCGGCGCTCTTGCCGGCGGCCGCGATGAGTCCCATCGGCACCGGCTTGTCGAGGCCCTCGATCACGAACATGTCGCCGCGCTCGGGATCGCGCACCATGCGCGGCGCACGGTCCTTGAAGCGATGATCGATGCGGTCGACGTACGTGCCCGGCGGCTCCGTCACGTGCGAGTCGGCGGAGATCGGCTTCATGGTCACCTCAGCAGTGGCGGCACGGCGGGAAGTCACGCGAGTACACGGGTTGCTTGAGGAACTCCTCCGGATTGTACTTCCAGAACTGGCTCACGTTCGGATAGGTGAAGACGATGGTGTTCTGCAGCACCCCGTTCACGCGCTCGACCTTGCGGATGTAGATGTTCTGCGTCGGGTTGCCGTAGGGATCCATCTTGACCGGACCGCGCGGGGCGTCGCCGACCTCCACCGTCCGCAACGCGCCCATCAGGGCCGGACGGTCCTCCACGCGGCCGCCGACGGCCTTGATGGCCTCGCTCAGCAGGCGCGCGCCCGTGTAGCAGTTCTCCGAGTAGAACGACGGCACGCGGTGGTAGGCCTTCTCGAAGGCGGCGCGAAAGCGGCGGTTGGCCGGCGTGTCGAGGGCTGCCGAGTAGTGGTGGGCGCTGATCACGCCGATCGACTCGTCGCCCATCTGCGGCAGCACGTGCTCGTCGCTGTAGGTGCCATTGGCGATGAGCGGGATCTTGCCCCTGAGTCCGCTGTCGGAATACGCCTTGGCGAAGAGCAGCGTCCACCGGCCCAGCGCGTTCACGAACACGGCGTCGGCGTCCTTGCGCACCTGGCTCAGGTAGGGCGCGTAATCCTGCACGTTGAGCGGCACCCAGATCTTCTGCACCACCTGGCCGCCGTTGTCCTCGAACGACTTGTGAAACCCGCCGACCGTCTCCCAGCCGAACGCGTAGTCGAGGCCGATCGTCACCAGCTTCTTGTAGCCGAGCGTCTTCGCCGCGTACTCGCCGAACGGGTGCATGTTGCCGCCCGCCGAGAAGCCGGTACGGATGAGCCACCTGGGCCGGCGGCGCTGCGTCAGATCGTCCGCGGAGTTGATGGGGTACATGGTCGGGATGCCCTGCACCTCGACGTACGGCACCAGCGCATACGCGACGTTGGAGAGGATCACGCCCATGAGCACGTGGACCTTGTCGCTCTCGACCAGCTTGCGCGCCTTCGTGAGCGCCGTCGCCGGCAAGCCCTCGTTGTCCTCCAGCGTCACCTCGAGCTTGCGCCCGGCGACCTGCGAGCCCGTCTCCTGCCAGTAGAGCTCGCATCCGCTGTACATGTCCTTGCCGGCGGCGGCGATGGCGCCGGAGAGCGGCGAGATGAGGCCGATCTTGATCGGTCCCGTCGCCTGCGCGGCCAGCTCGGCGGGAACGAGGCCGACGACGGCGAACAGCACGAGCGTGACTGCGACGATGCGCATGCAAGGCCTCCCCCGGCTGCGGTAGCCCGGGCTAGTAGCGGTTGGCGATCGGCAGCTCGTCGGCCGGGAACAGCGTGATGATCTGCGCGCCGGCCGGCGTCACGATGACCTCCTCCTCGATGCGCGCTGCCGACACGCCATCCGTCGCCGGACAGTACGTCTCGACGGCGAACATCATCCCCGCCTGGAGCTCCATCGGGTCGTCGAAGGAGTTCAGGCGGCTGATGATCGGCCGCTCGTGCAGGCCGAGGCCGATGCCGTGACAGAAGTTCAGCCCGAAGGCGGCCATCTCCGTCTCGAACCCGATCTCGGCCGCCTTCGGAAAGGCCCGCGCGATCTTGTCGGTGGCCACACCGGGCTTGATCAGGGCGATGGCCTCGTCCATCCACTCCCGCGCTTTCTTGTAGGCGCTCTGCTGCGAGCGCGTCGCCTTGCCGACGCTGAACGTCCGGTAGTAGCACGTGCGGTAACCGACGAACGACATGATGATGTCGAAGAACGCCTGGTCGCCCGGCCGGATGAGGCGGTCGGTGAAGTTGTGCGGATGCGGACTGCACCGCTCGCCGGAGATGGCGTTGATGGCCTCCACGTTGTCGGCGCCCATCTCGTACAGGCGCTTGTTGGCGAGCGCCACGATCTCGTTCTCGCGGACCCCGGGCTTGAGCGCCTCGAAGATGTCCTGGTAGACGCCGTCGACCATGGCCGCGGCCATGTTGAGCAGCGTCAGCTCGTCCTGGCTCTTGAGCATCCGCGCTTCGAGCAGCACCTGCTGTCCGTCGCGGACGTCCAGGCCGAGCTCCTGGAGGGCAAAGAGGAACGGCGGCTCGACGACGTCGACGCCGAGCGGCAGGTCGCCCACCCCTTCGGATTTCAGGATGTCGCGGATCTCCTGGGCGGCCTTCTTGAAGAGGCCCGCCTTCGGCGATACGGCGCCGCGCAGGCCCACCAGTCCCGCCAGCGACTGCTTCTCGGGGATCCACGGCGCGTAGAGCTTGTGGTGGCGCGCGGCGGAGCCGAAGTCCCAGACCCACGGCTCCCCGTTGCCGGTCAGCAGGCACCACCGCGTGAGCTTGTCGCGCGCCCATTCACCGATCACGGTGCCGGACAGATAGCGGATGTTGTACTGATCGAACACGAGGACGGCGCCGAGGCCCGAGCGCGACAGCGCCTGTCGCGCGCGACCGAGCCGATAGGCGTGCAGGCGACGGAAGTCGACGCGCTCCTCGAAGTCGACCTGCATGTGGCCCGGCGCCTGCAGCGGGCGATCCCAGCGGTGGCGCGGATCGACGTCGTCGGCGGTCGCGGGGCGCGGCGTCGGCCGGCGCGTCATGGCCCCGGACGCCGGTTGCGGACCGCCGCGAGCTCCCGCTCCAGCTCGACCACCCGCAGGGCGAGCGCGTCGCGCTCGGCGGTCACCGCCTGCAGCTGGCGGTCACGCTGCGCGTGCCGCGTGTCGACGTCGGCTTCGCGCGCATAGACATCCCTCAGCTCGCGCTCGAGGCCCGCGATGCGCTGCTTGGCGGGCAGGTATCCCACGAAGAGCGTATAGGCAAGGAGGGCGGCCAGGGCGAGGCTCGCGATGACGAGCAGCCACGGCAACCGGCGTTTCGTAGCGTCGGGCACGACGTCGGGAATTCTAGCCAAGTTTGCTATGATTTGCTCGTGGAGCTTCGGCGCTTCTTCGATGGCGCGCTCCGAGCGAGCTTCCGCGACCTGGCCCTCAATGACGAAGGCGTGGCCGCCTACCTGGCCGACCTGCTCACGCGCTTCGCCCGCACCGAGCAGCTCTTTCCGCGCGGCATCACCGGGCAGCGCCTGGAGTGTGTGGTGGACCTGTTGCTGGAGGCGCAGGCGCTCTGGCAGGATCCATCGTTCGTGCCCGAGCGCGAGGTGACGGTGCGCCGGCACATCGGGGACTACACGCTGTTCATGCTCGGTGTCTTCCGTGAGCGCGTCGAGCAGATCGCCTCGACCGGCTACTACGTGACGCAGGGCCAGCGCGCCTATCGCTTCGTCTCCGAGCACGACCGGTCGAGCGCGCAGCCCGTGCGCGCGGCCGGCGGACCGCTGTTCGGCCGCCTGGCCGACCGCTTCGAAGGGTATGCGCGCGCGCTCGACTATGCGCGGCGCGTGCACTTCCGCACCGCTTCCTCGCAGCTGCCCTTCTTCGCATGACGGAGGCCGCGGCCGCCTGCCGCGCCGCCCTCGAAGCGGCGCTGGCGGGAGCCCCCCTCGCCACCACGCTCGGCGCCCTCACCGGCGCGCCCGAGGCGGTCGCCGACGCGGCGCTGCGCGACTTCGCGCAGGCGCACGGCGCGGCCGCGCTGCCGGTGATCACCGCCCTCGCCGAGGACCCGGCCGCGCGCGGGGTGCGACGTGCGGCCCGGCGGACGCTCTACCGGCTCTCTCAGAAGGGCGTCGCCGCGCCACCGCGGGCGGCCGCGCGCCCGGTCATCGGGCGCCGCGCCGAGCGGCCGGCTCGCGCGTGGCTGTCCGGCATCGATGGCACCGGCTCGCGCGCGGTGTGGATCCTCTTCGACGGCGGCTTCGGTGGCACCGCGCTGTGCTCCCTGATCCTCAACGACACCGTGGGAATCCTCGAGGTGGCGGGCGGCGAGATCACCAAGAAGCGCCTCGACACGGAGCTGGCCGCGCTTCGCGCGAACCAGAAGCTGCCGTGGATCGAGGTCGCGCCGCCGCGCGCCGTCGCCGCCGTGCAGGCGGCGCTGGCGCTTCACACGCGCCTCGGCACGACGCCCCCGGCCGCCTTCGCCCGCTGGCAGGCGGCGTTCGAGCACGCCACCGGCGAGGACATGCCGTCGCCGACGGCGCCCCCGGAACCGGCGCTGCTGGACCGCGTCTCGGAGCTGCTCGGCTTGCCGGAGCTCGCCTCGTGGTTCGTGGATCCCGAGTCGGTGCAGTCCGAATCGCTGGAGCTCGCGCAGACGCGCGAGAGCCGGCTGGTCGTCTCCGATCAGATCAAGGCCGAGCGTGAGGCGGCCATCGTCGACCGCATCGTCGAGCGCGAGTTCACGCCGGAGGTGCGACGACGGTGGGCCCGGCGGCTCGAGGAGATGGCCTTCGTGTTCGCCGTCACGGACCGCCCCGAGCCGGCCGCGATCGCCGCCGCCTCGGCGGCGGCGCTCCGCGACGAGGCGAGCGACGCACGGCGTCAGCCGTTTCCGGTGGCGCTCGCCCGCCGTGGCATCGAGCTCGCCGGTGAGGTGGCCGCTGGCCGGCTCAGCGCGGCCGACGTGAGCCGGCGGCCCTGATCACCGACGTGGCCGGCGTCCGCGTCGGCCATGCCGACGATCCGGTCGCCCTCACCGGCGTCACGGTCGTGCTCTGCGAGCGGCCGGCCGTCTGCGGCGTGGAGCTCCGCGGTGGCGCCAACGACGTGCTCGGCCTCGACTATCTCGATCCCCGCCATCTCGTGCCGACGGTGAACGGCGTGGTGCTCGGCGGCGGCAGCCGCTTCGGCGGCGAGGCGGTATGGGGCGTCATGCGCTGGCTCGAGGAGCACGGTGTCGGCTTCACGGCCGGGCCCGCGATCGTGCCCCATGTCCCGGCCGCGTTCCTGTTCGATCTGAACGTCGGCGACGCCCGCGTTCGCCCGACGCGGGAGATGGGCTATGCCGCAGCCGCCCTTGCAACGGCCGGCCCGGTGGAGGAAGGCAGCGTCGGCGCCGGCACCGGCGCCACCGTGGGCAAGCTGTTCGGCGTGACCCGCGCGATGCGTGGCGGGCTCGGCACCGCGAGCA
>JBIOXS010000044.1:0-10226 GCA_044869815.1 Candidatus Rokuibacteriota bacterium | reverse complement strand
CGCCCCGCCCACGAGCAGGACGGCGCGCAGGATGTCGTCCACCGATCGCTGATTGGTGCACAGCACCGCGACGCCGGCCGCGATCAGCTCACCGACGATGTCCCGCTGGAGATCGGAAAACGCCAGCACGAGATCGGGCTCCAGCGCCAGAATCTTGTCGACCCGACACGTCGTGAATCCCCCGACGCGCGCCTTGTCACGGACGGCCTCGGGCCGCCGCGCGGTACCTGGGACGCCGACGACTCGATCGCCGGCGCCGACCATGTAAGCAATCTCCGCCGTCTCCGCCGTGAGGCAGACGATGCGCTGCGGGAAATCAACGCCAGCCTTGCCGTACACGAGTGCAAGCCCGCGCGCGGTTAGCCGGGGGTGCCGCGATGGTTCCCGGGCGGGCAGCCCCGCACCCGGCGACAGGACCCGCCCGCCAAGCCCGTAATCATCCCTCGTAAACCTCGCGTCGCGCGAGACTGCGCTGAAACGCAAGGTATTGCTCGCGTGTCATCGGCTGAGCGGACTTGAGAACTTCGCGCGCGCCGGCGGCGCCATCGGCCAGCATGTCGATCGCCATCGCGGCGAGCGCTTTCGCCTGGGTGACGTAGGCCAGACGCGCGTCGACGATCTTGTAGTCGGCGCCGTGGCCGGAGCCCGTGGCGCCCCCTATATAAGGATGGAGCACCGGCATCACCATGCTGAGGTCGCCCATGTCGGTGGAGCCGGTGCGGTGCCCGATCTGCCGGTACGCGTCGGCGCCGACGAGGTCCACGGCCGTGTCCTTGAAGTAGCGCGTCATCGTGGCGTCGCACGTCATCGGCATGTAGCCGGGCAGCGTCTCGATCTCGACGCTGGCGCCGAGCGCGAGGGCGCCTGCCTTGAAGGCGCGATCGACTTTCTTCTGGGCGTCGACAATCGCCTCCACCGAGCGCCCGCGCACGTACGTCTCGAGCCGCACCTCGCCCGGGATGACGTTTACCTGCGAGCCGCCGTGCGTGATGATCGGATGCACGCGGATCGTGTCCTCGTCCCGGAAGGTCTCGCGGATCGCGTTGACGGCGGCCAGGCCGATCTGGGCCGCATAGAGCGCGTTGACGCCCAGGTGCGGAGCGCCGCCGGCATGCGCGGCACGGCCCACGTAGCGAATCGTCTTCACGATGCAGCCGTTGTTGGAGGCGGGCACTCCGGCCTTGCCGTCCTCCGGGCGCGACGTCATGTGGATCATCATCGAGAGATCGACGTCGTCGAAGTGTCCGAGCCGCAGGAGCTCCGGCTTGCCCCCCAGAAACTCGAGCTGGCCCGCGCGGGCCTGCCCTACCCGCCATTCGATGTCGCCGTACTCCTCGGCCGGCACGGCGAAGAACACGACGCGGCCGCTCAGATGCTCGGTGGCGCCGGCGTCGACGAGGCCCATGGCGGCGCCCATGAGGGCCGCCACCTGGGCGTTGTGGCCACAGGCGTGCGCCGCCCCGGTGGTGGGATCGCCCTCGGGATGCCCGGCCACGACGAGCGCGTCGAGCTCACCGAGCAGCGCGAACGTCGGGCCGTCGCCGGCGCGACCGGCGGCCTCGGCGCGAACGCCGGTCAGCGCGAGGCCGGCCTGCGGCTTGAGGCCGAGGCCGCCGAGCGTGTCCTCCACCAGCCGCGCCGTCTTGACTTCCTTGAAGCCGAGCTCCGGATGCTTGCGGATCTGCTCGCCGATGCCGATGATGTGCTCCGCGCGACGCTCGATGGCGGCGTACACGCGCTGCTTCAGCTCGGACTTCGTCATGGTCGGCTCCCTCCTCTATCCCGCGCCCTGCTCTCGCGCCACGCGCGATCTGACGAAGCGCGCGGGCACGAACTCGTCGAGGTCCATGCCGGGCTGCCCCGTGGTGATCCAGTCGCTCATCACGCGCGCGGTGATCGGCGCCAGCAGGATTCCGTTGCGATAGTGTCCGCTGGCGACCCAGAGGCCCTCGACGTCCGGCCACGGCCCGAGCACGGGCAGGCTGTCGGGCGCCCACGGCCGGAATCCCCACCACGTGCGTGTGATCGGCAGCGCGCCGAGCGACGGACAGATCTCGATCGCCGCCGCCAGCAGCCCCGCGATGCCTTCGGCGGTGACGCCGCGCTGGAAGCCGACGCGCTCGACGGTGGCGCCCACGAGCAGCTCGCCGGACGGTCGCGGGACCAGATACACGTCGTCGCCGTGCACGCAGTGGTTGAGGACGGCGGGCACGTGGCCGAGAGCCAGCATCTGACCCCGCCTCGGCTCGACGGGCAGCCGTGCGCCGAACGAGGCGACCAGCTCGCCGGTCCACGCGCCGGCCGCCAGCACGACGGTGTCCGCCTCCCACAGCTCGCCGTCCACCACGACGCCGCGCGCATGGCCCCTCTCCACCGCCACCCGCGTGACCGATGCGCCCGCGCGCAGGACCACGCCGGCGCCGACGGCCGCCTGCGCGTAGGCGACGACGAGCCGCTGGTTGTTCACCCAGTGATCGGCGCCGACGAACATCGCGCCACGGACCTGCGTGGACAGGGCAGGCTCGTTGGCGCGGACGTCCGCCGTGTCCCAGACCTCGATGCCGTACGTCGGGTCCAGACGATCGCCGACGCGGGCCTCGGTGCGACGAACGTCATCGGCGCTGAGCAGCGGATAGATCGTGCCGCGGGTCACGTACTCGACGTCGATGCCGGTGAGCTCGCGAAGCTCCGCGGCGAGCGCGGGGTAGAGCCGCCAGCTGGCGAGCGCCAGCCGCGCATACGCGGAATCGGGCGAGTCGCCGAGCGCGGCCAGGATCCCCGCGGCGGCGCTCGAGGCCTCGGCCCCGGGCGTCGCGCGCTCGAACAGCGTCACCGCGCAGCCGGCCTTGACCAGCTCCCACGCCGTCGCGCAGCCGATGATGCCGCCGCCGACGACGGAGACCTTCACGACGCCGCCAGCGCTTCCACGAACCGCCTGGTGGCGTCCGCCGGCGAGGCCGTGTCGAGAATGGCCGCGATGGCGGCGACGCCGGCGGCGCCGGCCGCGCGCACGGCGGCCACGCGCTCCGGCGTGATCCCGCCGATGGCGACGACCGGAATGCGCACGGTCGCGGTGACCTTGGCCAGCCGCTCGAGTCCCTGCGGCGGTCCCCACCGACGCTTGGACGGCGTGTCGTAGACGGGACCGAACACGACCCAGTCGGCGCCGCGCATCTCGGCGTCGATGGCGTCCTCGAGCGAGTGGACGGAGGCCCCGATGCTGAGCCCGCGTCCGGCGATGCGGCGGATGTCGTCGACGGCAAGCGAGGCATGCGTGCGCTGAACGCCGTCGGCCGCGACGGCGAGGGCGACGTCGACGCGATCGTTGACGACGAGACGCGCGCCGTGAGCCGACGTCAGCTCGCGAAGCCGGCGGCAGAGGGTTGCGAGGTCGGCGGCGCCGAGATCCTTCTCCCTCGCCTGCACGGCGGGGAGCCCGGCAGCCAGACACGCCCCCACCACCGCCGTCAGCTCACGCCCCCGCGTCCGGGACCGGTCGGTGACGAGGGTGAGGCTTAGCTGGTCCAATCGGGCAGGCCCTCGAGCGGCGAGGACGCTGTCGCGTAGAGCTTCTTGCCGATGCGCCCGGCGCGATGCGCGAGGCGTCCGGCCTCGACGGCCAGGCGCATGGCACGCGCCATCGCCACCGGATCCTTGGCCCCCGCGATGGCCGTGTTCATCAGGACGCCGTCGACGCCGAGCTCCATGGCGATCGCCGCGTCCGAGGCCGTGCCGACGCCTGCGTCCACGATGACGGGAACCGAGACCGTCTCGAGGATGATCCTGATGTTGTACGGGTTGCGGATGCCGAGACCGGAGCCGATGGGCGCGCCGAGCGGCATCACGCAGGCCGCGCCGGCATCCTCCAGACGCTTGGCGGTGACGGGATCGTCGTTGGTGTACGGCATCACCGTGAAGCTTTCACGGGCCAGGGTCTTGGTGGCCTCCAGCAAGCCCTGCACGTCGGGAAAGAGCGTGCGGGCGTCGCCGATGACCTCGAGCTTGACCATGTCGCCGAGACCCGCCTCGCGCGCGAGATACGCGGTGCGGATCGCCTCGTCCGCGGTGTAGCAGCCGGCCGTGTTCGGCAGCAGCGTGTACCGCGCGGTATCGATGAAATCGAGGATCGACTCGCCGCTGCCCGGCAGGCTCACCCGTCGCACCGCCACCGTCACCAGCTGGGCACCGGACTCTTCATGCGCCTGACGCATGATGTCGTTGGATGCGTACTTCCCCGTCCCCACGATGAGCCGCGACGAGAACTCCTTGCCGCCGAGGACCAGATTGGTATCGTACATGACTACCCGCCTCCCATGGGACGAACGATCTCGACCTTGTCGCCGGGCCGGAGCACGGTGGCGCCGTAGGCGCTCTTGGGCATGATGTCGCGGTTGACCGCGACCGCGGTGTACTCGCGCTTCACGCCGAGCTGGAGGAGGAGGCCGTCCACGCTCAGCCCCTCCGTGACCTCCATGCCCCGTCCATTCACCACGATATGCATAAACAAAAGCGGCCGCTCCCCAAGAGGGTGCGGCCGTGGCGTCTCGGACTCGCCGTGTTCCCTTCGCCCGCATTACCGGGATCAGGTTCGAGGGGTCCCGGGCCGCACCCGGTTCTCAGGAATCCTCCCCCCACGACGACCAAACGAAGTATAGCACCGCGCGCATTGACTTGCCGGGGCGCCCGATGTTACTTAATCCGCCACCGTCCCGTCCGCTCCGGCCGCACAGGGGGTGACCCGGCGCGACAACCTTCCCCTCGAGTCCTC
The DNA here is from genome assembly GCA_044869815.1 of Candidatus Rokuibacteriota bacterium. Classification (GTDB taxonomy): domain Bacteria; phylum Methylomirabilota; class Methylomirabilia; order Rokubacteriales; family CSP1-6; genus AR12. Next base: position 5,458 of record JBIOXS010000044.1, on the reverse strand, counting down.
AATCGATCCATCAACGCACACAGAGGAGTCCGTCGATGAACGGAACGACCCGTCGTGAGTTTCTCAAAGCGTCGGCCGGCGTCTCCGCCGGCATGGCTTCATGGCTCGCGCTCGGCCAGGCCCCGGCCTACGCGCAGAAGCGCGAACTGACGTTCCTGTCGTGGAATCACTTCGTCCCCGCCGCGGATGACGAGCTCCGCCGGCAGGCGGAGGAGTTCGGCAAGGCCGCCAGCTGTACGGTCCGCGTGGACACGATCGCTCACCTGCAGCTGCCGGCCAAGGTGGCGGCGGAAGCGCAGTCCCAGTCCGGCCACGACATGTACCGCACGGCCTCGGCCGATCCGTTCCTCTACGAGAACCACCTCGTCGACGTGGGCGACATCGTCGACAAGCTCGGCAAGGGTGGCGGCGGCTGGTACCCGTTCGCGGCGGAGGCGAACCAGACAAAAGCCGGTTGGCGCGCGGTTCCCTGGTTCTGGATCTCCTTCCCCGCCACCTACAACCAGGCGCACTTCAAGAAGGCGGGCTTCGAGACGCCGCCGGGGATGTGGGCGGATCTGCTCCGGATGGGCAAGGTCCTGAAGAAGCAGGGCAACCCGGTCGGCATCGCGATCAGCCATTGCTCGGATGCGCACTCGACGTACTGGTCGGTTGCGTGGTCGATGGGCGCCAAGGTTCTGGAGGCCGATGGCAAGACGCCCGGCATCAAGTCCCAGCAGACCGAGCAGGTGATCGAGTGGTACAAGGAGCTCTACAAGGACGCGATGGAGCCGGAGGTGCTGTCGTGGGACGACGCCTCCAACAACCGCTTCATCCTCTCCGGCAAGGGATCATGGATCCACAATCCAGTAAGCCCGTACAACGCGGCGCTCGCCAACAAGCAGCCTATCGCCGACGACATCAACCACCACACGAGCCCCGCCGGTCCCGCCGGCCGGCATTCGGCGCCGCCGATCCTCGGCCTCGGCATCTGGAAGTTCTCGAAGAACGTGGAGCTGGCCAAGGAGTTCGTCCAGTTCCTGATGAAGAAGGACAACTACGACAAGTGGATCGTGGCCGGCAACGCCTTCAATCACCCGCCGCTCAAGCACATGGCCGACCATCCCATCTGGGCGCGTAACCCGAAGTTCGCCATGCTTCCGAAGGAAGCGGAGTATGCGCACCCGCGGGGCTGGCCGGCGAAGCCCAACGACGCCGTGCAGCGCATCGACAACAACTACGTCATGGCCGACATGCTCGCCAAGGCCGTCAACGGCATGCCGCCCAAGCGGGCCATCGAGTGGGCGGAACAGCAGATCGTCCTGGCCGTCAAGGGGCAGCTCAAGGCCGGCTGATGGCCGTCGGTCCCCGCGTCCTCGAGGTGGCCGGCGCCCCGCGCGCCGGCCACCTCCGGCGATTCCGCGAATGGGTCGAGCAGGAGCATGTCTTCGGCTACGGGTTGATCCTGCCCGCCATCCTTCTGCTCGTCAGCCTGGTCGCGTATCCGTTCGGGATGGCCATCTGGTTCAGTCTCTCGGACTACTGGGTTGGCTCGCCGGGCCCGTTCGTCGGCCTGGCCAACTACCGCGACATTCTCGATAACGAGGTCTTCCGGCAGACCGTCTGGAACTCCTTCGTGTTCACCGCCATCGCGGTCGCCCTCAAGACGGTCCTCGGCGTCTGGCTGGCCCTGCTGCTCGCACGCAACCTGAGATTCAAACGGGTGCTGCGCGGCGCCGTGCTGCTTCCGTGGGTCATCCCCACTGCGCTCTCGACGCTCGGCTGGTGGTGGATGTTCGACTCGCTCTACAGCGTCGTGAACTGGACGGCCATTCGCCTCGGCATCATGAGCGCGCCGGGTCCGAACTGGCTCGGCCAGGCCAACTACGCGATGGCGGCGGTCATCGCCGTCAACGTGTGGCGCGGTCTCCCGTTCTTCGCGATCACCGTGCTGGCCGGACTGGTGGCCATCCCACGCGAGTACTACGAGGCGGCCGAGGTCGACGGGGCGAGCGCGTGGCTGCGGTTCCGCCATGTGACGCTGCCGCTGCTCCGCCCGGTCATCGCCGTCGTCACGCTGTTCTCGACGATCTTCACGTTCTCGGATTTCAACATCGTCCAGGTCCTCACGCGCGGCGGCCCCGTCAACACCACCCATCTGTTCGCGACCCTCGCCTACCAGGTCGGGCTTCAGGGTGGCAACCTCGGCCAGGGCGCCGCCATCTCGCTGTTCCTGTTCCCGATGCTGGCGGCCGTCGTGTTCGTGCAGCTGCGCTACATCAGGAAGGAGTGAGGGTGGTCACCGGCGTGCGCAGCCCCGGGGCGAAGAGACGGTCGGCGCTGTTCGCGTACGCGAACCTGGTGCCATTCCTGTTCTTCGCGCTGTTCCCGTTCTATTTCATGCTGATCACCTCGTTCAAGTCGAATGCCGAGCTGTACAACCTCAAGTCGGTCCCGTTCGTCGTGGAAACGCCGGTCACCGAGCACTACCGGCTCCTCTTCTTCCGGACCGAATTCGTCACGTGGATGAAGAACAGTCTCATCATCAGCGTGACGGCCACCTCGATCTCGCTGGTGATCTCGATCCTGGCGGGATACAGCCTGGCGCGGCTGCGCTTCCGCGGAGTCGGCTCGTTCGGTCTGGCAGTGTTCATCACCTACCTGGTGCCGCCGACCCTGCTCTTCCTGCCTCTCTCGCAGGTTGTCGTATCGCTCGGGATCTCGGACTCGATCTGGGCGCTCATCGTCACCTACCCGACCTTCCTCGTCCCGTTCTGCACGTGGCTCCTCATGGGATACTTCCGGACCGTGCCGCGCGAGGTCGAGGAGTGCGCGCTGGTCGATGGGGCCAGCCGCATGCAGACGCTTTGGCGCATCGTCCTGCCGATGGCGGTGCCGGGCATCGTCTGCGCAGCCCTGTTCTCGTTCACGCTGACCTGGAACGAGTTCACGTACGCGCTCACGTTCGTCTCCCAGACGGCGAACAAGACGGCGGTCGTCGGGGTCTACGCCGACCTGATCCGGGGCGACATCTACTACTGGGGATCGCTGATGGCGGGCGCCGTCCTGGCCAGTGTTCCGATCGTCGTGATCTACGTCTGGTTCCTCGACTACTACGTCTCGGGACTCACCGCCGGGGCCGTCAAAGGCTAGCCTTCTGACCTGGGGGGCCCCGAAATGGCCCCCCATTCCCCCATCCTTCGGAGCGCCCCGGCGACGCCGGGACGCTCCTCTATGCCGATGTGCTCCTAGCCAGTGGCGGCGATCAGTTTCTGGCCGGTCGCGCCGGCGGATTGGCCTGCACCCTCGAAATCCCGCGATTGTAGGGGCCGTCAGCTGTGGTATTTCTCTTGCTCTTCGAACGCGGCGTGAGCTTCTTCGACGCGCTGGTGAACCTGGTCCTCGCCCACGGATACATCGTCGTCTTCGTCGCCGTCGCCCTCGACTGCGCGGCGCTGCCGATCCCGGGCGAGCTCCTGCTGCTGACCCTCGGCGGTCTGGCCGGCCAGGGCCACCTCGACCCCGCCTCGGGCGTCGCCGCCGCCGCCGCCGGCGTGCTGGTCGCCGATGCGCTCACGTACTGGATCGGCCGCGTGCACGGGCAGCGCGTGTTCTCGAGGGTCCGCCTCGGTCAGCGCTGGACGCCGGGAGTGACCACGCTGATCTTCGGCCGCTTCGTGATCGGCGCCCGCATGATGGTGGCGCCGATGGCCGGAGCCCGCCGGCTGCCGTTCGGACGGTTCGTGCTCTGGGACGGCCTCGGCGCGATGCTCTGGGCGGCCGCGTTCGTCACGGTCGGCTACGCCGCTGGCGCGAATCTCGGAGCCGTCAAGGACTGCTGGGCCAGCCTCACCGTGGTGATGCAGGTCGCCGTCGCCATCGCCACCGTGAGCGTCGTCACCACGAAGTTCGTGGGCGCCACGCGATTCACGCTCGCCATCGGCACCGCGCTGATCGCCATCGCCACCGTGCGCCCGGCGCTGTCGGCGAGCGACCAGCTCGAGGCCGGCGGCCCGCGCGGCAAGCACGATCAGGCGATCGTCCGCGCGCTGTCGGTCTGACTCCTACGTTGCTTCGCTGACCGCCCTCACCGCCGCCGGATTCTCCAGCGACGACAGATCGCCGGGCTCGCGCCCGAGGTGGGTCGCCCGAATCACGCGACGCATGATCTTGGCGCTCCGCGTCTTCGGCAGATCGCGAGTGAACAGAACTTTATCCGGCTTGAGCGCCTTGCCCATGTGCGATGCCACGCGGTCCGCCAGCTCCTTTCGAAGCGTCTCCGTCGCACTCTGCCCGGGACGAAGGACCACGAAGCACACGATGGCTTCGCCCTTCACCTCGTGCGGCACGCCCACCACGCCCGCCTCGGCGACGGCCGGATGGCCGACGAGCACCGACTCCACCTCGGCCGGTCCGAGACGCTTGCCGGCGATCTTCAACGTGTCGTCCGAGCGTCCCTGGATGTACCAGAAGCCGTCGGCGTCGATGGTGGCCCAGTCGCCGTGGACCCACACGTCCTTCCAGCGCGACCAGTAGGTGTCCTCGTAGCGCTCGGGATCACGCCAGAATCCCGCCGTCATGCCGGGCCACGGCTTGGTGATGACCAGCTCGCCCACCGCGCCGCGCACGGGACGGCCCTCCTCGTCGAAGACCTCGGCGGCCATGCCGGGGATGGGTCCGGCGAACGCGCACGGCTTGACAGGAGCAATCGGGAAACAGCCCAAGATACCGCCGGAAATCTCCGTTCCGCCCGTGTAGTTGCTGATCGGAATCCGCGATTTACCAACGTTCTCGAAGAGCCAGCGATACGGCTCCGGATTCCACGGCTCGCCGGTGGAGCCGAGGACGCGCAACGAGCCCAGATCGTGGGCGTGCACGTGCTCGGGTCCGTGGGGCATCAACGCCCGCACGGCGGTCGGCGACATGCCCATCACGGTGATCCGGTGACGCTCCACGAGCGCCCAGAGGCGATCCGGCTTCGGATAGTCGGGCACGCCCTCGAACACGATCGCGGTGGCGCCGAGCGCGAGCGCCGCCGTGAACGCCATCGGGCCCATGAGCCAGCCGAGGTCGGTGAGCCAGAACAGTCGGTCGCCGTCGCCGACGTCGTGGCAGTACGCGAAGTCGTGCGCGCACTTCAGCAGGAAGCCGGCGTGCGTGAGGACCGTGCCCTTCGGCCGCCCGGTCGTACCCGACGTGTAGATGATGAGGCACGGGTGATCGGCCTCGACCGGCACCGCCGCGCATGCGTCGGACTGTCCGGCCACGGCGTCCTGCCACCACCGATCGCGGCCCGTCGTCCACGGGATGTCGCGGCCGAGACGCCGATAGACGAGCACGTGCGTCACCGTCGGGCACTGGGCGAGCGCCTCGTCCGCCGTCTCCTTCACGCGGACGATCTGGCCGCGACGGTAAAAGCCGTCGGCGGTGATGAGCAGCCTGGCCTCGCAATCTTGCAGTCGTGAGGCGACCGCTTGCG
>JBIOXS010000043.1:0-17997 GCA_044869815.1 Candidatus Rokuibacteriota bacterium | reverse complement strand
CCGCGATAGGTGCCCGTCGGGGTCTTGTTCGTCATCACGCAGCGGATCTCGGAGAGGTAGTGGGGAACCTTGTACGGCCCGGGCAGGAGCGCGCCGGTCAGCTCGGGCACGAGCACGCCGTGGGTGCGGATGTAGCCGCCCATGTCGGTGAGGAACCGGTCGACCAGCGCGACGATCTTGCCGTCGCGATCGAAGCCGAGCTCGGTCTCGTGCCACTGCTGCCGCGAGTGGTTGGCCGCCATCAGGTGCTCGCGCCGATCCTCGATCCACTGCACGGGCCGGCCGAGCCGCATCGCCGCCCACGGCACCAGGAGGTCCTCGGGATAGAACTCGCCGCGAATGCCGAAGCCACCGCCGACCTCCAGCTCCACGAAGTGGATCAGGTGCTCCGGATAGCCGAGCAGCTCGGCGAGCACGCGCCGGTTGAAGTGCGGGACCTTGGCCACGCCCCACAGACGCAGCACGCGCGTGCCGGCATCGAACGCGGCCGAGAGACCGCGCGTTTCCATCGGCACGCCGGTGTGCCGCTGCACGGCGAAGCGCTCGCGCACGCGGGTGTGGGCCGCCGCCAGCGCCGCCACGGCATCGCCGCGCCGGGTGTCGAGCGTGGCCACCACGTTGCCGTCGATGGCCTCGTGGAGCACCGGCGCGCCGCGCTCGACGGCCGTCCGCGCGTCGGCGACGCTGGCCAGCGGCTCGTAGTCGACCTCGAGCAGCTCGAGGGCGTCCTCGGCGACGTACCGGCTTTCGGCGACGACGAACGCCACCGGCTCGCCGACGTAACGGACCTTGTCGCGCGCCAGCGCCGGCTGCAGGCAGGCCACGATACCCGGGCGCGGCCCGAGACGCACCGGGATCCGGCCGATGTCGCCGAGATCCTGTGCGGTGACCACCGCCACCACGCCGGGCAAGTCGAGCGCGGCCTTCGAGCGGATCGCGCCCAGCCGCGCGTGGGCGTGGGGCGAGCGCAGCACCGCGCCGTGCACCATGCCGGGCAGCCGGAAGTCGGCAGCGTACTTGCCACGGCCGGTGAGCAACCGCTGGTCTTCCTTGCGACGCATCGAGCGACCGATGGCCGGGCTCATCGCCGTGGCTCCAGCCGGAAGAGGCGTGCGGCGTTGTCGCCGAGGATCACGGTCTCGGCGGCCGCGGACAGGCCCGCCTCGCGTACGATGCGCAGCGGCTCCGGATCGCCCAGCCAGAAGGGATGATCGCTTCCCAGCAGCACCCGCTCGGCGCCGACGACATCCACCAGATACTTCAGCGCGGGGGCGAACTGCACGAGCGTGTCGTAGTGGAAGCGGCGCAGGTAGCCGCTCGGCAGCGCGGCGCCGTCGGCCCGCGTCTCCGGGCGCGTCACGTGGCAGCGGTCGAAGCGTCCGACGTGATAGGGCAGGAAGCCGCCGCCGTGCACCAGCACGATCTGGAGCGCCGGGAAACGATCGAGGGTGCCGCCGAGGATCAGCGAGCCGGCGGCCAGCGTCGTCTCGAACGGATAGCCGACGAGATTGTGCAGGTAATGGCGACCGAAGCGCTCGACCGCTTCCAGCAGGAACGGATGCAGGATGACCGGCGCGCCCGCGTCGACCGCCGCACGCCAGAACGGATCGAACGCGCGGTCGCCGAGGGGACGGCCGAGCGCGTTCGGATCGATCATCGCGCCGCGCAGCCCGAGCGAGCCGACCGCGAAGCGTAGCTCGGCGGCGGCGAGCGTCGGGCTCTGGAGCGCCACCGTGGCGAGGCCGGCGTGGCGCCGGCCCGAGGCGGCCAGCGACTCGGCCAGCGCCTCGTTCTGCGTGCGGCTCCACGCCGCCGCCTGCTCCGCCGGCAGCGAGTAGCCGGCCACGTCCATCAGCGGGCCGAAGACGCCGGCGTCGATGCCGTGCTTGTCGAAGAACGCCTCGTGGGCGGCCAGCGTGTACAGCGGCTCGAGCAGGGGCCGCGTGGGCGGCTCGGCGCCGATCACCAGTCGCGGGCGCTCGGCATCGTCCACCACCCGGACGCCGTAGCGATCGGGCGACCGTCGCGCGGCGGCGAGAGCCAGCGGCGACAGATAGTGGAGGTGGGCGTCGACGATCACGCGGTCACTTCCAGCGCACGAGCGCGCGATCGCAGGCCTGCGCCGCCTGCCCCGCCAGCAGCGCGAGCACGAGCACGGAGAGGATCACCGCGTAGAGCTCGGTGATCAGGAACGTGTTGCCGTAGTAGATCAGCCGCTCGCCGAGGCCGACCAGCGAGATCAGCATCTCGCCGACCACCATCCCCTTCACCGCCTGCACGACGCCGAGGCGCAGGCCGAGCATGACCGCGGGCAGCGCCGCCGGCAGATAGATGCGCCCGAACAGCGCCACCTCGCCGGCGCCGAAGGCGCGCGCCATGTCGACGAGCGCGCGGTCGGTGCCGCGCACCCCCGTCATCGTGTTCACCACGACGACGAAGAACGAGAACATGAAGACCGTGGCCGCCACCACCGTATCGCGGATGCCGAAGAGCGCGATCAGGACCGGGACCAGCGCCGACAGCGGGGCCGACATGAGCGCGTTGACCCAGCCGTCGAGCACGTGGCGGACGACCGCGAACCGTCCCATGGCCAGGCCCACCAGGACCCCGAGCACGGCCGCCGGCACGAAGCCTTTCACGAGCGACAGCAGGCTCGAGGAGGCCGCGCGCGTGAGGGTGCCGTCGCCGAGGAGGTGCCACCAGGCGCCGACCACGTGCGAGAGCGGCGGCAGGAACATCGAGGCGTCGAGGCGACCCACCAGCTCCCAGCCGAGCGCGAGACCGACGAGGGCGGCCACGCTCACTGGAGCTTCCTCAGCACTTTCCAGAGCCCATCGACGAGGCGCGCGAACTCCGCGGTGGCGCGGACGTCACTCACCTCGCGCGGGCGGGGCAGCGGCACGTCGAGCGTCTGGTGGACGCGCCCCGGCCGCGGGCTGAGCACGACGACGCGGTCGGAGAGATAGATCGCCTCCTCCATGCTGTGCGTCACGAGCACGACGGTCTTGCGCTCCTCCGACCACAGCCGCAGGAGGTCGTCCTGGAAGACGCGCCGCGTCTGCTCGTCGATCGACGCGAACGGCTCGTCCATGAGGAGCACGCGCGGATTGACGGCCAGCGCGCGCGCCAGGCCCACCCGCTGCTGCATGCCGCCGGAGAGCTGCGCCGGGTACGCGTCCTCGAAGCCGCCGAGCCCGACCTTGGCGATGGCGCGGCGGGCGCGATCGGCGCGCTGGCCAGGCGAGATGCCGCGGAGGCGGAGGCCGAACTCGACGTTGCGCTGCACGCTGGCCCATGGCAGCAGGGCGAAGTCCTGAAACACCACGCTGCACTCGCGCCCGGGACCGGTCACCTGGCGATCGCCGACGCTGACGCGTCCCCGATCGGCCGGCACGAGGCCGGCCATGATCTTCAGCAGCGTCGTCTTGCCGCAGCCGCTCGGACCGATGAGGCTCAGGAACTCGCCGGCACGCACGCGCACGTCGACGTCCACGAGCGCCTGGACGGCGCCGAAGGCCTTCGCGACGCCCTCGGCCGTGATGGCCACCGGCGCCGCCGCCGCCGCCGGCGCGTCCGGCTCGAGCGCCGGCATCACGAGCGCCATCGCAGGAGCCGGGCCTCGACGCGCGCCAGCGCCGCCAGCGCGGCGCCCGCGAACAGCAGCGTCCACAGCACGGTGGCGAACATGCGGTCGTGCTCGAACATCGAGCGCGTGGTCATGATGAGGCGGCCGAGACCGAAGGGCGACAGCAGCAGCTCGGCCACGATCAGGCCCACGAACGCCCGCGACAGCGCGTAGCGGATGCCGGCCAGGATCATCGGCATGGCGCTGGGCAGCACGATCCGCGCGAACAGCTGCCACCAGGAGGCGTCGAACGCGCGCGCCATCTCGAGCAGACGCGGGCGCACGTCGCGGACCCCGCCATACGCGTTCATGACCACGAACGGCGCGCCGAAGACGAACACGATGACCGCCGAGGACAGCACGTTGATCCCGAACGACAGGATCACCAGCGGGACCAGGGCGGCCGTCGGCAGCGCGATGAGCAGATCGAGGTAGACGCGCGCGACGCGGCCGACCGGCCGCACGACGCCCATGAGCAGGCCGAGCGGTATCCCGACGAGCACGGCCGCGCCGAAGCCAAGCGACAGCGACTGCAGGCTGATGAGCGTCGCCGCCGGCAAGGCACCGGAACGGACCAGCGCGACCAACGCGGTCAGCGTCGCCCACGGCGACGGGAAGTTGAAGCTGATCGGCACCCGCGCCGCCCACTCCCACAGCAGCAGGAAGGCGACGACCGACGCCGCGCGGAGCGCCAGGACCACTAGCGCCGGCCGACGTCCTTCAGCACGGCCTCGAGCGGCGCCGTGTCGAAGAACTGCTCGGACTTCCACTTGGTGACGGGCCCGGTGAGGTTGCCGGTCGCCACCTGGAACGCGAGGTTGTCGGCGGCGCCGCGCCCGTTCATCCGGTCGAGGCCGCCGTTGAGGTCGAAGATCTTGACCAGCGCCCGCAGCTGCGTCTCCAGCTTCGCGTCGTCGACCTCCTTGAGGGCGCCGCCGCGCTCGCGCACCCAGAACTTCGGATCCTTTGCGCCTTCCCGGTAGGACTGCACGAGACGCCGCACGAGCTTCTGCACGACCTCGGGCCGCTTCTTCGCGAAGTCGTTGTTGACGACGAGCGAGCTCGACGACACCGGCTGGTCGGTGAAGTCGACGAGGACGTGGAACTTTCCCGGCGCGCGGTCGTTCACGACCTGAGCCGCCGACAGGTCGAAGGCGGCCGCATCGACCGCCCCGCGCAGCAGCGCCTCCGCGCGGGCCGGCGAGCCCTCGGGGATGAACACGACGTTCGGCTGCACGCCGGGCTGGCTCTTCAGATAGAACTCCAGCAGCGATTGCACCGTCGCCTTCGGCGAGTGCGAGGCAAGCCGCACGCCGTCGAGCGCCTTGACGCTCGCGATCTCCTTCTTCGCCATCACGACGAACTCGGGGCGCGACAGCTCCATCACGCCGCGCACGGGGGCGTTCTTCTCGATGGCGGGGTAGAACGGGGCGAAGCCGGTCGCCACCTGTCCCTGCCCTTCGATCACCGCGAGCATGACCGCCTCCGGGGAGCGCAGGTCCTTCACGGTGACCTTGATGCCGTCCTCGCGCTCGAGCAGCCGCAGGCCCACGAGCATGGGGAGATTGACGACGCGGGTGACGGTGGCCAGGAGCGTCAGCTCCTCGGCGGCGGCGGCCGGACGCAACGCGGTGGCGGCGAGCGCCAGCGCGAGCGCGCCGAGCAGCAAGGGTCGGAATCTCGGGATCATGTCAGCTCCTCCGCGCGGCCGCCAGCGCGGCCGCGACGATGTTCTTGTAGCCCGTACAGCGACACAGGTTGCCGGAGATCGCCTCCCGCACCTCGGCCTCGGTGGGATCGGGTGTCTCGCGCAGGAAGCACGTGAGGGTCATGAGAAAGCCGGGCGTGCAGAAGCCGCACTGGAGCCCGTGGTGCTCGCGGAAGGCCTCCTGCAGCGGGTTCAGCCGGTCGCCGTCGGCGAGGCCCTCCACCGTCCCGATGTCGCGCCCGTGCGCCTGCGCCGCGAACATCAGGCACGAGCGCACGGCGGCGCCGTCCACCACGATCGTGCAGGCGCCGCAGACGCCGTGCTCGCAGCCCAGGTGCGTGCCGGTGAGGTCGAGATCGTCCCGGATGAAGTCGGCGAGCGTCTTGCGCACCTCGACGGTCCGCTCGTACACCCGGCCGTTCACGGTGACGCGAATGGCGCGCTCGTTCATCGCCGGTCCTTCGAGCCGGGGCGGCCGTCGACGCGCTCCGCGGCGCGCCCGAGCGCCCGTCGCGTCAGCACCCCGGCGAGGTGCTTGCGATAGTCGGCGGAGGCGTGGAGATCGCTATCCGGCTCGAGCGCGCTCGCCACGCGGCGCCCGACCTCCTCGCAGGCCTCGGCGGTCGGCTCGACGCCTATCAGGGCGCGCGCCGCATCGCGCGCGACGACGGGCGTGGGACCGACGCCGGTGAGGGCGATCGCGCAGGCCGTGCAGACGCCGCCGCTGTCGACGGTGACGGTTGCCGCCACGCCTACGAGGGCGAAATCACCGTGGCGGCGACTCAACTCCAGGAAGGCCGTCCCCGTCCGCGGTGACGTCACCGGCAGGCGCGCTTCCACCAGCAGCTCGTCGGGCGCCGCCGCCGTCGTCAGGTAGCCGACGAAGAATTCCTGTGGCGTCAGCCGCCGCTCGCCACGCCGGGATCTGAGGAGCAGCTCGCCGTCGAGCGCAGCCAGCACCGCCGGCAGCTCCCCGGCCGGGTCCGCGTGGGCGAGGCTGCCGCCGATCGTCCCCCGGTTGCGGATCTGCACATGGCCGATCTGGGGCATCGCCTCGGCCAGCAGCGGACAGCGCTCGCGCACCACCGGCGACGTCTCGACCGCCCGCTGGCGGGTCATGGCGCCGATCGCGAGCCGGCCGTCGTCAACGCGAATACCGTCGAGTCCCGGGATGTCGTTGAGGTCGATGAGGTACGCCGGCCGCACCAGCCGGAAGTTGAGCAGCGGCACCAGGCTCTGGCCGCCCGCCAGCACCTTGGCCTCCTCCCCGTGCTGGGCAAGCATCCCGAGGGCCTCGTCGAGCGAGCGCGGCAGCAGATAGTCGAAGCGCGGCGGCTTCATGGCGGTCAGGCTCCGAGGTAGGAGACGCGGACGTGCGGGTTGTCGAGCAGCGCCACGCCCGCGTCCTCGAGCGTCACGCGCCCCTGCTCCAGGACGTAGCCGCGATGGCTGATGGGGAGAGCGATGTGGACGTTCTGCTCGATGAGCAGCACGGTGATGCCGCGCTGGTTGATGCCGCGAATCGCCTCGATGATGGTGCGGACGAGGCTCGGCTGAAGCCCGAGCGACGGCTCGTCGAGCAGCAGCAGCTCCGGGCAGCTCATGAGGGCGCGCCCTATGGCGAGCATCTGCCGCTCGCCGCCCGACAGCGTTCGCGCCAGTTGTCGCCGTCGCTCCTCGAGACGCGGGAACATCGCGTAGACCTCGCGGAGCGTCTCCGCCTCGCGCCCACGCCCGGGCTCGGCCAGGGCGCCCATCCGGAGGTTGTCGAGCACCGTCATCTCGGCAAAGACGCGCGCGCCTTCGGGCACGACCGCGATCCCGCGCCGCACGATGTCTTCCGGAGCCAGGCCGTCGATCCGCTCGCCCTTGAAGTGAATGGACCCGCGGCCGCGGGGCCGCAGCGGAATCAGCCCGAGGACGGCGCGGATCACCGTGCTCTTGCCCGCGCCGTTGGGTCCGATGAGGCTGACGATCTCGCCCGGGGCCACGCGGAGGGTCACGCTGCGGAGCACCTGCAGAGGACCGTATCCGGCCTCGACGTTGTCGAGCGCGAGCATCGCGTCAGCCATGCGCTTCCCCGAGGTAGGCCTTCACCACCGTGGCGTCGCGCATGACCTCGGCCGGGCGGCCCTCGGCGATCTTCTCGCCGTAGTTCAGCACCACGACGCGGTCGGCGAGACCGAGGATGGCGCGCATGATGTGCTCGGTCACCACGAGCGTGCGACCGCGTTCGCGCACCTGGCGCAGGAGCGCCACCGCCGCCTCGACCTCGGTCTGGTTCAGCCCGGCCATGTTCTCATCGAGCAGGATGAGCGGCGCGCCCGTCGCCAGGACGCGCGCCAGATCGGCGCGCCGCCGCTCGGCCACCGAGAGCGTTTCCGCCGCCGCCAGCTCCTTGTCGCGCAGTCCGACGAAGGCGATCCACTCCTGGGCCTGCCGCCGCGCGTCGGTGAGGCTCGCGCCGTGGCCGTAGAGCGCGGCCACCAGCACGTTCTCGGCCACGGTGAGCCGCGGGAACAGCTGCGGGATCTGGAACGTCTTGGCGATGCCGAGGCGGCAGACGGCATCCGGCCGGAGGCCGGTGATGGAGCGGCCGTGATAGACGACGTCGCCGGCGCTGGGGATGTCGAGCCCGGCAATCACGTTGAAGAGGGTGCTCTTGCCGGCGCCGTTGGGTCCGATGATTCCGAGGATCTCGTGCTCGCTCAGGCTGAACTCGACGCCGTTGAGCGCCACCAGCGAGCCGAACCGCTTGCTGACGCGCCGCACCTGCAGCAGGCTCACAGCGCCCCCTGCAGCCGGCGGCGTCGCGCGAGCTGGAGCAGCCCGGAGAGACCGGACGGCGCGAACAGCGAGATGGCGACGATGATGGCGCCGATCACGATGAGGTAGTAGTAGACCAGTCGGGTGCCGAGATACTCGGAGACGAGCGTCAGGAAGGCCGCCCCGAGCACGGGCCCGAAGGGTGTGCCGAGGCCGCCGAGCAGCGTCATCACCACCATCTGGAAGGTCACGGCCGCGCTGAACGAGTCCATCGCGTTGATGTACGACAGCCAGTAGCCCGCGGTCCCTCCGGTGACGGCGATGACGAAGGCGCTGCCGACGTAGAGGCGCCGGCGCAGGCGGTGGATGTTCACGCCGGAGGCTTCGGCCAGCCGGTCGTTCTCGCCGACCGCGCGCAGGCCGTAGCCGAACTTCGAGCGCTGCAGCCACAGCGCTGCGCCGGTGACGCCGGTCATCAACACGAGCATGACGTAGTAGAACAGGAGATAGCCGGAGGCGAGCGGCAGCGACACGCCCGCGCTCCCGCCGGTCAGCGGAAACGGCATCAGCCGGTCCCACGCGAGCGCGAGCTGCTTGGCGGACTCGGCGAGGGCGAGCGTCCCGATGGCGAAGTAGGCGCCGCGCAACCGCAGCGTCGGCGTGCCGACGGCGTAGGCGATGCCCATCGCCACCACGCCGGCCAGGGCGGCGCTCACGACGAACGGCAGGCCGGCCTTCAGCATGAACGCCGCTGTCGCGAAGCCGCCGACGCCGTAGTGGACGACGGGGCCGAGATCCACGCTGCCCGCGTAGCCGGCCAGCAGGTTCCAGGCGCCGGCCAGAGCCGCCCACATGAAGATGACGGTCGCCAGCCGCACCGGATACGCGCCGACACCGAGCGGCAGCAGCAGCAGGACGGCCAGCGCCGCCAGCGCCAGCCATTCGGTCCCGGTCGGCGCGCGGAGCACCTTACTCGAGCCGGCCTTTCCCCATGATGCCCGCCGGCATGAATCGCAGAATCGCGTAGAGCAGCACGAAGGCGACGAGCAGCGAGAGCCCGGCCTCCAGATAGGTCTCCGTCAGCGCCTGGGCAACGCCGAGGGCGAGGCCGCCCCAGATGACGCCCGCCGTGTAGCCGAGGCCGCCGAGCACGACCACCGCGAAGGCGAACAGCGTGTAGGTCAGGCCCATGTTGGGCTCGACCGGCGTGTAGAAGGCGACCAGCGAGCCGGCCACCCCCGAGACGCCGGCGCCGAGCCCGAACGTGATCGCGTAGACGGTGCGCGGGTTGACGCCCAGCATGCGCGCCATCTCGCCGTCCTGCGCGGTGGCCCGGATCATCCGGCCCAGCCGCGTGGAGGCCAGCAGCCACGAGAGCCCGGCCACCATCCCCACCCCGACCACGCAGGCGACCACCCGCGACAGCGGCACGATGAAGTCGCCGATGATCAGGCTCTGCTGGAAGTAGGGAATGCGCAGCATGCGGTGATCGGCGCTCCACAGTCGCAGGGCGACGTTGACCAGGATGAGCGAGATGCCGAAGGTCACGAGCAGCGACAGGAGGATGGGCTGCCCCAGCGTGCGGTTGAGCACGAAGTACTGGAGCGCCCAGCCGAACGCGAACAGCAGCGCGAACGAGATCGGCAGCGTCAGCAACGCGTCGATGTGGTAGAGCGTGAACAGCCAGTAGGTCGCGAACGCGCCCAGCATCACCAGCTCACCGTGGGCGGCGTTGAGGATGCCGCTGACCCCGAAGATCAGCGACAGCCCCACCGCCGCCGCCGCGTACACCCCGCCTTGCAGGATGCCGTTGATCAGCGTCTGGACGAGCTCTACCGGGACCGCCACGGCGCCAGCGGATAGATCAGCTTCGCCGCCTGGACGCCGCCCACCTCGCGCGGGTACACCATCGCGAACTTGCCGTTCTGGATCTGCACCGCGATCGGCGGCTTCTGCACGATGGCGCCGTCGGCACCGAACTTCACCTGCCCGTACAGCGTCATCACGTCCTGCTTGTGCAGCTGCTCCATCAGCGCCTCGCGCGCCTTCTCGTCGAGCGGCGGCGCCAGGCCGAGCTTCTCGATGGCGGTCTGCTGGGCCACGAGGCCACCCGCCGCCGCCGCCTGCACGTAGTCGGCCGGGTGCGCGTACTTCTGCTGGATGGTGTCGTTGAACTGGGCGGCCGAGCCGAAGACCGGGTCCTTGAACGGAAACGTCGGCAGCCACTCGGAGGCGGCGATGACGCCGTCGGCGTCCTTGCCGAACTCCTTGAGGAAGTCCGGCACCGTCGGCCCGTAGCTGAAGGCGATGCCCTTGGGCGAGAAGTCCACCTCCTTGATGGCCTTCATCACGCGCAGCGCGTGGGTGAAGAGCCCGCCCACCAGCAGCACGTCGGGGTTGGCGCGCTTGACCTTCAGGAGCAGCGAGTTGTAGTCCTGCAGGTCGAGGGGAAAGATCTCGAAGTGCACGAGGTCGACGCCGATCTCGCCCATGAACTTCTTGAAGCCCTCCGCGGACAGCTTGCCGAAGAGATGGTCGGAGCCGATCACGGCGGCCCTGGTGGGCTTCGGCTGCGCCAGCGTGAAGACCTTGGCCGCGCCCTCGACCTCGTCGAAGGTCTTGTTCAGGGTGGCGAAGAAGTACTTGTAGCCGCGCTCGAAGATGGGATTGGCGCTGGCCGCCCCGGAGATGTACGGGTACTTGTACTTCTCGGCCACGGCGGTGGCCGCGAAGGCGATGCTCGAGCCGAAGCCGGCGAGGATGAGGTCGACCCTGTCCGCGGTGGCGAGACGCTCGATGAGCTGCGCGCTCTTCTGGGGGCTCGACTCGTCGTCATAGTAGGTGATCCGGACCGGGTAGCCGGTGCCCTTCACCTTGATGCCGCCCGCCTTGTTCACGGTCTCGGCCCAGAGGTCGTAGACCTCCTTGAAGAGGCCCGCGTCCTTGCTGAAGATGCCGCTCAGCGAGAGCGCGACCCCGACCTTGAACTCCTTCTGCTGTCCATCGGCGCGCTGCGCACCGAGCCACGATGCGGCCGGCGAGACGAGCGCGAGGGCGATCACGAGTACGGCGGCCAGCCAGCGGGTCCTCATTCGACTCCTCCGTTGTCGCTCAGTCGAGCAGCGCTTTGCGCTGCGCGCCGTCGAGGTTGATGATCGCCCCGTTCATGAAGCTCGCCCGCGGTGAGGCCACGAATACCGCGACGTTGGCGACCTCGTCGGGCGTGCAGATCCGCCCGAGCGGGATGCTGCGCTCCGCGCGCTTCTGCGCCTCGGCCACCGGGATGTTGCGGACCTTGGCGATGCCGGCCACGAGCCCGTCCCAGCGCTCGGTGGCGACCGGCCCGGGGTTGATGGCGTTGATGCAGATGTTCTCGCGGCCGTACTGCTCGGCCAGCGCGATCGTCACGGCAAGGTCGGCGGCATTGGCGGCACTCGGCGTGAGCTCGACGCCGATCGGCTTGACGCCGTCGTTGCCGACGATGTTCACGATGCGGCCGCCCTCCTGCTTGAGCATGTGGGGAATGACCGCCTTCATGCACCGCACGTAGCCCATGAACTTGAGCTGGAGCGCCTGGTCCCAGTCGGCTTCGGTGAGGTCCAGGAGCAGACCGCCCGGCGCTGCGCCGGCGTTGTTGATGAGGACGTCGATGCGGCCGAACCGGCCGATGACCGTGTCGACGATCTTCTTCACGTCGGCCTCGCGCGTGAGATCTCCGGCGACCGCGAACACCTCGCCGCCCGTGTTCTTCGCGAGCTCGGTGGAGGCATGGTCGAGCTCGGGCTTCGTCCGGGCGCAGATGGCGACCTTCGCGCCCTCTTCGAGCAACCCGCGCGCCACCGCCTTGCCGATGCCCTTGCTGCCGCCGGTGACGAGCGCCACTTTTCCCTTCAGACCAAGGTCCATAGACGAGCTCCTTCCACGGTACGTGGGCAGACCTCACCGCCACTGGCGGTGACCGCAGGCGGAAGGTAGACAATCGACAATCGATTGTCAAACGCCTTATCATCCCGCGCATGATGAAGCGCATTGTCGAACACGTCATCCCGCCCAAGCTCGGCTACGGGCTCGTGGTCAAGCGCGGCCAACATCTCAGAATCGTCGATCTGGAAGGCAAGCAGGTGGTGGACATGGCGCTGTTCAACGAGGCGAATCCGCGCGAGAAGCTGTCCACGTCCAACTCGCGCACGCGCTACCTCCCGAAACCCGGCGCCGAGTACGTGCCCCGCGACCGGCTGACCGAGGGCGACACGCTCATGTCGACGCTGTGCCGGCCGATGATGACGTTCGTCAAGGAGACGCCGGAGCCGAAGGGCGTGCACGACACGCACAACCGCATGTGCAACCGCTATCTCTACGAATCGTACGGGTTCGGCCCGCGGGACGGCTGCCACGAGAACATCAGCAAGGCGGTGGCGCCGTGGGGGCTGCTCCCCGAAGACATTCCGGACACGATGGACCTGTTCATGAACTATCAGCACGACTGCGCGCGCGGGCGCTGGGTCATCGGCGAGCCGGTGTCGAAGCCGGGTGATTACGTCGAGTTCCGCGCCGAGATCGACCTCATCGTCGGCCTCTCCAACTGCCCGCTCGACGTCCTCAATCCCTGCAACGGCTATCGTTGCACGCCGGTGAAGGTCGAGGTCTACGCGGAAGCATGACCCGCCGCGGGGACTTCGAGAAGCCCATGACGCTGGCGATCGAGATCGCCCGCCACCTGCGCGAGCAGATCATCAGCGGCGCGCTGCCCGCCGGGGAGCGCGTCAACGAGACGAAGATCACCCGCGAGCTATCGCTCAGCCGCTCGCCCGTCCGCGAAGCGCTGCGCATTCTCGAATCCGAGGGGCTGGTGACCCTGGAGCCCCATCGCGGCGCCCGCGTCCGCGCCGTCTCCGAACAGGACCTCGAGGAGATCTTCGACGTGCGACTCATGCTCGAGAGCCACGGCGTGCTCCGGCACCTGCACCGGCTGGCGCCGGAGGCGCTCACGCCCGTCCGGCAGGCCGTGGAGGACGCGCGGGCCGCCCTGGGCGCCGGCGACGTCGAGCGCTGGCACCAGGCGTCCCTGCGCTTTCATGACGGCCTCGTGATGCTCGCCGGGAACCGCCACCTGACCCGCCTTCACGAGGAGCTGAAGACGTCGCTGCGGCGCTACCAGATCTCCGTGGTCGCTCCGCCCGGCGAGTCCGAGCATTTCCAGGTCGAGCACGAGGCCATCCTCGAGGCGCTCGAGGACGGCCGCGTGGAGCGCGCGGCCGAACTGGTGGCCAGGCACGTCATGAATCTGAAGAAGGCGCTGTGAGCGCCGTTCCGGGGAGCGCATGAGACTCGTCGACCTCTCGCATCCGTGGAACATGCACACGCCGGGGTGGATCGGCTATCCCGGCTCGAAGATCTACTACACGCAGACGCTGCAGACCAATCGCATCGTGTCACAGCGCGTGGAGACGTCGCTGCACGTCGGCACCCACCTCGATGGGCCGATGCACGCGGCGGACGGCGCCGGCGACATCGCCTCCCTGCCGTTGACCAAGCTCGTCCGCGAGGGCGTGGTGGTGGATGTCTCCGACGTCGTGGAGGACTGGAGCATCATCACGCCGAAGCACATCACCGACCGCATGGAGGTGAAGCGAGGGGATGTCCTCATTCTCCACACGGGCTATCACCGGTACTACGAGGGCAAGCCACAGCAGGACCTCACCCGCTACTTCTGCATGCATCCGGGCGGCACCCGCGAGCTCGCGCAGTGGATGCACGACATGCAGATCGCGTGGTGGGGCATCGACGCCGGCTCCGGCGACCATCCCATGAACACCACCATCCGTTACATGCGCCCCGACCTCACGCGCCGCTTCGAGGAAAAGATCGGCCGCTCCGTGCGCGACTTCTTCGGTGAATACGAGTATCGTCACCACAAGAGCGGGCGCATCGTGAAGGAAGAGATCTTCCCCATGCACTACCTGGCCTTCCCCGAGGGGTGCATCCACGCCGAGAACGTGGGCGGTGACATCGAGAACGTGCTGAACACCCGCTGCATCATCGGCGCCTTCCCGTGGAAGTTCGAGGGCGGCGAGGCCTGCCCGTGCCGCATCATCGCCTTCCTCGACGTCGGTCCCCTCACCGTCGAGGAGGTGCGCCACGCAGTCGGCAGGCGATCCGGAGCCTAGGACGGGCCCATGAGCCTCACCCGTCGCGCGCTCCTGCGCGGACTGCTCGGGGTGAGTCTGCCGTGCGCGGCCTACGCGGGCGGCACCGGCGAGCGGGTGGAGATCGCCTCCGTGGAGAACTGGGCGCGGCACGAGCTCGGCGCGCGCGGCATCCCGGCCGGGTGGCGGGCGTACGAGACGATCGGCGGCCGCCCCGTGTACGACTTCACCGTCGTCGAGGACGAGGGCCATCGCGGGCTCCATCTGCGCAGCCGCGGCGACCACTCCACGATCGCGCGCCGACTGCGGATCAGCCTCAAGGCGACGCCGGTGCTGGAGTGGAGCTGGAAGGTCGTGCAGTTCCCGGCCGGGGCGGACGTGCGGCGCAAGGAGACCTCCGATCTCAGCGGTCACCTCTTCGTCGTCTGGCCGCGACAGCCGGCCATGCTTCGCTCGCGGCTCATCGGCTATGTCTGGGACGAAAAGCTGCCTGCCGATACCGTGGAGCCGAGCCGGAAGACGGGCACGGTGACCTTCGTCGTCGTCCGCTCGGGGACGGCGGAGTTGGCCACCTGGATGATCGAGCGACGCAACGTGGCGGACGACTATCGTCGCATCTACGGCGAGGATCCCGAGGACGCCGGCGCCGTCGCGCTGTCCATCGATACCAACGACACGCGGTCGACGGCGGAGGCGCTGGTCGGCGCCATCGCCTTCCGGAACGTCTGACCGCGACGCTCTACCGGCCGCCGGCGGCCGGATTCTCGAGGCTGAAGAGCATCGCGCGCACGCCCTTGTAGTCGATCTCGCCGTCGCGCGCGAACCCGAGCTTGTCGAGCACGCGCTGCGAGGCGCGATTGTCGGGATAGGTCACCGCGACGACGCGCGGGAGCCCGAGGGTGCGGAAGGCATAGTCGACGAGGGCCGCGCCCGCCTCGCTGGCGATGCCCTGACCCCAGGCCCGACGGGCCAGCCGGTACGCGAGCTCGATGTCGTCGCCGGCCGGCATCCCGATCAGCGCCGCCAGGCCATAGAAGGCGCCATCGGCCCGGCTCTCGATCCGCCAGAAGCCGAGGCGGCCGTGGTCCGTGCCGATCCGCTGCCGCACCCGCGCGACAGTCTCGTCCGGGGGCTTCACGCCGGCCGGGCTGCCGACGTAGCGCATGACGTCGGGGTCGCTGTCGAGAGCGACGAGATCCGGCTCGTCGGAGACACGGAGCCGGCGCAGGCGGAGTCGCGTCGTGTCGATGAGCCCGTCTTTTACCACAGCTTGACGGCTTCGAACGGCACGGATATTGTTCCTGCACTTTCGCACCAGCCCGGCACGATTGACGACGCATACAAGGAGGCCGCCATGCGGCGCAGGATCGCCATCGCATCGGCTCTGCTCATGCTCCTCGCTCTGACCCCCGTCGCTCCGGCCGACGCGCAGACGAAGGACGACACGATCGTCTATGCCATCCAGTCGGACGTTCCGAACTGGGACCCGCCGAACTCGGTGCTGCGGGAGTCGATCATCCTCGGCTACCACGTCTTCGATCACCTGGCCGCCCGCGAACTCAAGAGCGGCAAGGTCGGCCCGAGCCTGGCGACCTCCTGGCGCGCGGTCGACGACACCACGTGGGAGGTCAAGCTGCGCCAGGGCGTGAAGTTCCACGACGGCACGCCGTTCACCTCGAAGGACGTCAAGGCCTCCTTCGACCGCGTGCTCGACCCGGAGAAGAAGCTCACGGCGCGCGGCAACCACGCCAAGATCAAGAGCGTCGAGGTCCTCGACGACCACACCGTGCGCTTCAAGACCGACGGGCCCTACCCGGTGTTCGTGGAGCGTCTCACCGCGCTCGTGATCCAGTCGGAAAAGCAGATCAAGGACAAGGGCCACGAGTTCATGCAGGAGAACCCGGTCGGCACCGGCCCCTACAAGCTCGTCCGCTGGAGCAAGAAGCAAGAGCACCTGCTGGTCCGGAATGACGACTACTGGGGGACGAAGCCGGCCTTCAAGCACGTGCGCATCCGGATCATTCCCGAGCAGGCCACGCAGATCGCCGAGCTGATCTCCGGCGGCGTCGACGTCATCAAGGCGGTGCCGCCCGATCAGATGGACGTGATCAACAAGTCCGGCCAGGCGCGGACGTCGACCTCGCCCATCCTGCGCACGGCGTTCTTGCAGCTCGACCAGGCGGGCCGCTCGGGCAAGAACCCGTTCCAGGACAAGCGCGTGCGTCAGGCCGCCAACCTCGCGACGGACATCGACAGCATCATCAAGCACGTCCTGAACGGCCTCGGCGACCGCGTCGCCACCACCGTGAACCCGATGGCGTTCGGCTATGACCCGAGCCTCAAGCCGTACAAGCAGGATCAGGCGGCCGCCAAGAAGCTGCTGGCCGAGGCCGGATACCCGAACGGCTTCGAGGTGGGGTTCCTGCAGACCGCGCCCGTGGTGGAGCCGGCGCTTCCCCAGACGTCGGAGGCCATCTCCGCGGATCTCGCCAAGGTCGGCATCCGGACCAAAAAGAAGTACATCGGCGAGGTGGGCCCGATGACCAACCTCGTGCGGGACAGCAAGGCAGAGCCGATGTTCGAGTGGTCGTGGGGGTACTACTCGATCTTCGATGCCGACGCCATCCTGTTCGACGTGATGACGTGCGGCCAACCGTACAGCTACTACTGCAACAAGCAGCTGGACGACCTCGTCATCCAGGGTCGCTCCACGCTCGACCAGAAGAAGCGGCAGGAGATCTACGCCAAGGCCCAGAAGCTGGTCTACGACGACGCCGCCTATGTCTTCAAGTGGGGGCTGCGCGGGGTGTGGGGAATCAGCAACCGCATCGAGTACGAGGCTCCGCGCGACGAGATCGACCGCATGTTCCTCGTGCAGCCGCGCAAGAAGTAGGCTCCGGGGCGGCCGGCCGCGGAGCGGCGAGATGCCCGCCGCTCCGCGACGGCTCCCCTCGTCACACCCATGAGAGCCTACGTCATCCGACAGCTCGCGCAGTTCGCCGTCGTCGTCGTCGGCATCTCCATCCTGTCGTTCGCGATCCTGCACGTCCTGGGCGACCCCGTGCTGCTGCTGCTGCCGCAGAACGCAGGGCAGGAAGAGTTCGAGCGCTACCGCAAGCTGCTCGGCCTCGACCAGCCCGTCCCCGTGCAGTACTGGAAGTTTGCGACCAAGGCGTTGCAAGGCGACTTCGGCAAATCCTGGTACGCCGACACGCCGGCCTTCAGGCTCGTGCTCGAGCGGATGCCGCCGACCATCTATCTGACCCTGGCCGGCCTGGGGGTCGCGCTGGCGATTGCGCTCCCGCTCGGCATCCTGGCCGCGCTGCGCCGCCACTCGTTCGTCGACACCGCCTGCACGGCGCTGGCGGTGGGCGGCCAGGCGATGCCGATCTTCTGGCTCGGCATCATGCTGATCATCATTTTCGCCGTCCAGCTCAGGCTGCTGCCCGCGTCCGGCTACGGCACCTGGCGGCACTTCCTGATGCCCGCCTTCACCCTGGGCGCGTTCCTGGCACCGATCACGATGCGGCTCGTGCGCTCGGGGGTCATCGAGATCATGAATACGGACTACATCCGGACGGCTCGGGCCAAGGGCTTCGCCGAGCGGACGGTGGTCGTCAAGCACGCCTTCCGGAACGCCTGCATTCCGGTGATCACGGTGCTCGGGATCCAGTTCGGGCAGCTGCTCGGCGGCGCCATCGTGACCGAGACCGTCTTCGCCTGGCCGGGGGTGGCCACCCTCACCGTGGACG
>JBIOXS010000042.1:0-28284 GCA_044869815.1 Candidatus Rokuibacteriota bacterium | reverse complement strand
GCGGGCCGCGCACGATGCTCGCCGTCGGCAACGGGGCGCTGCTCGTGGTGCCGGCCGCGGAAGTCGGCGGCACCGAGGGCATGGTGGCGCTCTCCCTCGTCGCGGAGGATTTCTTCGGTCTGACAGCGGCGCTGCGGAAGGCCGGCACGCCGCGGCTCGACGGGACGGGCGAGGTCACCGTGGAGCCGACCGGCAGCCACGGCGTGCACCTGCACATCAGCCGCTACAATTTTCCGTGACGGCTGAGGGCGCCGACGGTCAGAACGAGTCTGCATCGGTGGCGATCCGGTCGAGATCGGCGCGCGTGTAGGAGCCGAGCGAGCGAAAGTCGAGGTCGGTGTAGTTCTTGATCCAGCGGAGCGCGATCTTCATCGCCTTGCGATAGCGCTCCTGCGTGGGCGGGTCCTGAGGCCGTCGCGAGAGGATATCGGCGAGCTCTTCCTGTAGCAGGCGCTTCACCGTCGGGAAGTCGTGGGTGGCTTCCGGCCCGTCGGTCGTGCGCGCGCGGTGGCGCACGCGCTGCGCGATCTGCGCGACCGACATGCGGCCGGTGGCAAGGTCCTCCATGAGCGCGGGATGGACGCCCGGCTTGCCCTCGAGGCTGTCGATGCCCTTGGCGCCGCGGCCGTTGAGCCAGCCCTCGACGTACTCCACGACCATGCGGGCGTTGCGGCGCGTGCCCTCGAGGGTGACGGGACCCGCCGGAACCTCGATGCGTACGGGGTAGTTGTCGGGATCGGCCATGGCCGGCGTCGGCTTGAAGCCCGAGCCGATGAGGGTCCGGAACGGATCGGCGGCCGTCTTCATGTGGAAGATGTGGGCCACCCAGCCGCGCAGGAACCCTTGCGCCGCCTCCCACTCCTTGTCCTTGCGGATCGCCTCGCCGGCGACGCGGTTGACCTCGGGATCGTTGCTCGGTAGCGCGGTGGCCATGCCGCCGATGGGGACGGCGCCGTGCTTGAGGCAGATGGCGACGAGCCGCCGGAAGATGTTCGCGAGAAACGGCGTCGTCTTGATGTCGACGCCGAAGCGATCGGGCCACACCGACTTCGGATCGGTCATCACGTACTCGAAGATCGATGCCTTGAGATCCCAGCGGGCGGCGTTGAGGCCGGCCGCATAGGGACCGAGGGCGTAGAGCATCTCCTCCATCTGGTACACGCACGGGAGCGACTCCACCAGGATGATGCCGCGAATCATCGCTTGCGAAAGGAACGGCAGCAGCGTCCGCGCGGTGTCGAAGAGATCACGATAGAAACGCGCCTCGTCGACGGCCTCGAGCTTCGGCAGATAGAAATAGATGCCCTGGCCCCGGTCGGCCTGCGCGCGCCCGGCGTAGAAGAGCGTCAGCGCGGTGCCGAGGATGGCGGCATTGACGGGCGTGTCGCCGATGCGAACATCCGGCTCGTCCAGATGGATCCCGCGCTCGCGATGCATGAAGAACGGCAGCTCGCCCGGCGCGATCTTGTACTCCTTCTTGCGCTCCGGGTCCTTGAAATACAGCTCGCGATTCACGGCGGCCAGGCGATTGTGCGCGGCGCGGACGGTGTCGATGAGGCGATGGCCTCCCGAGTCCTCGTCGTCGTCGAGATCGCCCTCGGCGCGCTCGCCTTCCGGACCGGGATTGAGGGCGTTGATGAACATCGACGTGATCGAGCAGGGCCCGGAGATCTCGATGCCCGGCTTCCGCAACTCCTCCGGCACGTCCGGGACCTTCCAGTCGCCGCCGGCGGCGCTCGCCGGCAGCGGGGCGGGGGGCTTGCCGTGGTGGAGCGCGTCCTGCAGCAGTCGCGCGCGCGCGGAGCGCAGGCCGGCCACGCGCGCATTCAGACGATCGTGGAGCGCGGCCAGGAACTCGGTGAACGCCGGCGTGAAGAGCGCGGCGGCGCCCTCGACGGGCTCGAAGTGCACGCGGGATGTCGGCGTCATCGACTGGGTGTCTCCCCTGCGGCGACGTTCGGAAACGCGCCCGTTTTCGCATGGCCGCTCCGCGGCTGTCAATGGCAGAATGGCTCGCCATGCGTGCCGAGCGGACGGCGACGTGACGAGCGACCGACGGTTTCGCGGCCTCGGCAAGGGGCGCAAGACGCGGCGCGCGCTCGAGCGCGGCGGCGCCGGACCGGCCGCGCGGCTCAATCGCTCGCTCGGCGAATGGCCGGGCGTGCGGATCACGCCGATGTTCGGGCGGTGGGGCTACTTCGCCGGCGCGCAGCTCTTCGCGTGCTTTCCGCTGCGCGACAAGGATGGCGACCTCTGGATCCGCTTGACGCGCGCCGACCAGGCGCGCGCCTTGGGCGAGGACGGCGTGCGCCCGCATCGCCGCTTCGCCGCGCGCGGCTGGATCGAGCTCGACGTGCGGACCGAGACGGACGTCGCGCGGGCGCTCCGGTGGCTGCGCCGCGCGCATGCCGCCTCGGAGACGCACAGCGATGCCGACGATGCGTGAGGCGGGCAGCATCGGGCTGGAGGAGACATGGGCGATGTGCTGAAGCTGGCCGAGCGTTTCTGGCGCGGTGAGATCAAGGGGGCCGAGCTGATCCGGGCCACCGGGATGACGGAGGAGATCGCGCCCGGCGTGCTCTTCGTGCACGCCTTCGCCAACGTCACCGCCATCCGGACCGAAGCCAGCCTCGTGCTCGTCGACACCGGGAATTTCCGCGCGCGCGACAAGACCTTCGCCACCGTGCGCGGCTGGCAGACGGCGCCGCTGGCCGCCGCCGTCTACACGCACGGGCACGTCGACCACGCCTGCGGCTTGCCGCCGTTCCTGACCGAGGCGACGGCGCGCGGCTGGCCGCGGCCCCGCATCATCGGGCACCGCGACGTGGCCGCGCGCTTCGACCGCTATCGCGCGACGGCGCCCTACAACGGGCTGATCAACGCCCGGCAGTTCTCGATCCCGCCCGCCTGGCCCACGGAGTACGACTATCCGGACACGACCTATGACACGACGCACCGCCTCGACGTCGGTGACGTGAGCCTCGAGCTCACGCACGCGCGCGGGGAGACGGACGACCACACGTGGATCTGGTGGCCCGCGCGGCGGACCCTGTTCACGGGCGATCTCTTCTTCTGGGTCGCGCCGAACGCAGGGAATCCGCAGAAGGTGCAGCGCTACGCCGCCGAGTGGGCGGCGGCGCTGCGGAAGATGGCCTCGCGCGAGGCCGACATCCTGGTGCCCGGCCACGGCGTCCCCATCTTCGGCGCCGACCGCGTGCGCGCGGCACTCGGCGACACGGCCGAATGGCTCGAGGTCCTGGTGCGAGAAACGCTGGCGCGCATGAACGCGGGGGTGCCGCTCGCCACCATCCTCGCCGAAGTGCGCCCACCCGCTCGGCTGGCCGAGCGTCCATATCTTCAGCCCGTGTACGACGAGCCGGAATTCGTCGTGCGCAACATCTGGCGGCTGTACGGTGGCTGGTGGGACGGCGTCGCCGCGCATCTCAAGCCCGCCGGCGCGGCCGAGCTCGGCCGCGAGGTCGCCGGGCTGGCCGGCGGCGTGGAGCGGCTCGTCGCGCGCGCCCGCGCCCTCGCCGACGCCGGCGATCTCGCGCTGGCGAGCCATCTCGTCGACTGGGCGGTGGCGGCCGACCCCGGCGATCGCGCGGCTCACGCGGCACGCGCCGAGATCTACGAGGCGCGCGCGGCCGCCTCCACCGCGCTGATGACGCGCGGGATCTTCGCGGCCGCGGCGCGCGACTCGCGCGAGCTCAGCGGCTAGCCCGCCTCGGCCATCTCCGGAGGCGGCCCGGCCAGGCGCGCGCGGCGCTCGATCTCGGGGATGTCGACGAGCGGCACCAGGAACCACGTGAGCGCGGTCATCGCCGCCGAGATCAGGACGAGCGGCGTGTAGCCGACGTAATCGTAGAGATAGCCGCCGGTGACCTGCGAGCCCTGGACGCCGAGGTTGTACACGGACATCAGGAGCGCGAAGAACGTGCCCTCCGCATGCTTGGGACACGCCTTGGCGGCCAGGTCGAGGAACGCGAGCTGGATGATCATGCCGAGTCCGCCGAACACGCTGTCGATGGCGATCGCGGACAGCGCGTCCTTGTAAACGAGATAGGCGAGGGTGCCGATGACGCCGCCGCCGATCGAGTAGACGATCACGCGGTGAAGGGAGACACGGCGCGAAAGCGGCGCGTAGACGGCGGCGCCGACGATGGCGGCGCCGGCCGACAGCGAGCCGAGCACCCCGATGAACTGCTGGCTGAACTTCAGCGTGTCCGTCTGGTAGTAGAAGAGCGGGATGCCGATGGACGGGCTGAACGTCCAGAAGAAGATGAAGCCGCTGACGACCCAGAGCGTCCGCTCCCGCAGCGCGCGCTTGATGCCGCGCCACGTCTCGCGAAGCTCTTCGCGCTGCGACTTGGCGGGCACCTCGTGGATGAAGGCGGCGCCCATGACGAGCGCGATGAACGGAAAGCACGCGGCCACGAGGAACGCCGCGTGAAGATTACGGTGCTCGGCGAGATAGCCGCCGATGACGCCCACCACGATGGTCGCCACGTTGATGGCGGCCCACTGCACCGACTGGAAGGCGCCCGTCAGGCCCAGCGGCTTGCCGTTCTCGACCATCATCGCGTCGGTGAGGACGTCGGTGAAGGCGAAGCCGAGGCCCATGACGATGATGAGCGCGGCCAGGCTCCAGTAGGTCGGTACGCCGAGCAGGGAGAGTGCGAGGCACGCCAGCGTGGCCAGGCCGCACGTGATGAGGAAATAGCTCTTGCGCCGCCGGCCGAAGAGCGGGAACCCGTCGGAGATCATGCCGTAGAGGGGCTTGATGACCCACGGCACCAGCGTGAGCGTGCCGAACGTGCCGACCTGCGCCGCCGACATGCCCAGGCGCTCCTTGAGCGTCAGCGTCAGCGTCTGATCGGCCACGTGATACATGCCCTGCGAGAAGTAGACGACGGCGAAGAGCACGGCGAGCCGGCGCGCGGCGGTGGACTTGAAGGGGTTGTTGCGCTCGATGAACGCGCGCATCGGCGGTCATCATAGTCTAAGATCGGCCCATGCACTCCGTGTGTCCGCACGATTGCCCGTCGTGCTGCAGTCTCGAGGTGACGGTCGACGGCGGCCGCATCGTCGCCGTCACCGGCACCGCCGATCATCCGTTCACCCAGGGCATCATCTGCGGCAAGGTGCGCGAGTACGCCGAGCGGGTGCACTCGCCGCTGCGGGTCGCGACGCCGCTGCGCCGGGTCGGCGCCAAGGGTGAAGGACGCTTCGAGCGGATCACGTGGGAGGCGGCCATCGCGGAGATCGCCGGGCGCTGGCGCGCGATCGCGCGCGACCACGGCGGCGAGGCCATCCTGCCGTTCTCGTACGCCGGCTCGATGGGGCAGGTCCAGTACTGGGCCGGCCACCCGCTGTTCCATGCGCTCGGCGCCAGCCGGCTGGACCGCTCGATCTGCGTGTCGACCGCGTACGCGGGGTGGCGGGCGACCGTCGGACAGGTCACCGGCAACGACTCCGAGCAGATGGTGGGCGCCGATCTCGTCGTCCTGTGGGGCGTCAACGCCGCCTACTCGACCATCAACGTGATGACGCTCGTCAAGCAGGCGCGCGAGCGGGGCGCCTACGTCGTGGTGATCGATCCCTACCGGACATCGACGGCGCTCCAGGCCGACGAGCACCTCATGGTGCGGCCGGGCACCGACGGCGCGCTCGCGCTGGCTGTCATGCACGTGCTCGTCACGGAGGGCCTGCTCGATCGCGACTACATCGAGCGGGCGACGCTCGGCTTTCCGGAGCTGGCCGACCACGTGAAGGGGTACGCGCCGGAGGAGATGGCGCCGATCGTCGGACTGCCGGCCGAGACCATCGTGCGGTTCGCGCGCCGGTACGGCGCCACGCCGCGCACCTTCATCCGCGCCGGCATCGGCCTCTCGCGCCACGACAACGGTGGAATGACGTGCCGCACGCTGGCATGTCTTCCCGCTCTGACCGGCGCGTATGCCGATCAGCATGGCGGCGCGCTCCTCTCCTCCGGCGGCGCCTTCGAGCTCGACATCGCCGCCTTCGAGCGGCCGGACCTCATGCCGGCGCCGTCGCGCGTGATCAACATGATCCAGCTGGGCCGCGCCCTCACCGACCCGACGCTGGCGCCGCCGGTGAAGGCGCTCTACGTCTACAGCTCCAACCCCGCCGCCGTCTGTCCGAACCAGGAGCTCGTCCTGCGTGGCCTGGCGCGCGAGGATCTCTTCACGGTCGTGCACGAGCAGGTGCTCACCGACTCCGCGCACTATGCCGATATCGTCCTGCCGGCGACGACCTCGATGGAGCATCTCGACGTCTATCGTTCGTTCGGACAGTTCTATCTGCAGCTCGCCGAGCCGGTGATTCCGCCCGTGGGCGAGGCGCGCTCGAACTGGGACGTGTGCGCCTCGCTGGCTCGCGCCCTCGGTCTCTCGGGAGCCGAGGCGCACTACGCCCGCGGTCCCGAGGCCGCCGTCCGCGCCGCGCTGGCCGGTGGCGCGCCGCCCGTGCGCGCGGTGACATGGGAGCGACTGCGCGCGGAGAAGTCGGTGCGGCTCGACCTGCCGCGACCGTACCTGCCGTTCGCGAACGGGGCGCCGACACCGTCGGGAAAGGTGGAGTTCCTGTCAGCGACGCTCGCGCGCCAGGGCCTGCCGGCGCTGCCGACGTGGACGCCGTTGACCGAAGGGCCGCAGCGCGGCGACGTCGGCCGCTATCCGCTGCAGTGCATCGTGCCGCCCAACCGGTTCTTCCTGAACTCGTCGTTCAGCCAGTCCGAGCGTCTGCGCCGCCGGCAGGGCACGCCGACGGTCATGCTCGCGGCCGACGATGCCGCCGCCCGCCGCATCGCCGACGGCGATGCGGTCCTCGTGGAGAGCGCGCGCGGCGCCGCCCGTTTCACCGCAAGGATCACGGATGCGACGCGACCCGGCGTCGCGGTCATCGAGGGTATCTGGTGGCACCGCTTTCATCCCGGCGGCCGCGGCGTCAACGTGCTCACCGACGACCGCGTCGCGGACATGGGCGGCGGCCCGGCATTCCACTCGAACCTCGTGGAGGTCACGCGCGCGTAGACGCGCGATCTACGATGGTGTTGCGGTCGTGGCGGGCTGAGGCGCGGCCGTCGTGGGCGTCGGACGCGTCTTCGGGCGGGTGCCGAAGAGACGGAGGAGGACGGGGAGGACGACCAGCGAGGCGACGAGGGAGGCCGTCGTGCCGAGCGTGAGCAGGAGGCCGAGGCCGTAGATGCCGCGGTGGGCGGCGAGCATCATGCTGCCGTAGCCGACCACGGTCGTGAGGCCGTTGATGAAGACGGCCATCAGCGTGGAGCGGGCGATGAGCGGGCCACCCCCGTGCTCGCGCTCCTCCATGAAGCGCATGACGATGTTCACCCCGAACTCGGCGGCGGCTCCCAGCATCAGCGGGATGCCGAAGACGTTGCCGAGATTCAGCTTCACGTCGAAGACGTACATGAGCCCGGCCGTCCATGTCATCCCCAGCGCGAGCGGCAGCAGCGCCAGCACCGTTTCGCGGACGCGTCGCAGGGTCAGCGCGGTCAGCACGGTGACGAGGATCACCGCGTAGACGGTGCCCTGCTTGTAGGCGCGCTCCATCAGCCGGATCGCCTCGTACGTGATCACGGGAGTGCCGGTGATCTCGGGGTCGACGCTGCGCAGCTGACGGACGAAGCGCTCGGCGCCGTCGCGATCCCAGATGTTCACGGCCGGATGGATCTGCAGCAGGAACTGGCCGCGGTCGCTGATGAACTTCCGCTTGATCTCGGGTGGCACGTCGGCGAGCCCCACCGTACGCGGCGCCAGGTTGCCTTGCAGGCGCTGGAACGACGTGACGAAGTCGCGGTAGACCTGCCGCTGCAGCAGGGTGAGGGCGGGCTCGCTCACCGCGCGGTCCGTGCGGCGCAGCTTGCCCACGAGCTGCGCGATGTCGTCGCGCAGCGACGCCAGCCGCCGCTGGGTATCGCCGGGCGGGGTCTCCCCGGCCGCGATGTCGATGCGGCGGCGGAGCGTCTCGAGCGTGGAGACGAGCCGGTCGATATCGATCGCCTGCCCCCGGCTGATGCGGACCGGCGCCACCAGGGGCGCGAAGTCGGCGATGATCTTCTGTTTTTCGTCCTGGTCGTCGGGGATGAGCAGGAGCGCGGAGTCGATCTCGGACACGGTCTCGAGCTTGCGGAACGCGTTCTGCTTCCTGCGCAGCTCCTCGAGCGAGGAGGCGCTCGAGAGGGCGGCGAAGCCCGAGCGGCCGGACGTCTGTAGAATGCGCTTCTCCCACGTCACCGATTCCGTGCCTTCCGCCTGGAGGTTGAGCAGGTTGTAGTCGAACTGGACCCAGCCGAACGCCCACACGGAGAGGGCCGCCAGCAGAGCGGCACCGGCGAGGATGGCCCGCGGATGGGCCGTGATGTGCTCGACGAACGGCACGTGCATCCGCTCGAGCCGGATGGCGCGCGGCACCGAGACCCGCGGCCGGTCGGCGTGCCGGCGGTCGACGAGCATGAGCAGGGCGGGGAAGACGAACATCATGCCGAGCCACGCCAGCAGCAGGGCCGTGCCCGAGATGAAGCCGAGCTCCTGGAGGCCGCGGAAGTCGGTGAGCATGAGCACGTAGAAGGTGGCGGCCGCGCTGATGGCGGCCAGCAGCATGCCGGGGCCGCCGCGCGAGGCGGTGATCTCGATGGCCTCCCGCAGGTTGCGTCCGAGAAACAGCTCTTCCTCGTACCGGAAGAGATAGTAGATGCCGTAATCGATGCCGATGCCGATCACGATCGAGATGAACATCACCGAGAACAGCGAGAGGTGGCCGATGACGAGCGTGGCCACGCCGAGCGACCAGCAGAGGGTCATCGCCAGCACGACCAGCATCAAGAGCGGCTTGCCGATGCGCATGAACCCGACGAGCAGGAGCAGGAGCGTCAGGGCGAAGGCCACGATCCCGGCGCGCTCGCTGTCGCGAAAGGCGGCGACCATCTCGTCGTTCGAGAGCGCGGGCTTGCCGGTGACACCGACCTCGACGTCCGGGAAGTCCGACTTGAGGGCGGCCACGGTGGCCCGGACGCCGTCGATGGCCGCGCGGTTGCCCGTGAACGAGCCCCGCTCGCTGCGCGGCTCGGCCAGGATGAACAGGAGTCGCTGGTCGTCGGACAGGAAATACCCTGCGCTGGCGGCATCCTCTTCGGTGCCCACGGAGAACAGGCCCCCCCAGGGGGACTTGTACGGCGTCGGCCGGTCGAGCCGCGCGGAGATCTGCGCCACGACGTCGCCCACGAAGCGGAGGTCGAGCGCGCCCTTCGTGTCGCTCGCTGGCCCCGAGGAGAGGCCGAGGTCGAGCAGCCCGCTCACGAACGCCTGCGCGATCGAGGTGGCGATTCCGTCCACCAGCTGGTCGAGGGTCGGCCGCTCGGCGAACTTCTCCATGAACTCCTGGTAGTCGTAGATGCGGTCGCGGATCTCCTTCAGGCGGTCGGTGGACAGATAGAGCAGCGCGCGCCCCTCGAACTGCTTGGGGTCGATGCGGTAGGCGATGCGCGCGAGCGGAACGCCGTTGGTGCGGAGGTCGCGGACGAGTCGGCCGGCGTAGATCCGCGCCTCGGGCAGCGAGGGCGCCTGGACCGCGATGGCGAGGTCGTCGAGCTCGCCGAACTCCTGGTCGAACTGGACGTAGCGCTCGATGTAGCGCTCGTTCTGTGGCAGTAGCGCGCGGGTCGAGGTGGCGAACTTCAGCGTGGTGAGCGAGTAGATGCCGGAGGCGACGGTGAGCAGCACCGCCACCGCGACCATCAGGATCGGGCGCGCGCATGCAACTCCGACCAGACGCCGGAGGAGCCGGCCGGTGCGAGATGTCGCCAAACTACTCTTCGCCGGCGATGAAGCGCTCGAGTCGCTGGCGGGCCGTGTCGTCGGGCCACTGCTCCGGCGGCGACTTCATCAAGTAGGCCGACGGCGCGCGCAGGGCGCCCTTGACGCCGCGGTCGAGGGCGAGCTTGCAGGACCGGATGGCGTCGATCACGACGCCCGCCGAGTTGGGGGAGTCCCAGACCTCGAGCTTGAGCTCGACGTTGATCGGCTGGTCGCCGAAGCCGCGGCCCTCGAGCCGGATGTGCGCCCACTTGCGGTCCTCGAGCCACGGCACGTAGTCGCTGGGGCCGATGTGCACGGCCTCCGAGGGCAGCTCGTGACCGAGCTGCGAGCGGACGGCGTCCGTCTTGGAGATCTTCTTCGACACGAGTCGCTCGCGCTCCAGCATGTTGTAGAAGTCGGTGTTGCCGCCGAAGTTCAGCTGGCTCGTGCGGTCGAGCCGCACGCCGCGGTCCATGAAGAGCCGCGTGAGCACGCGATGGACGATGGTGGCGCCGAGCTGGGACTTGACGTCGTCGCCGACCACGGGCAGGCCGCGGTCCTCGAACCGACGGCGCCAGTACGCTTCGCGGGCGATGAAGACGGGGATGCAGTTGACGAAGGCGCAGCCCGCCTCGAGGATCTGCTCGACGTACCACTTGGTGGCCATCTCGCTGCCGACGGGCAGGTAGTTGACGACCACGTCGGTCTTCGTCTCGCGCAGGATGTTGGCGATGTCGGCGGTGGACCCCGGCGCCTTCTTGATCACCTGGGCGAGGTAGGTGCCGAGACCGTCGTGCGTCATCCCGCGCTGCACCGGGACGTCGAGATGCGGCACGTCGGCGAACTTGACCGTGTTGTTCGGGACCTGCCAGATGGCCTCCGAGAGATCGCGCCCCACCTTGCGCTCGTCGATGTCGAAAGCGGCGGAGAACTGGATGTCGCCGACGTGGTAACCGCCGAGACGCGCGTGCATGAGCCCGGGAATGAACGCATCGTCGGGGGCCGTCTGGTAGTAATGCACGCCTTGGACCAGCGAGGAAGCACAGTTGCCGACGCCGATGATGGCCACTCGAACGGATCCCACGGAGGCCTCCTGTGAGCGCGCAACGATGTGCGGTCAGTGTAGCACAGCGTGTATGATGCCGAGGGGCGTCGGCCGCCCCCGGAGGAGCGTCCGTGACGAACGCGATCGCGCGTGACATCGAGCGGGCGGTGAGCGCGCTCGACGTCGAGTGGCTGCGCCACGCCTACTGGGAGCAGGACGAGTTCATCCACCTCGAGCGCTGGCTGCCGGAGCCGATCGTGGCGCGGATGGTGGCGGAAGTCGAGCGCGTGCGCCCGCAGATCCATCGCAACTACATCCCGCGTCACAAGAAGGGCGGCAGCGTGAGCTACTACACGCTGGTCGAGCAGGCGCCGACGATTCTCGCCCTCTATCGCGCGCCGGCCTTCATCCGGCTGCTCTCCGCGCTGACGGGCCGCGCGCTACAGCCGTGCCCGGAGTCGGATCCGCATGCATGCGCGCTGTATTTCTACACCGAGCCCGGCGACCACATCGGATTTCACTTCGACACGTCGTATTACAAGGGCGCGCGCTACACGGTGCTCGTCGGCCTCATCGAGCGGTCGTCGAGCCGCCTCGTCTGCCAGCTCTACAAGAAAGATCCGGCGCGCCGACCCGTCGAGCTGCGGCTGGCGACGGATCCCGGAACGATCGTCGCTTTCAACGGCGGCAAGCTCTGGCACTCGATAACGCCGCTCGGCGAGGACGAGGAGCGCGTCTCGCTCACCCTCGAATACGTCACCGATCCCTCGATGCATCCGCTCAAGCGTCTCTTCTCCAACCTCAAGGACGCCTTCGCCTACTTCGGTCTCCGCGCCGTGTTTCGCCGCCCCGCGCGGTCGCCTCGTTAGACCTTTAACGCGAGGCGCGCTGGCGGGCAGGGCCCGCCCGGCGCGGGATCGCGTTGTGGAACTACTTATCTACCTCGGAGCGTGTAGGCGGCTCGGGCGAGCCAGTAGGCGTGGGAGCCGAGGGCGACGATGATCATGAGCGACGGCAGCGCGCTCGGCGCCGCCGCGCGAGCGGCGATGAACAAGAGCAGCATCGCGTAGAAGCCGTCGCGCGAGCCGAGGTTTTCCAGGGTGGTCGCGACGCTGGTGGTGGCGCCCGTCGCGGGCCAGAGCTTGGCGACGGCGGCGCTGGCGATGATGCCGATGGCGCCGACCAGCCCGAGCAGCGCGCCTCCGCCGGCGATTCGTTCGGCCGTCAGCCCCATCGCCACCACCATGGCGGCGTGCACCACGGTGTCGACGACGATGTCGAGCCATTCGCCGAGGCGAGATTCGGCGAGGGTCAGGCGGGCGACCTCGCCGTCGGCGTGGTCGAGGACCACGGCGGCCACGTAGACGAGCAAGCCGGCCAGCGCGGCGACGGCCGTGCCGATCCAGAAGCACCACGCGGCGACGAGACCCACGAGCAGGCTGGCGATGCTGATCTGGTTTGGCGTGATGTGTAGCGTGATGGCGGCGCGCGTGACGGGACGCGACAGGCGCCGGTGGAGCGCGCGGTCGAGCCGCGTATCGATCGCGCTGCCGAGTGCGGCGAAGAGCCGGTCCTCGGCGTCGCGGGCGCTACGCGGGTCCCGCACGTGCACGTGCCACGCGTCGGGCTCGATGACGGCCGCCTCGCCCGACTTCAGCGTCCGTCCGATCTCGTCGCCCACCGGGATGCCGGCGGCCAGCGCAGGGGCGAGCGCCATCATGAGGGACGCGTCGGCCATGAAGGTCGCGGCGCCGTCGTGGGCCGACGCGGCGAGCATCGCCGGCGGCGATGCGTCGAGAACGGCGGCCAGCGCCGCCGCCGGCGCCACTGCGCTGACGGGCACGAGAAGGGTGGGGGCGTCGGCGAGACGTCCCTCATCGAGCCAGAGCGCCGCCGCGCGCACGCGCGCCGAGGCGTCGATGGCCGCCTCCACGGACGTTCCGCGAAACACCGCCGGCACGCCGACGGGCCGCGCGCCGGCGCGCACGGCGTGCGCGAGGGCGCGAAAGGCGACCGGCCGCCCGGCCACCGGCAGCAGCGCGGCGTGAAGCTCCTCGGCGGTGGAAAGGTAGAGGGCGGCCTGCCGGATCACGCGCCGTCCAGCCGGACGACGTGGGGCAGCACGTCGCTCTCGGCACGGCGCAGATCCTCGGCGAAGTCGATCTCCGTCCACGGCAGGCCGGTCACGTCGACCCAGCCGACGTGATGGGAGCCCACGAGCATGTGCAGGGCGTCCTCGTACTCGTTCATGCCGCGGCTGTCCTCGATCACCTTCTCGAGATAGCGGACGAAGTGCGGGCCCGCCTCCGCCCCGCACTTGAAGAACCCCACGCCCTCGCCGACGGTCTCCCACGCCTCGGGCATCACCTTCTTGCCGAGCGCGATCACGCGGTCGCCGCGGGTGTAGAGCTTCACCTCCTCGCCGGTGTCGACGAAGCCGCGGTCGAGCAGCAGCGCGCTCGGCGCCGGCGCGCCCAGGAGCCGGCGGATGAACTCGCGCGGGAACAGGACGTCGGCGTCCATCACCAGGGCCGGCTCCTTGAGATATTCGCGTGCGGCATAGAGGGACAGCACCGAGCCGCGCGTGTACTCGGGATTGTGCACGAAGCGGACCGACATCCGGCCGACGCGCTCGCCCGCCAGCGCGCGGACCTGCTCCGCGCAGTGACCGATCACGAGCACGCTCCGCCGGATGCCGGCCGCCGCCAGCGCCTCCAGCATGCGTGCGAGCACGGGCCGGCCGCCCACGCGAAGCAGGGCCTTGTGCGTGGTGTCGGTGAGCGGCGCCAGCCGGCGAGCGACGCCGGCGACGAGGACGATGGCGTTCACGGCCGAGGCGTTACCCGAGCCGCGAGGTGGCTGCCGAGCCGAGCTCTTCCTGGCGCGTCTTCATCTTCTTGACGAGATCCTCGAACGACGAGGTCTGGATGATCTTGTTGAACTGCGTCCGATAGTTCGAGACCAGACTGACGCCCTCGATGACGACGTCGTAGACGAGCCAGCGCTCGCCCTTCCTGAGCATCCGGTACTCGATGGGGACCTCGCTGCCCGTCTTGGTGAGCAGCTTGCTCTGCACGAGCGCCGTCTCGCCCTCGATCTTGTCGCCGACGTACTGGATCTTCTCGCCGCCGTAGAGCTCGATCTTCGAGATGTACGAGCGCTCGAGCAGATCGCCGAAGAGCTTGACGAATTCCTCACGCTCCTGCGGCGTCCGCGCCGCCCAGTGACGGCCGAGCGAGCGCTTGGCCGTCTCGCCGAAGTCGAAGATCTCGTCGGCGACTTTGCGGACGGCCGCCCGCCGCTCCTTGGCCTTGTCGGGCGCCTTGAGGGTGCTGTCCTCCAGGAGCTTCAGCACGCGGTCGACCTGCGTTCTGAGCTGCTCGGTCGGCGCGCCCGCCGTTGCCTCGCGGGCGGCGAGCGGGGCGATGAGCACGGTACACGCCAGCGCGATGCGGAGCCACGGCTTCATCCGAGCCTCCTCGGCTACACCTTTCCGAAAATATACTTGGACAGCAGCTCTTCGAAGTCTACCGGCGCTTCGACCTCACGGATCTTCCCGCCCGCCGGGATGAGCTTGTCCGAGCCGCCCGGGCTCACCCGGACGTATTTCTCGCCGATCAGCCCCTTCGTCTTGATCGAGGCGATCGCGTCTTCCTGCAGCTTCACGCCGTCGTTCACCCGGAGCGTCACGCGCGCCTGATAGTCCGCCAGGCCGATCTTCTCCACCCGACCGATCTCCACGCCCGCGATCTCGACGCTCGAGCCGGCCTTGAGACCGCCCACGGAGGGGAAGTCCACCGTGACGGAATAGCCACCGCCCCCGAAGAAGGAGACGCGCCCGAGTTTAATGGAAAGGTACGCCAGGGCCAAGATCCCCACCATCAGGAAGAGTCCCACGGCGATGTTGACCCGCATTCGGTCCATCACGGCGCCTCCTCGCTCACTGCGCGGCCTCCGGTTCACCGCGGATGAACTGCCGCACGATGCGATTCGCCGATGCCTGGATGGCCGCCGGCGGGCCGATCTCCACGATACGCCCCTGGGACAGCATGGCCACCAGATCGGCGATCTCGAAGATCTCGGGGATCTCGTGACTCACCATGACGGCCGTGAAGCGGTGCCGCCGGTGCAGATCGGCGATCAGCTGGTGGATCGTGTTCACGAGAACGGGATCGAGACCGGTGGTGGGCTCGTCGAAGAAGACGACCTCTGGCTCCGTCACCAGCGCGCGCGCGATGGCCACTCGCTTGCGCATGCCGCCCGAGACTTCGGCGGGATACTTGGCCTCCACGCCTTCGAGGCCGACCTGGGCCAGCGCGGCGTCCACGCGCTTGGCGATTTCCGTCCGGGGCAGGCGCAGCTTTTCGCGCAGCGGGAAGGCTACGTTCTCGCCGCACGTCATCGAGTCGAACAGCGCGCCCCCCTGGAAGACGACACCGTAGCGGCGCCGGATGTCCTCGAGCGCTCGCCCGCTCAGCCGCACGACGTCCACGCCGTCGACCATGATGCGGCCGGCGTCGGGCCGGACGAGACCGATGAGATGCCGGAGGAACACCGACTTGCCGCCGCCGCTGCGGCCGATGATGACGGTGATGGAGCCGGTCGGCACCTCGAGATCGAGGCCGCGGAGCACCGCGTTGCCACCGAACGATTTGTGGAGCCCTTCGACCTTGATCACGAGGGCGCCGCGCTCACGGCAGCACCGTGCCGAGGAAGTAGTCCCAGATGAGGATGAGCACGGACGACATCACGACCGCCTGGGTGGTGGCGCGGGCCACACCCTCGGCCCCGTGCCCCACGTGAAACCCCTTGTAGGTGCAGACCCACGTCACGATGATGCCGAACGAGATCGATTTCCAGAAGCCGAGCAGCACGTCCCCGATGTCCACGAAGGACTGCATCTCGCCGAAGTAGGTGCCGGCGGAGAGGCCGAGCAGCTCAACGCCGACCAGGTAGCCGCCGAAGATCCCGACGACGTCGAAGATGGAGGTCATCAGGGGGAAGGTGAGGATCCCCGCGAAGATCGAGGGCGCCACCAGGTAGCGCATGGGACTGAGCGCCATCACCGTCAGCGCGTCGATCTGCTCGGTGATCCGCATGATGCCGATCTCCGCCGTCAGCGCGGAGCCGGCGCGCCCGGTCACCATCAGCGCGGCCAGCACGGGCCCGAGCTCGCGGATGATCGACAGCGCCACCGCGGGGCCCAGGAAGGCCTCGGAGCCGAAGCGCGAGAGCGTCAGGAAGATCTGCAGGCCGAGCACCATGCCGGTGAAGGCGCCCGTCAGCAGGATGATCAGCAGCGACCGGTAGCCGATGAAGTTGATCCGGTCCACGAATGCCCAGAACTTGAGCGGCGGCGTCACCATGGCCACCAGCGCCTCCGCGAGGAACGAGCCGAAGCGGCCGAGCGAGGCGACGAGCCAGATCGCCCAGCCGCCGAGGAGGTCGAAAGGCCGGAGGAGTGCCGGTGCGGAGGAACCGGTCATTTCTTCTGAGCGCGGCGATAGACGCCGAGTGCCCAGAGCGGGAAATACTTCGCGTACAGGTGGTACTTCAGATAGAAGACGCGCGGGAAGCCCGTGCCGTTCCAGAGCGGGTCGTGCCAGCCACCGTCGGGAGCCTGGGTGGCGATCAGGTATCTCACGCCGCGTTCCACCGCCGGTCCGCTGGTCACCCCCGCCGCGAACAATCCCAGGAGCGCCCACGCCGTCTGGCTCGGCAGCGAGGTGCCGACGCCGGCCAGCTCGGGTCGAGCGTACGAGTCGCACGTCTCGCCCCAGCCGCCGTCCTCGTTCTGACGGCGCTGCAGCCACCGCACGGCGCGCTGCACGTACTCGTGACGCGGGTCCACGCCGATCGCGCCGAGGCCGCGCAGCACCGACCACGTGCCGTAGATGTAGTTCACGCCCCAGCGCCCCCACCAGGGCCCGTCGTGGCGCTGCGTGTGGCGGATGAAGTGGATGGCGCGCTCGACGGCCTCGAGCTCGCGCGGATATCCGAGCGTGCCGAGCAGCTCGAGGCCGCGGCCGGTGAGATCCTCGGTCGACGGGTCGAGCAGGGCGCCGTGGTCGGCGAACGGGATGTTGTTCAGGTAGATGCGATCGTTGTCGGCGTCGAAGGAGCCCCAGCCGCCGTCACCGTTCTGCATGCCGAGGAACCAGCCGACGCCGCGCTCCTTGGCGAGCCGGGTGCGATCGGGATCGAGGCCGCGGATCTTCTCGAGAGCCATGAGGACCATGGCCGTGTCGTCGAGGTCCGGATAGTAGTCGTTGTCGTACTGGAACGCCCAGCCTCCCGGGCGCACGTGTGGCCGTTTCACCTGCCAGTCGCCGGGCACCAGCACCTGCTTGGCGAGCATCCACTCGCCGGCGCGAAGCAGGGCAGGATGATCGGGCGCCAGCCCACTCTCGATGAGAGCGTTGGCGGCGAGCGACGTATCCCAGATGGGCGACGGGCAGGGCTGATAGTAGACCTCGTCGTCACGCTCGACCGCGAGCGCCTCGATCTCCTTCAGCTGCCCCAGGATGAGCGGGTGATCGTCGGGGAGCCCGAGCAGCCTCAGCGCGAGGATCGAGTTGGCCATGGCGGGATAGATGCCGCCCAGCCCGCCCGGCACCGCTGTCCGCTCCTCGAGCCAGGCGCGGGCGGCCTCGATGGCCCGCTTGCGGAGCGGCCGGGGCGAGAAGCGCTCCCAGATCTTCAGTCCGTCGTCGACGGCGATGAAGAACGACTTCCAGAACAGGCCCCGCCAGGTGAAGGGGTCGGGCACGCGGGGGAACCGCAGGCTGGTCTGCTCGCGCGGCACCGGCCACAGCTCGTCGAGCGTCTGGTGCGGGGGCAGCCACTTGATGGGCTTGCGATCCATGATGATCAGCAGCGGAACGATGACCGTGCGCGACCAGTACGAGACCTCGTAGATGTTGAAGAGGAAGAACGGCGGCGGCAGCAGCATGATCTCGACCGGCATGGTCGGCACGCCGTTCCAGTCGTATTCGCCGAACAGCGCCAGCTGGATCTTCGTGAACACGCTGGCGCGGGCGGGGCCGCCCATGGCCAGGATGTGCTCGCGCGCCTTGCGCATGGCGGGATCGTTCACGCCGGCGCCCGCCAGCTTCAGGGCGAAGTAGATCTTGATGGTGGCGGAGAGATCCGAGGCGCCGCCCTCGAAGAGGCTCCACCCGCCGTCCTCGTTCTGACGTCGCCGCAGGAAGCGCACTGCGCGCTCCTCGACGCCGCGGTCGACGCGATCGATGAGGCGTCGCAGCAGCAGCGTCTCGGCGGTGAGCGCGCGGTCGGCCTCCAGCTCGCCGATCCAGTGACCATCGGCGGCCTGATGCGTGACGAGATACTGCTGCGCGCGAGAGACCGCCTCGTCGAGAGCCGTCACGACGCTAAATGGTAGCATGTACATCGGCTTAGCAACACATGGACATCGTCCTCGGCACGCTCGCGCTCCGTCCGTACGTCTTCGCGTTCCTCGCGTGCTACCTGATCGTCGGCGCGATCGATCTCGGCTGGCGCCGCGCGCTCGCGTTCGGTGCGTGGGTCTGGCTCGTCGCATGGGTGTCGGAGTTCGCGTCGACGCGCACCGGAGTGCCGTTCGGCCTGTACGTGTACACGGGCGCCACTCGGGGGCGGGAGTTGTTCATCGCCGATGTGCCGTTCATGGACGCGCTGTCGTTTTCCTTCCTCGCCTATGCCGCCTTCTGCATGGCGCGCGGCTCGCTGGGGCGCGCCACGTCGCCGCTGGCGACCACTGTTCTGGGCGGCGCCTTCATGATGCTGCTGGACGTCGTCATCGATCCGGTCGCCGTGCGGGGCGACCGCTGGTTTCTCGGTCAGATCTTCTATTACCCGAACGGCGGCGTGTACTTCGGCGTCCCGCTGTCGAATTTCGCCGGGTGGATGCTGGTCGGGATGGTCGCCATCGGTGGCTATATATATGGAAGCGGCCAGCGGAGCCCCTTCGGTCACAAACCCATCGGTGGAATGGCGTTATACTACGCGGTGCTCGGCTTCAACCTCGCGGTGACCGCCTGGATCGGCGAGTGGGTGCTGCTGGCTGTCGGATGCGTGCTCCACGCCACGGTCGCTGGCCTGGTATTGACGCTCAGACGGCGGCCGCTCCGGTGGGCCGAGATGGAGAGTCAGAAGGCATGAGTGTTCCGGCCTCACAGATGTGGACCGTCGCCACCTATGTCCTGAGGCAGAAGCTCAAGCGCCGACGCCGATATCCGCTCGTCCTCATGCTCGAGCCGCTGTTCCGGTGCAACCTCGCGTGCGCCGGGTGCGGCAAGATCCAGTACCCCGCCCACGTCCTCAAGAAGCACCTGAGCGTGGAGCAATGCCTGGCGGCCGTGGAGGAATGCGGCGCGCCGATGGTCTCGATCCCGGGCGGTGAGCCGCTGATGTACCCGGACATCGGCCCGCTGGTGAAGGAGCTGGTGGCCCGGCGCAAGTACGTCTACCTGTGCACGAACGCCATCTTGTTGAAGGACAAGCTCGAGGCCGGAGTGTTCGAGCCCTCGACATACCTGTCGTTCAGCGTCCACATGGACGGTCTGCGGCCCGAGCACGACGAGGCCGTGTGCCGCGAGGGCGTCTTCGATGAAGCGGTCGAGGGCATCCGCGAGGCGCTGCGGCGGGGGTTCCGGGTCACCACGAACACCACGCTGTTCGACGGCGCGTCCCCGATGCGCATGCAGATGTTCTTCGACGAGATGATGGACCTCGGCGTCGAAGGCATGATGCTGTCGCCGGGCTACAGCTACTCCAAGGCTCCCGACCAGGAGCACTTCCTGCGTCGCCAGAAGACGAACGAGCTCTTCAGCAAGATGCTGAGCAATCCGAAGC
This sequence comes from Candidatus Rokuibacteriota bacterium, assembly GCA_044869815.1. Lineage (GTDB taxonomy): Bacteria > Methylomirabilota > Methylomirabilia > Rokubacteriales > CSP1-6 > AR12. Next base: position 8,547 of record JBIOXS010000042.1, on the reverse strand, counting down.
GCCGCTGGAAGTTCAACCAGTCTCCGCTCTTCCTCCAGTTCCTGATGGGCAAGCACGACTTCGAGTGCACGCCGTGGGGCAACCCCACCTACAACATGTTCGGCTGGCAGCGCCCGTGCTATCTGCTCCAGGAGGGCTACGCGGCCTCGTTCCAGGAGCTCATGGAGACGACGCGCTGGGAGCACTACGGGCACCGAAGCGGCAACGAGAAGTGCAAGGACTGCATGGTGCATTGCGGATACGAGCCGACCGCCGTCAACTACGCCTTCAGCTCCTGGAAGGGCCTCAAGGCCACGGTGGCCGCCACCGTGACCGGCAAGCTCTGATGAGCTGGGACCACGAGCGCAGCCTCGAGGGGTGGGATCCGGGGATGGTCGACGGCCCCGATCTCGACTTCGTGGTGGAGCGCGCCTTCGACTACCGCGGCGACGTGACCGTCGTCCGCCGCGACGGACGCGAGCTCGTCGGCTATCTCTTCAATCGTGACCGGGAAGCGCGCGACCCGTTCGTGCAGATGTTCGCGCGTGACGGCGGCGCCGCCGTCACCATCCCGTACGCCGAGATCACGTCGATCCGCTTCACCGGTCGGGATACCGCCGCGGGCAACTCCTACGCGGCCTGGCTGCGCAGCCGGGAAGCGGTGAAGGCGAGCCAGCCCGCTTCGGGCGCGTGACGCGCGTCCTCGTTCTCACCGCCGTCGACGTCGAGGCGCGCGGGCTGGCCCGTCACCTCGGTCTGGGACGCCTGCGGCAGTCCTCCTGGCCGCACTTCGGCGGCGGCGCGCTCGAGATCGCCTGTGTCGGTCTCCGGGCGTCCCATCTGCGCGCCCGCGCCGCGGAGCTCGGCGGGTTCGACATCGTGATCGCGGCGGGGACGTGCGGCGCCGTGGCCCCCGGCCTCGGCGCCGGTGATCTCGTCGTGCCCGAGGTGGTCGTGGACGCCGCCGGGCAACGCTGGACGGCCGCCTCGCTCCGCCACCTCCCCGCGGCCGGGACATTGCTGACGGTGGCCGAGGTGGTCGAGACGCCCGCGCAGAAGTCACGGCTGTGGCTGGAGACCGGCGCGCGTGCGGTCGACATGGAGTCGGCGCACGTCCTCGCCTGGGCCGCGCAGCGTGGGATCCCGTGTGCGGTGGTCCGCGGGGTCTCCGACGGCGCCGAGCGTGGTGTCCCCGCCGCGCTGGCGGCGTCCGTCGGCGACGACGGACGCGTGCGGCCCCTGCGCGCGGTGACGGCCGCGCTCGCGCGCGGCGCCGCGTTCACCGACCTCGTGGAGCTGCGAGCGGGAACGGAGGCGGCGCTGAAGAGCGTGGCCGGGGCGCTGGCCACGCTGGCGCGGCAGGCGTGATGGACGCGCTGGTCACCGGCGGCACGGGTTTCGTCGGCGCCAACCTCGCCCGCGAGCTGGTCAGCGCCGGCGCCAGCGTACGGGTGCTGGCGCGTCCCGGCGGCGATCGCCGCGCGCTCGACGGCGTGAAGGTCGAGATCGTCGAGGGTGATCTACTCGCGCCGGACTCCCTCGTGCGCGCATGCGCCGGTGTCGACACCGTCTATCACGTGGCCGCGGACTATCGGCTGTGGGCGCCCGACCCGACGGCCCTTCACCGGGTCAATGTCGAGGGCACGCGGGCGATCCTCGAGGCCGCGGGGTCGGCCGGCGCGCGGCGCGTCGTCTACACGTCGACCGTCGGAGCGCTCGGCATTCCCAGCGACGGAACGCCGGGCACAGAAGACACTCCGGTCTCACTCGCCGACATGGTGGGGCCCTACAAGACGTCGAAGTTCCTCGGCCAGCAGGTTGCGCGCGAGCTCGCGCGGCGCGGGCTGCCCGTCGTGATCGTCAATCCGTCGGCGCCCATCGGCGCCTGGGACGTCAAGCCGACGCCGACCGGCCAGATGATCGTCGACTTCATGGCCGGCCGGATGTTCGCGACGCTCGACACCGGGCTCAACCTGGTCCACGTGCGCGACGTCGCGCAGGGACACGTGCTCGCGGCCGAGCGCGGCCGCGTGGGAGAGACGTACATCCTGGGCGCGGCGCGCGGGAACCTGTCGCTTGCCGAGATCGGCACCGTGCTCTCCGAGCTCACGGGCCGGCGGCCGCCGCGCGTGCGGGTGCCGTATGCGGTGGCCTGGTGCGGCGCGGCCTGCATGGAGGCGGTGGCCCGGCTGACCGGCACCACGCCGCGGGTGCCGCTCACCGCCGTGCGCATGGCGAAGAAGCGCATGTACTTCAGCCCCGCCAAGGCGATTCGCGAGCTCGGCCTGCCGCAGACCGACGTGCGCGTGGCGCTGCGGGACGCGGTGGAGTGGTTCGCCGCCCATGGCTACGCGCGGCTGGCCCGGGTGTCGGTGTGAGCCTCGCCAGCCTGAGCTCGCGGGTCACCCGCAGGAGCCGCTCGAACTTCTTCTTCGCCTTCCTCGCGCTGCCGAGGCGTCGCCGCGACGCGCTCTACGCCGTCTACGCCTTCTGCCGCACCGTCGACGACATCGCCGATCTCGGCAGCGACCCGAGCGCCCAGCGTGCGGGCCTGGCGCGCTGGCGCGCGGACATCGTCCGCTGCTACGACGGGGGCGCGGTGGAGCACCCGATCGCGCGACAGCTCGCCGCCGCCGTGCGCGCTTTCGGGTTGCCGCGGGCCGCCCTCGAAGCCATCGTCGACGGCTGCGAGATGGACCTGACGCACGCCACCTACGAGACGGCGGAAGACCTCGATCCGTACTGCTATCGCGTGGCCTCCGCGGTCGGGCTGTGCTGCATCGAGATCTTCGGCTACACCGACCCGCGGGCGCGGCAGTACGCGGTGAGCCTCGGCATGGCGCTCCAGCTCACGAACATCATCCGCGACGTCGGCGCCGACGCGCGCAACGGGCGGGTCTACGTCCCGCAGACGGATCTCCGACGGTTCGGCGTCACCAACGAGGATCTCCGCGCCGGCCGCTATAGTGACGCCTTCGTGGCGCTGATGGCGCACCAGGCCGCGCGCGCCCGCGGGTTCTATGCCGACGCTCGTGCCGCCTTTCCGTCCGTGGACGCGCGCCCCCTCGTCCCCGCCGAGATCATGGGTCGCATCTACTACGCGCTGCTGGAGGAGATCGAGGCGCGCCGCTTTCGCGTCTTCGACGAGCGGGTGACGCTGCCGGCCCGGCGCAAGGCGGCGATCGCGCTGCGCTGCTGGGCCGGGGCGAGGGTCGCGCGGTGAAGGCGGCCGTCTTTCAGGGCGCCGGTCGCGTCGACGCCGGGGAGTGGCCCCGCCCCGCCATCGGCCCCGGCGAGCTGCTCGTGAAGGTGCGCGGCTGCGGCCTCTGCGGCTCGGACATCGCCAAGATCGTCGACCCGGCCACCCGCGCCCCCGCCGTCTTCGGCCACGAGGTGGTCGGCGACGTCGTCGACGTCGGCGAGGGCGTCGCCGGTTTCGCCGGCGGCCACCGGGTGGTGGTGGCCCATCACGTGCCCTGCGGCGACTGCCATTACTGCCGGCGTGGCAGCGAGTCGATGTGCCGCGAGTTCAAGCGGAGCCAGCTCGATCCGGGCGGTTTCGCGGAGTACGTCCGCGTGCCGGCCGCCAACGTGCGTGGCGCCACCTTCCGGGTGCCCGAGCATCTCAGCGACGAGGAGGCCACGTTCGTCGAGCCGCTGGCGTGCTGTCTGCGTGCGGTGGAGCGCGCGCGCGTGCAGCCCGGCGATACGGTGGTCGTGGTCGGGCTCGGCTCCATCGGCTGTCTGTTCGCGCAGCTCGTGCGTCGCGCCGGGGCCGGCGTCGTCGGTGTCGATCAGGACGGCGCCCGGCTGACGCTCGCTCACCGCTTCGGGATCGAAGCCGCCGGACCGGCGGACGGCCCCGCGCTCGCGCGCCGGCTCTCCGAGGGCCGCGGCGCCGACCACGTCGTCGTGACCGGGGGCGGCGCAGCCGTGCTGCCGTGGGCGGCGGAGACGCTGCGCGACGGCGGCGCCGTCCACTACTTCGCCGGCGGCGACGGGGCGGCCCTGCCGATGCCGCTGGCGACGCTCTATCATCGCGAGCTGACGGTCACCGCGACGTATTCATCGTCCCCGGCGACGCTGGCGCGCGCGTTCTGGCTGATCGCGGCCGGCAAGGTCGACGTGGGCGGGCTCATCAGCCACCGGCTGCCGCTCGCCCGACTGGCCGAGGGGGTCGAGCTCATGCGCACGCGTGAGGCGCTGAAGGTGTACGTGACGCCATGAGCGCCACCATGGGCGCGGTCGTCTTTCACGGCCCCGGTGACCTGCGCTTCGAGGAAGTGGCGGTTCCGACGCCGGCGCGGGGCGAGGTCGTGCTGCGGATCGACGCCGCCCTGACGTGCGGCACCGACGTGAAGACGCTGCGCCGCGGCCATCCGGTCATGATCCCGCGCGTGCCGACCGTCTTCGGCCACGAGTTCGCGGGGACGGTCACCGCCGTCGGCGCGGGCGTCAAGCACCTGGCCGAGGGCGACCGCCTCGCCGTCGCCAACTCGGCGCCGTGCGGCGAGTGCGCGCTGTGCCTGGCCGGGCGGCCGAACCTGTGCGAGGACCTGCTGTTCGTCAACGGCGCGTATGGCGAGTACATCGCGCTGCCGCCGCGGCTGGTCGGCCGCAACGTCGTGCGGATCGAGGCCCGGACGCCGGCGGCGCGCGCTGCGTTCGCCGAGCCGCTGGCGTGCGCGATGCTCGGCGTCGAGCGCGCGCGCGTCGAGAAGGGCCAGACGGTGGTCGTCTTCGGCCACGGGCCGCTGGGCTGCCTGCTCGCCATGGTCGCCGGCGCGCGCAAGTGCCGCGTGATCGTGGTCGGCAAGGCCGGCTGGCGCTTCGACCGCGTGCGCGCCCTGCGCCTGGCGGAGTGCGTGGACGCCACCGCCAGCGGCGACGTGGTGAGCGACCTGCGCGCCATGACCGGTGGCCGCGGTGCGGACGTCGCCATCGACGCCACCGGCCGGCCGGAGGTGTGGGAGCAGGCCATGGCCGCGGTGGGTCGCGGAGGATGCGTGGTATTCTTTGGGGGTTGCGCGCCCGGAACATCCGTGAACGTCAATACGCACCGCGCGCATTACGAGGAGCTCACGCTGGTCGGCGCGTTCCACCATACCCCCGAGCTCATCCGGCAGGCGATCGAGGCGCTCGAGATGGGCATGGTGAAGCCCGATGGGCTGCTGACCCACACCCTCGGCCTCGGCGACGTGCCAAGCGCGCTGGCGCTGATGGCGAGGGGCGAGGCGCTGAAGGTGCTCATCGAGCCATGAACAGTAGGCTGACCGCGCTGGCGGCGCTCTGCGCCCTGGCGCTCCTCGCATCGACTCCTGCCGCCGCCTTCGATCCCGAGGGGACGTTCGGCAAGGGCAGGTTCGTGCTCTCCGGCGAGGGCGCGTATGGCTGGCAGCTCGACCTGGAAGACAACATGGACTTCAGCGCGCTCGAGTTCTGGAATGCCGGCCTCCGGTTTGGCTGGCTGCCCTGGGACACGACCGGCAAGGGCTCGCCGTTCTACGGCGCCTTCGAGATCGGTCTCGAGCCGATGTACCAGCGGTACGTCACGCCGCAACGGCGGTTCTGGGCGGGACTGTCGGCGGTCGCGCGCTATCACTTCCTCGCCCTCGGCCGCGTGGTGCCGTACGTCGAGCTGGCCGGATCGGCCGGCGGCACGGATCTCAGCCTGCCCGAGATCCGCTCGCGGTTCGCCTTTCTCATCTTCGGCGGCGCCGGTGCCTCCGTGTTCCTCACCGACCGCGCCGCCGCCTACGCCGGCTATCGCTGGCAGCACGTCTCCAACGGCAACACCAGCCGGCCCAATCGCGGATTCGAGTCGAATGTCGCCGTTCTCGGCCTCTCACTCTTTTTCTGACGAGGAGCCCACGTTGACTGAGCCCATCGCCGAGATCCTGCTGGCCGGCCCGCGCGGCTTCTGCGCGGGCGTCGAGCGCGCCATCGACATCGTGGAGCTCGCGCTCTCGGTGTGCCGGCCGCCCGTCTACGTCCGCCGGGAGATCGTGCACAACCGCCACGTGGTCGAATCGCTCCGCGCCAAGGGCGCCATCTTCGTCGACGAGCTGCACGAGGTCCCGGACGACGCCACCGTCATCTTCAGCGCGCACGGGATCTCGCCGGCCGTCCGGGAGGAGGCGCTGCGGCGGGGGCTGCGCGTCGTCGACGCCACGTGCCCGCTCGTGACCAAGGTGCATCTGGAGGCGGTGCGCTACGCGCGCGAGGGCTACACGATCGTGCTGATCGGCCACGAGGACCACGACGAGGTGATCGGCACCCTCGGCGAAGCGCCCGAGCGCATCGTCGTCATCGACAGCGCGCGGGAGGTCGACACGCTCGACGTGCCGAACCCGGACAAGATCGCCTATCTCACCCAAACGACCCTGTCCGTCGACGACACCCGCGACGTCATCGAGGCGCTTCGCCGCAAGTTTCCGCGCATCGTGGGGCCGTCGCGCGACGACATCTGCTACGCCACCCAGAATCGCCAGGCCGCCGTCAAGCGGCTCGCCGGGGACGTCGACGTGCTCCTGGTCATCGGCGCCGCCAACAGCTCGAACGCCAACCGGCTGGTCGAGGTGTCGCAGATGGCCGGCACGCGCGCGCACCTGATCAACGACGTCAACGACATCAAGCCTGACTGGCTGGCCGGCGCCCGCCGCGTGGGCATCACTGCCGGCGCCTCGACGCCGGAAATGCTCGTCTCGGAGGCCGTCGAGCGGCTGCGCGGACAGGGCGTGGCGGTGCGCGAGGTGCACGTCGTGGAGGAGGACGTCCGCTTCGCGCTGCCCCAGGAGCTCGAGCGCATGGCGGAAGAGCGCGGGCTCACGCTGCCCGAACGAACTCACTAGGAGGGGGCCTCGACGGCCCCCTCCTATGCCTCCCCCTCGGAATAGGATTGCGCCGGCGGAGCCGGCGCTCGAAAGTGGGAGTACGCGGCACGGGTGCTGGTGGTGCTGCTGAAGGGGAGAGTGTAATGCGTCTGGTGACCTTCCGGAAGGGCTCGTCCAAGCCGAGAGTCGGCGCGCTGGTCGCCGACGCCGTCCTCGACCTCGGCGCCCTCGCAACCGATCTCGCACGCGAGCGTGGCACCGTCCGGCGCGGCCGGGGCGGCATCCCGAAGACGATGCTCGATCTGGTGCGCGGCGGCCCCGAGGCGCTGACGATGGCTCGCGAGGCGCTGGCGCACGGCGAGGCCGTGCTGAAGCGCGACGGCGTCGGCGCGATCACGGAGCGCAAGCTCGGAGCAGCCGCCGACAAGGTGCGGCTCGGGGCGCCGATCCCGCGGCCGGCGCGGAACGTCTTCTGCCTCGGCCGCAACTACAAGGAGCACGCGGCCGAGCGTGGGGCGGAAGCGCCGGCGCATCCCGTCTACTTCACCAAGGCGCCGGAGACGGTGGTGGGACCGGGCGGCAAGGTCATCCACCACGCGGCGACCAAGGAGCTCGACTACGAAGTCGAGCTGGCCGTCGTCATCGGCACCGCCGGCAAGGACGTCGCCCGCGAGCGCGCGCTCGAGCACGTGTTCGGCTACACCATCATCAACGACGTCACCGCCCGCGACGTGCAGAAGCGTCATCAGCAGTGGTTCCACGGCAAGTCGATGGACACGTTCTGCCCGATGGGTCCGGTGCTCGTGACCGCCGACGAGTTCCCCGACCCTCAGACGCTCGCGGTGGCCATGCGAATCAACGGCGAGACCCGGCAGTCGAGTCACACCTCGAAGATGATCTTTCCCGTGGACGAGTGCATCGCGGTGCTGTCGCAGGGCTTCACCATCTTGCCCGGCGACGTGATCGCCACCGGCACGCCCGAGGGCGTCGGCGCCGCCCTCGGCAAGTTCCTCAAGGCCGGCGACAAGATGGAAGCGGAGGTCGAGCGGATCGGCGTCCTCGCCAACCGTGTCTCAAAACCATAATCACGCGTGGCCGAGGAGCTCGGCGACGGTCAGCGAGACATCGGGGAAGGCCAGCACGGTCAACTGCTGCGCCGCCGTCAACGTTCGGAGGCTCGCATAGCGGCCGGCCGTCGCGTCTCGATGCACGTCCACCCGGCCCGTGGTGAGGTCGCAGAGCCAGGCTTCGCGGATGCCGGCGCGCGCGTAGAGCGGCATCTTGACGCGACGATCGAGGAGCAGGCTCGTGTCAGCGACTTCGATCAGCAGCAGGACGTCGACCGGCGTGGGATGTCCCGCCACGTAGAAGTCCGCGCGCGGTGCCAGCAGCATCACATCCGGTTGCAGCTCGGAGGCCTCATGGGGCAGCACCACGGGATTCTGCACACGCACGATCGCGCGCTCGCCGAGGCGCGACGTCCACAGGCGGGTCAGCCGATCGACGGTTCCCGCGTGGCGCGAGCCGATGGGCTCCCGCACGACGATATGACCGGCGATCAGCTCCAGACGCTCGTCCTCGCCGAGGATCCCGGCCGCGCCCATCCGGTGATATTCCTCGATCGTGAAGCGTCGTCGCGTGATGGCTTCCGCCATGGCCGCCTCCTGGGCCAGTCTACGACCGCGCCGGGCCGCGGTCAGCGTCCGGCTTGTGATACACGAGTCGGCGGCGGGCG
>JBIOXS010000041.1:0-3137 GCA_044869815.1 Candidatus Rokuibacteriota bacterium | reverse complement strand
TTCGTCGACCGCGAGACGGGCCGCATGCTGGCGCTCCGCGCGGACATCACGCCGCAGATCGCGCGCGTGGTGGCCACGCGCCTGCGCGACGAGCCGAAGCCCGTACGGCTGGCATACATCACCAACGTGTTCCGCTACGACGAGCCCCGCGTCTCGCACTATCGCGAGTTCTATCAGGCGGGCGTGGAGCTGATCGGGCTCGAGAAGCCGGAGGCGGAGGTCGAGATCATCGCGATGGCCATCGAGGGCCTGCGCGCCCTCGGGCTCGACCGGTTCCAGATCGATCTCGGCCACCCGGATTTTTTCCGGGGGCTGCTCGAAGAAGTGACGTCCGACACGGCGAAGCGCGGCGAGATCCGCGAGGCGCTCTCGCGCAAGGACGCCTCCACGCTGGCGCGCCTGGTCCAGGAGCTGGCGCCGCCCGCCGAGGTGGCGGAGGCGCTGCTGGCGCTGCCCACGCTCTTCGGTCGCGAGATCGTGCTGGAGCGTGCGGCCAGGTATGCGCGCACGGAGCGGGCGCGGCGGGCGCTCGCGAACCTGGCGGAGGTGTACCGGCTGCTGAAGATCTACGGGCTGGCGGAGTCCGTGCTGCTCGATCTCGGCGAGGTCCGCGGCTTCGACTACTACTCGGGACTCTACTTCGAGGCGTACATCGCGGGCTTCGGCGCGTCCATCGCCGGCGGCGGCCGGTACGACGACATGCTGGCCCGCTTCGGGTACGACTGTCCGGCCGTCGGATTCGCCTTCGACGTGGCGCGCGCGCTCGCGATCATGGAGACACAGCGCGTGACGGTGGAGCTGCCCGGCCCGGACTTCTTCATCATCGATTTCACTCGCGAGAAGACGGCGGCGCTGTCGCTGGCGCGCCGGCTGCGCGATCTCGGCGCCTCGGTGGCGCGCGATATCATCAGCCGTGGGCTGGACGAGTCGATCGACTACGCGCGCGCGCAGCGGGTGCGCCACGTGCTCGTCGTCGGCAGCCCGCGGTCCGAGGCGGCTGAGCTGATGGTGCTCGATCTGAAGCAGGGCGGCGAGCGCAAGGCGCCGGTCGCGGACGTGCTCGCGGATCCGGCGAAGTACTTCGGGGAGCTGGGAGGTCAGCGGGATGCCTAACATCGTCGTGATCGGCGCGCAGTGGGGAGACGAGGGCAAGGGCAAGGTGGTGGACGTCATCACGCCCCACGTCAACGTGGTCGTGCGCTTCCAGGGGGGCAACAACGCCGGCCACACGGTGGTGGTCGGCCGCGAGAAATACGTCCTCCACACGATTCCGTCCGGGATCCTGCACAACGGCTGCCGCTGCGTGATCGGCTGCGGCGTCGTCATCGACCCCGGCTCGCTCATCGAGGAGATGGAGTCGCTCGTGCAGCGCGGCGTCACCCTGGACGGCAATCTCTATATCTCGAAGAACGCGCACATCATCATGCCGTACCATCCCGCGCTGGACCGCGCCTCGGAAGCCAAGCTCGGCTCCCGGCGCATCGGCACCACCGGCAAGGGCGTCGGCCCCGCGTACGTCGACAAGGCCGCGCGCGTCGGCATCCGCATGGCTGATCTCCTGGACGAGCGGCTGTTCCGCGAGAAGCTTGAGTTCAACCTCGCCCAGAAGAACCGCCTGCTGCGCGAGATCTACGATGCGCAGACGTTCACCGTCGACGAGATCCTGAACCAGTACCTGCGCTACGCCGGCTGGCTGGCGCCGTACATCACCGACACCGCGCTCCTCCTGCATCGCTGGATCGACAGCGGCTACTCCGTGCTCTTCGAGGGCGCGCAGGCCACGATGCTCGACATCGATCACGGCACCTACCCGTACATCACCTCCTCGTCGACCACGGCCGGCGGCGCCGCCACCGGCACCGGCGTGCCGCCGACGAAGATCCACGGCGTGCTCGGCGTCGCCAAGGCGTACTCGACGCGGGTCGGCGGCGGCCCGTTCCCCACGGAGATGGCCGGCAAGCTGGCCGAGACGATCCGCGCGCGCGGCAACGAGTACGGCGCCACCACCGGCCGGCCCCGGCGCTGCGGCTGGTTCGACGGCGTGGTGGCCCGTTACGCCGTTCGCATCAACGGCTTCGACACGGTCGCCCTCACCAAGCTCGACGTCCTCGACCAGTGCGAGACCGTCAGGGTGTGCGTCGGCTATCGCTACCGCGGCGAGATCATCACGGAGCTGCCCGAGGAGCAGACGGCCATGGCCGCCGTCGAGCCGGTGTACGAGGAGATCTCGGGCTGGATGAGCTCGACCGTCGGCGCCAAGAACGAGGTCGATCTGCCCGCGAAGGCGCGGCGGTACCTCGAGCGCCTGGAGGAGCTGATCGGCGTCCCGTTCTGCCTGATCTCGACGGGCGCCCAGCGCACCGAGACGATCCTCTGCGAGAACTCGCCACTGCTGCGCTGGTACCCATCGGTTCGCGCGAGCATCATGTGACACCGCCCGACGCGTGTACTATGCTACGGCCGTGATGCGCCGCTGGATCGCCGTCGTGCTCGTCGCGCAGGTGCTCGGGCCCGTGGTGGCCGCTGCGCAGGCTCCGGCGCCCACGACGGCGCCGGGCAACCCCTCCAATCCCGGCGACACGATCAACAACCCGCACCCCACGATGCCGTGGTTCGGCATTCCGACGCCGTACGGGCAGTTCGTGCGCTGGGTGTGGATGCCGCCGCAGCCGGTCATCGCCAACGAGCAGGTGCTCTACCAGCCCGGCTTCTGGGCGGCGCAGACCACCGCCGGCTACTACTACCCGGTGCGCTGGGTGCTCCGCGAGGTCGTGCCGGGAACGTTCGGCTGGGTCCTGGTGAACGCCGGCGCCGTCCCGTTCGCGCGGTAGGCATAGCGACCTCTCTCATCGCCAGATCGCGTTGGCCACGCCGCGCGGGCCGTTGCTCGGGCGTCACAACCGCGTAGAATCACTGCCGCGAGCCGTTAGCTCAGATGGTAGAGCACCTGACTTTTAATCAGGGGGTCGTGGGTTCGAGTCCCACACGGCTCACCACTATTCCTAATCACTTCCGCATCGGGTTGATTTTGACGCCTCTCGTTGGTGCTAGTCACGGTGCAACTCCGCTCCTGTCGCGTTGGCTGGCACCGCCTGCACCTGCCGAGTTACAAGGCGCTCAATCGCCGTGCGTCGGTG
>JBIOXS010000040.1:0-6167 GCA_044869815.1 Candidatus Rokuibacteriota bacterium | reverse complement strand
ACAGCAAACAGTCTCTTCACGGAAGTCCTCCAGGTAATAGGTTGACTGCCCACGGCCGCGACCGGCTCCTCCTAAGCGTTCAAGTTACTTGACTGAACGCCGCCGTGCATCTACTTGCTCCGGCCGTCCGGGCCAACATTTGACCCGACCCGCCAAGCATGGTAAAAATGACCAAGCTTTCCCCTTCTATGGCGATTCGAGCCCATTTACGCGTCGCGACGCTGGGTTTCTCGCTTGTTTTGGTGCTGAGCGCGTCCGCGCGCGGCGCCGCGGAGCCGCTTCCTCAAGTCGAGTTCAGCGGATCACCGACTGCCGCCGCCGTCATGTCGACCGACCCCGAGCCGCCTTCCGGGGGTGAACCCGGCGTATCCGATTTCGGTTCCAAGCCTGAAGCGCCGCAGGCTGTCGCGATCGATGCCGACCTGCCCGATGCCTGGGCCGAAGCGTTCGCCGCCGGGAGTCGACTCCCGTACCGTCCGGCCGTCGTCGAGGCTCCATCCTATCCCGTGGTCGTCACGCCCCAGGTCCAGTACTTCCTCGATCTCTTCACAGGGAAGCGCCGCGAGATCGTGAGTCTCTGGGTCAGTCGGTCGGGCCAATATCTGGGCATGATCCGCGAGATCCTCCGGGGGCGTGGCCTCCCCGAGGATCTGGCCTACACGGCCATGATCGAGAGCGGGTTCAAGCCGGACGCGGTGTCGCGCGCGGGAGCGAAGGGCATGTGGCAGTTCATGGCCGGCACCGCGCGCCGGTACGGGCTCCGCGTCGACAGCTGGGTCGACGAGCGGTACGACGCCCACAAGTCAACCGTGGCCGCCGCCGCCTACCTTCGCGATCTCCACGCTCAGTTCGGCTCCTGGTCGCTGGCGCAGGCGGCGTACAACGCCGGCGAGATGAAGGTCATCCGGGCCATGCAGAAGACCGGATCGTCCGACTTCTGGACGCTGGCCGACTCGAAGTACCTCCGGCGGGAGACCAAGGACTTCGTTCCGCAGATCCACGCCGTCACGGTGATCGCCCGCGACCCCGACCGGTATGGCTTCGAGTTCGATGACGCCGAGCCGGTGGCCGTCGAGATCGTCAAAGTGCCGCCGGGCACCGATCTGCGGCGCCTCGCCGGCTCGGCGTCCGTCCCATTTCCTGTCATCCGGTCGCTCAATCGCGTGCTCGTCCGCGCGGTTACGCCGCCCGGCCGGACGTGGGAGCTTCGTGTTCCCGCGGGCGCCTCGGATGCGGTGCTGACGGCGCTGGCGCCGCGCCGGCCAGCACCCGCGCTCGCGGCGACGAGCGGCAAGGTGTCGCGTATTGCCGCGCGCGCTGACGTCCACGTCGTGCGTCCCAGGGATACGGTGAGCTCGATCGCCAAGCAGTACGGCGTCTCCGTCGGCGACCTGCTGCGCTGGAACAGTCTCGAGCGGCAGGCCCGCATCCGTCCCGGCGACCGCTTGCGCGTCGCCACCCGCCCCTCCGTCGAGAACGACGGACAGGGCGGGTTCAGGTGACCGTCGAAGTCAGGCTCTTCGCCACCCTCATCCAGTTCCTTCCCTCGGACGGCAAAGCGGGCACGGCCGTCCTCGACCTCCCCGACGGCGCGACCATCGCCGATGTCACACGCCGCCTCGGGATTCCGCCGGAGCTCGACTGCGTCCTGCTGCTGAACGGCACGAATGTCGAGGCCGACGCGCGTCTTCGGGCAGGCGACGTGATCGACATGTTCCCGCCGCTCGCCGGCGGGCGTCGCTAGCCGCCGTCATCGTGAGCGGCGGGTCGCCCGGTCGGGAGGCCGCGTCGCCCGCACCAGCGCGTCGATCTCGGAGCCGATCAGCAACGTGAGACTCGAGAGGTAGAGCCAGAGCATCAACAAGATCACGCCGCCGATCGAGCCGTAGGTCGCGTTGTAGTTGCCGATGTAGCCGACGTAGAGGCGCAGGCCGTACGACGCCAGCAGCCACCCGATCAGCGCGAAGGCGCTTCCCGGCGTCACCCAGTGCCAGCGTTGCCGGACGGCGGGCGCGAAATGGTAGACGAGGGTGATGCCGAGCAGCGCCAGGAGCAGGGTCAACGGCCAGCGGGCGATGTTCCAGGCCCGCGTGAAGACGGCGCCGACGCCGAGCGCTCCGGCCACCGCGTCTCCGACGCGCTCGCCGAACACGAGGAGCACCAGGGCGAGCAGCGTGAAGAGCGAGAACCAGACGGTGAGGGCGACGGCATCGAGCCGCTGACGCCACCACGGCCGCCGGTCGCGCGCGTCGCAGGCGACGTTGAGCGCCGTCCGGATGGACATCATCCCGCTGGCCGCGCCCCACAGCGCCGCCAGCACGCCGATCGACACCAGCGAGCCGCGGGCGCCCTTGACGACTTCCGCCAGCGTCCGGGTGAGGAGCGATGCCGCGTCGCCGGGCAGCATGCGCGTGATGTAGTCGAGCAGCCGGTCCATCAGCTTCGGAATCGGCAAGAGGCCGAGCAGCGCGGTGAGGAACAGGAGCGTGGGGAACAGGGCGAACAGAAAGTAGTACGAGAGGCTCGCCGCGCGATCGAAGACGTCGTGCTGCAGGAGGCGGGCGTAGACCTGCCGCGCGAGGACGGCCGGCGACAGCCCGCCGAGGCGCCACGGTGAAGCCGCGAGGCCCCCGTCAGGATCCACGATGCCGGATGGTACACTCGGAAGGCTTCGGAAGCGTCTAGGAACCCGGTGGGCCTCCCGGACTTCAAATCCGGTGTCCGGCTCTAGACAAGCTGGAGGTGGGTTCGACTCCCACACGCTTCCGCCACAGGAGAGACGCGGAAGCATGACGAGACACGATCAGACGTCGCGCCGCGGACGCCGCGAGCGGCGGCGCTGGACGAAGGGCGCCGCCATCGCCGGTGCCGTGGTCATCGCCGTCCTCGTCGGCTACTTCGCCTATCGTGCGCAGGCCGACTTGCCCGGCCAGAAGTTCCCCAGCCAGGGAAATCTCCACGTGCAGACGGTGAGCGAGCCGCACGAGCCGTACAACTCGACGCCTCCGACGTCCGGCCCGCATCTTCCGTACATCGCCCCGTGGGGCGTGCACACCAAGCCCATCGCCAACGAGCTCCAGGTCCACAACCTCGAGGATGGCGGCGTGATGGTCCAGTACAACTGCGAGTGCCCCGAGCTGGCCGAGAAGCTGGCCGGCATCGTGCGCCGCCATGATCGCTACGTCGTCCTCGCGCCGTACCCCACGATGAAGAGCCGGATCGCGCTCACGGCGTGGACGCGGCTCGAGACGCTCGATGATTTCGACGCCGCGCGCATCGAGCGCTTCATCAAGGCGTACCGTGGGATCGATCACCACCCGCGGTAGCCTGGTGGTGGTGGGATTGCTGTCCGTGGTCGGTTGCGCTCGGGCGCACATCTCGCCGCTGGCGCCGCCGCCCTACCGGGCGGAGGTGGCGGCGGCGTACGACCGCACGTGGACGGCGCTCGTGCGTGCCTTCGCCAAGCAGAACCTGCCGCTGCGCGCCATCGCGCGCGACTCCGGGGTCATCGCCTCCGACGACGTGGTGACCCCGATCGGTCTGTACGCCGATTGCGGCCGCATCGGCGAGAACCGCCTGGAGGGCGAGGCCCTGGTCGCCTTCACGGTCTTCGCCGAGGCCGATGGTCCCGCCACGCGCGTGCAGGTCAACTCGAGCATGCGCACGCAGGCGCATCGCAAGGGCACATCCGGCAAGCTGAAGCCCACGCCCGTCTACGCGTGCGCGTCGACGGGGCGCTTCGAGGCCAACCTCATCGACGCGGTGCGCGATCTGGTGAAGGAATAGCGGTGGCGTCACGGCTCGCCGACCTCATTCGCAAGGCCCGGCGCCTGGCCGCCGAGCGTGATCGCCTCATCGACGCGCTGGCGGCGGACTGGACCCGTGCGCTGCGCGGCCAGGGGCTCACCGCCGAAGACCTCGACGAGCTCTGGGGCGGACTCACCGAGGACGCGGTGCGCCGCGGGCAGCCGCCCGACAGCAAGTGGACGGCGCAGGCGTGGCGCGCGGAGGCACAGGAAGTCATCGCCCGGGTCCGCGCGAAGGTCGAGGCGGCCCTCGGTGAGCGCTGACGACGCGGCCACTCTCCGCCGTCTACCCTCCGTCGATCAGCTCGTGCGCCGTCTGGCCGCCGAGCCCGGCCTGGCCGGCCTGTCGCGGGCGCGACTGACGGCGACCGTCCGCGAGACGCTGGAGGCCGAGCGGCGCCGCGTGGTGCAGCAGGGGACGCCGCCGGTGGACGCGCAGACGCTGGCGGCTCGGGTGGTGGCGGCGACGCAGCAGGCCGGATTGTTCTCGCTGCGGCCCGTGATCAACGCCACCGGCGTGGTGCTGCACACCAATCTCGGTCGCGCCCTCCTGAGCGATCTCGCGCGCGAGCGGGTGACCGCGGTGGCGGCCGCCTACTCGAATCTCGAGCTGGACCTCGCGAGCAAGGAGCGCGGCTCGCGCTACAGCCACGTCGAGGCGCTGCTGCAGCGCCTGACCGGCGCCGAGGACGCGCTGGTCGTCAACAACAACGCGGCCGCCGTGCTGCTCGCGCTGGAGACGCTGGCGCATGGCCGGGAGGTCGTCGTCTCGCGGGGCGAGCTGATCGAGATCGGCGGCGAGTTCCGGATCCCCGACATCATGCTGCGCAGCGGCGCCGTCCTTCGCGAGGTTGGCGCCACCAACCGCACGCATCTGCGCGACTACGCGGAGGCGATCGGCCCGAACACCGCGCTCCTCCTGAAGGTCCACACCTCGAACTATCGCGTGATCGGCTTCACAGCCGAGGTGAGCAGCCGCGAGCTCACGGAGCTGGGCCGCGAGCGCGGAATCCCGGTCATGGAAGACCTCGGGTCCGGGTCGCTGATGGACCTCCGGCCCTGGGGATTCCCGTACGAGCCGACCGTGCCCGAGGTCGTCGCCTCCGGCGTGGACCTCGTCTCCTTCTCGGGCGACAAGCTCCTCGGTGGGCCGCAGGCCGGCATCGTCGTCGGCAAGCGCGCCATCGTCTCGCGTCTGAAGAAGAACCCGTGGAACCGCGCGCTCCGCATCGACAAGCTCACCATCGCCGCCCTGGAGGCGACCCTGAACGCCTACGATGCCGGCACCGCGCGCGAGACCGTGCCGACATTGCGACTCCTGACCGAGCCGCTGGCCAGTATCCGGACGCGGGCGCGGCGCGCGCTCCGCGCCCTCGGCGCCGAGACGGCCACGCGGCTCGGGGCGCGCGTGAGCGAGGGGCGCTCGCAGGTCGGCGGCGGTGCGCTGCCGACGGTGGAGCTGCCGACGGCGGGGCTGTCGCTCGGCACCACCGACGCGGCGGCGCGCGCCCTCGACGCCGCCCTTCGCATCGGCGATCCACCCGTGGTGGGACGGCTCGTGGACGACCGGTTGTTCCTCGACTGTCGCACGGTCCTGCCCGCCCAGGTGACCGCGCTCGCGAACGCCGTCGTCGCCGCCCGCCCATGAGCGCCGGCCGGCACGTGGTCGTCGGTACCGCCGGTCACATCGACCACGGCAAGACCTCGCTGGTCAAGGCGCTCACCGGGACGGACACCGACCGCCTGCCTGAAGAAAAAGCCCGCGGCATCACCATCGATCTCGGCTTCGCGTTCCTGGAGGAGGCCGACGGCCTGACGATCGAGATCGTCGACGTCCCCGGTCACGAGCGCTTCGTCAAGAACATGCTCGCCGGCGTCGGCGGCATCGACCTCGCCATGCTCGTCATCGCCGCCGACGAGGGCGTCATGCCGCAGACGCGCGAGCACCTGGCGATCTGCTCGCTGCTGCGCGTTCGTACCGGCCTCGTCGTGCTGACGAAGATCGACACCGTGGAAGCCGACTGGATCGAGCTGGTCCGCGATGACGTGGCCGGCCTCGTACGCGGGACCTTTCTCGAGGCGGCGCCGATCGTGGCGGTGTCGGCCAAGACCGGCGCCGGTCTCGACGAGCTCCGGGCGACGCTGCGCGCGCTGGCGGCGACCGTCCCCGAGCGCGGGACCGCGCAGCTGGCGCGGCTGCCGATCGATCGCGTGTTCACCATCAAGGGGTTCGGCACAGTCGTGACGGGCACGCTCGCCGCCGGCGCGCTCGGCGCCGACGACCGCGTCGAGGTCTTCCCGCGCGGGCTCGTGGCCAAGGTGCGGGGAGTGCAGACGCACGGGCGGCCCGTCGAGCGCGCG
>JBIOXS010000039.1:0-42342 GCA_044869815.1 Candidatus Rokuibacteriota bacterium | reverse complement strand
GAGATGCTGGGCCGGCTCGCGCGTGGAGAGTCCGTCGACGACCGCTGACGAACGCCGCCGCTACCCGGCGTAGGCCTTCTTCAAGGCCGCGATGTCGATCTTCTTCATCTTCAGCATGGCCGCCATCGCGCGTCTGGATTTTTCGGGATCCTTGTCCCGGAGCATCTCGGGCAGGACGGTGGGCACGATCTGCCACGAGAGACCGAAGCGGTCCTTGAGCCAGCCACATTGCACTTCCTGTCCGCCCGCGGACAGCTTCTTCCAGTAGGCGTCGACCTCTTCCTGCGTCTCGCAGTTCACCACGAGCGAGATCGCCTCGGTGAACTTGAAGAGCGGCCCGCCGTTCAACGCCACCAAGGCCTGCCCGTCGAGCTCGAAGTCGACCGTCATGACCGAGCCCCTCGGGCGGCCGGAGGCCTTGGCCCCTTCGTCGTCGTAGCGGGCCACGTGTCCGATCCTCGAGTTCTCGAAGATCGACACATAGAACTTCACCGCCTCTTCCGCCTGATCATCGAACCAGAGACATACGCTGATCCGCTGCGCCACCTTCGGCATCATGAACCTCCCTCGATATCTTACGGTCGCGTTCCAGCAATAGATCGAACGACGAGGATCCGGATCGACAGCGCCCGGCGAAGCAGCGACACTGTCCCCATGGGAAACGCCCTCCTGGAAGTGGCCGGTCGCGAGGTCGTGATCAGCAACCCCGGCAAGACGTTCTTTCCTCACGCCGGCTACACGAAGCTCGACCTGGTGAAGTACTACGCGGCGGTGGCCGAGGGCGCGCTCCGCGGTGTCGCGGGGCGGCCGATCGTGCTCAAGCGTTACGTGGACGGCGCCGAGGGGCAGCCATTCTTCCAGAAGCGGGCGCCCGAGTCGCGGCCCGGGTGGGTCGAGACGGTCGAGCTGCGCTTTCCCTCGGGACGCACAGCCCGTGAGATCGTCGTCCGCGACGCGGCGCAGCTTCTGTGGATCGTGAATCTCGGCTGCATCGACCTCAACCCGCATCCGGTGCGCGCCGATGACCTCGAGCATCCCGACGAGCTGCGCATCGACCTCGATCCCGGCCCCGGCGTCAGCTGGCAGGACGTCGTGAGCGTGACGCTCCTCGTCGGCGACGTCCTGCGTGAACACGGGCTGCGCGGCTGGCCCAAGACGTCCGGATCACGCGGGATGCACGTGAACGTGCGCATCCAGCGCCGGTGGAGCTTCGACCAGGTACGACGCGCGGCGCTGGCGCTGGCGCGCGAGGTCGAACGGCAGGCGCCCGACCGTGCGAGCAGCAAGTGGTGGAAGGAGGAGCGGCGCGGTGTCTTCCTCGACTACAACCAGAATGCCAAGGACCGGACGGTCGCCTCGGCGTGGTCGGTGCGGCCGACGCCCGATGCGCGAGTCTCCATGCCGCTCGCGTGGGACGAGGTGCCGGGCTGCGATCCGGCGGCGTTCACGCTGGCCACCGCGCCGGCGCGGTTCACCGAGCGCGGCGATTCGTCCGCCGGCATCGACGCGGCGGCGGGATCGCTCGATTCGCTGCTCGAGCTTTCGGCGGCGCAGGAGGCGGCGGGTCTCCGCGATGCTCCGTGGCCGCCGCACTACAGGAAGCAACGCGACGAGCCACCGCGCGTGGCGCCGTCGCGCCGGAAGGGGACGCGGGCGCTCATCACCGTCGCGAAGGCGGCTGACAAGGCGGATGCGCTCGCCGGCTTGGAACGCTGGAAGGCGCGTCACCCGGCCGCCGCCGCGCGATTGCATGTCGACGACGTGCTCGTCGACTCGATGCGCGGGCGCTCGACCACGTGGACCCGCATCCGGGTCAATCTGCGCCACGTCCCCGACGCCGAGCGTCCGGACGAGGAACCGCCGAGCCCCGACTACGACCCGTGGCGTGCGTCGGAGCGCGAGCGACCGCGGTCACGGGCGCCGAAGACGCGTTCCAGCTCGTAGGCCGGCGTCACGTCCAGCTGATCGTAACGGCAGTCTTGCGGACGCTTGTCGGGACGCCAGCGCAGGAACTGCGCGGCGTGTCGGAAGCGGGAGCCCTGCATGTGGTCGTACGCGACCTCACACACTCGCTCGGGCCGCAGCGGCTCCCAGCTCAGATCCTTGCCGCGATTCCACCGGCTCGTCGCGCCGGGCAGTCGCTGTCCGTGCTCGTCCTCTTGCGCCGCCGCCCAATCACGCCAGGGATGGTCCTGCAAGGCCTTGTCGCGCAGTGGCGCCAGCTCGGTGACGAGCTGCTTTCGCGCGGCATTGGTGAAGGCGGCGGCCACGCCGACGTGGTGCAGCGTGTGCTGATCGTCGTACAGGCCGAGCAAGAGCGAGCCCACCATGGTGCCAGGACCCTTCTTGTGCCAGCGGAAGCCGGCGACCACGCAGTCGGCCGTGCGCGCGTGCTTCACCTTGATCATCGTCCGCTCGCCGGCGCGATAGGGCTCGTCGAGGCGCTTGGCCATGACACCATCGAGCCCGGCGCCCTCGAACCGACGGAACCAGTCCTCGGCCAGCGATCGATCGCGCGTGGCCGGCGACACGTGCACCGGCGACGCCGCCCGCGCCAGCGCCTGCTCGAGCCGCAGCCGTCGGACAGCGAGCGGGGCGTCGCGCAGGTCTTCGTCGCCGAGCGCCAGGAGATCCCAGGCCACAAAGGACGCCGGCGCCTGCGCGGCCAGGAGCTTCACGCGCGACGCGGCGGGATGGATGCGCAAGAGCAAAGCCTCGAAATCGAGCCCGGCGGCGCCCACGATCACGATCTCGCCGTCCACCACGCAGCGCTCGGGCAACGTGGCGGCCAGCGGGGCGACGAGCTCGGGAAAGTATCGATTCATGGGTTTCTCGTCGCGGCTCTGCAGCAGGACCTCGTCGCCGTCGCGAAATACCAGTGTGCGAAAGCCATCCCACTTGGGTTCGAACTGCCACCCGCCGTCGCCCGGCAGCGCCTCGGCGGCGCTGGACAGCATGGGCGCGAGCGGCGGCGCGAAAGGAAGACGCATGCCCGGGTCAACAGGCAGGGTGCGCCGGGCGGCCCTGCTGACGCAGCGTCGTCAGCAACACGACGAGGTCCTCGGGGTTCAGCGGCTTCACGGCATGAGCATCGAAGCCGGCGGCCATGGCCCGGTCGCGTACGTGCCGTCCCATGTGCGCCGTGACGGCAACCGCGCGAAGCCGGCCAGCGCGGCCCTCTCGCTCCCGGCGGCGGACGCGCTCGATGAACGCATAGCCGTCCATTTCGGGCATGGCGATGTCGCTGACCAGCATATCGATCTCGTCACTCGAGAGAATCCGCAGGGCTTCACGCGCCGAGCCGGCCACTTTCACCTCGGCGCCGCTCTGTCCGATCACGAGGGCCAGCAGGTCGCGAGCATCCTGCTGATCGTCGACGATCAACACGCGGCACCCTTCGAGGCCGGTGACCGGCGGGCTCGCGTCTCGCGAACGATCGCTGCCGCCGCGGGCGCGCCGGACGGCCAGCACCGGCAGATCGATGGTGAAGGTCGCCCCCCTGCCCTTCCCGTCGCTTTCCGCGCGGATCGTCCCGCCGTGCAGCTCGACGAGCTGCCGGACGATGGCGAGCCCGAGCCCCAGGCCCTGATGTCTGCGGGTGGTGCTCGTATCGCCTTGCTCGAACGGAGCGAAGATGCGCGGCAACACAGCAGGCTCAATGCCGTCGCCCGTGTCCGACACGGTGAGGCGCGCGCTCGTCTCGTGGCGCACGAGCCGCACTTCGACGCGGCCGCCCGCGGGCGTGAACTTCACCGCGTTGGACAGCAGGTTGGCGACGATCTGCTGGAGGCGTCGCGGCTCGCCGAGTATCTCGCCGGCGGCCGAATCGAGCTCGGTGACGAGACGAACCTTCTTGGCCTCGAAGTCGGCGCCGGCGGCCTCCACGGCCGCGCGAACGACGAGCAGCAGATCCACGGGAATGCGGTCGAGCTCCATCTTGCCGGCCACGATGCGCGAGACGTCGAGGAGGTCCGAGACGAGCTCGGATTGCAGCTGCGCGTTCCGTTCGATGATACCGGCCGCCTGTCGCTGCTGGGCGGCGTCGAGACGTCCCGCCGTGAGGAGACGGGCCCAGCCGAGGATGGCGCTGAGCGGTGTCCGGAGCTCGTGCGAGAGGATGGCCAGGAACTGGTCCTTCGCTCGGTTGGCGGCGTCGGCGTCGGCGCGGGCGCTCCGCTCGGCCGCGAAGAGCCGTGCGTTCTCGATCGCCAGCACGGCCTGATCGGCGAAGGCCTGCAGGATATCCGCCTCCGCCTTCGAGAAGCGCCGGCCCGCTCGGTCGGCGATCGACAGGGCGCCGAGCACCTTGCCCTGGTATCTGAGCGGGGCGGCGAGCACGCTGGCGTCACCCGCCTGGCGCATCCGGTCGCGAATGTCGTCGGCGAGTGTGATGCGAGGATCGCTGAACGCATCGTCGCTCCACACCGCCGAACCGTGCACCATCGCCAGGCCCGAGACCGACGTGGGGCCCCCGCCGATGGTGTGACCGATGGGGAAGAACTCCTTCATGGCGCCGGCGAACGCGATGCCGACGAGCGATCCGTCCGGCGCCGCCAGCCGCAGCCCGGACGCGCGCGCCCGGAACAACGCCAGGGCCGCCTCCACGATCCGCTCGGCCACCGCGGTGACGTCGAGCGTCTCGTTCAGCGCCCGGGCGAGCCGGGCGAGCTCCTCGGCAATCAGTCGGCGGTCCTCGGATTCGAGCCGCGCGACGTCCGCCTCCCGGCGCGCGGCCTGCTCCCGCATCAGGAGGTCCTCGATGGCCGCCTCCGCGCGGACCCGCGCCACGCCGAACGCGACGTGCTGCGCGATGCTGGCGGCCAGTCGCATCTCGTCCGCGGTAAACGCGTGGGCGGCGTCGTAGTACACCATGAACTTGCCCAGCAGGTGTCCCTGGCTCACGAGCGGGACGAAGGCCAGCGCGCGAATGCCTTCCGACAGGACGACGTCGCGCAGTGGCCCGAGCGAAGGATCCGTAAGGACGTCTTCGACGACGATGGCGGTGGGCGCCTCGCTGTCCCGGGACCAGGGCGAATGACCGTCCACGGCCGCCCGGTAGCGGTCGGAGAGATTCCGCCAGGCCTGGAAGCGCATGACACCGGCCTCGTCGAACAGGAGCACGCTGGCCCGTGCCGCCCCCACCGCCATGATCGAGACGACGGCGGCTTCGCACACGCTGGCCAGGTCCTTGGCACGCCCCACGCGATCGGCGAGATGGTAGAGCGTCTCCAGTCGCTGCACGGTGGCCGCCAGGTGGTGCTCGTCGAAGCGTCGCTGCGTGATGTCGTGTGTGAAGGAACGCGTGTGGACGAACCGCCCCTGCTCCCACAGCACGCTTGAATCGATCAGCACGTGCTTGATGGAGCCGTCTTTACACCGTAATCGCGCCTCGTAGTCGCGAACGATCTCGTTGCGTCCGAGCCGCGCGAGGATGTCGCTGATCGCCTCCGGATCGACGTGAAAGTCGGCGATATGGCGGCCGACGTACTCCTCGCGCGCGTAGCCGAGCAGTGCGAGCTCGGCGTGGTTCGCGCGCAGGATCCTGCCGTCCGGTCCGGCCCAATGCAACGGAATCGAACCGTTCTCGAAGAAGTCCTCGAGCTCCTGCCGGCTCGACGATGGCTCCATGGTTGGGCAGCCAGAAGTCTAACGGGCGAGCAGCCCGCATGCAAAAGCGACGGCGCGCATGTGGGAAAATTTTTTCCATGGCGGTGGGCCTAGGGCGACGCGGCCCGCCGCAGGACGAGGATGATGACGCCGGTCTCATAGAGCTCTTCGAGCAAGAAGATGGAGCCGAAGGCGAGCAGCCAGCTCTGCTCGAAGAGGACACCGCCGGCCAGCGCGGCGGTCCCCAGCGCAACAACCACGCCGCGAATCCCGCGGATGACATCGAGCGACGAGCGTTCGTCGTCCGCGTGCGCGAGACCGTGTACCAGCAGCGTGATGCCCCGGGCTCCGGCCCACGCCCCCGCGAGAACCACCATCAGCGCGAGAATGCCGACCAAGCTTCCTCCTCGCCACGAGCGTCACGGTGCAAAGCTAGGCGGACCTCGTGGTTCTCGCAATTACCTCGGAGGTAGGACGCTGAGGAGGGTCAGCTTGTCGGTCTTCTCACGCCTGTCTGTTGAGGGCCGGCTGCGCCAGATCGGACGGGCCACGCGTCCGCCGGCGGACGACGGCGGGGAAGAACAGCGTTCCCGCCCCCGCGAGATACGTGACATACGCGGCCATCTCCAGAGCGGTCGGCCGCGCGCGATACCCGAGGAGCCCGGCGAGGAGGCCGCCGAGCGTGCCATGGTCGTCGAGGAGCCACGATGTATCCCATAGCGGGTCGCCGCCCGGCAGTACGCCGAGGCCCTGCAGCCGGCCCACGCCGGCGCTGAAGAGTCCGCCGGCCAGCAGCAGCAGCAGCAGGGACGTCGCGGCGAAGAACCCCGGGATGCTCAGCCGACGGCCTCCCTGGAACACCACCCATCCGAGCATCGCGGCACCCACGAGACCGGCGGCGGCTCCCATCAGCGCCAGCCAGCCGGAGGAGTCCTCCAGCTGGGTGATGAGACCCCACAGGAACAGGATCGTTTCGGCGCCCTCGCGAAAGACTCCGGTGAACGCGATGAGCCCGACCATCCACAGTCGCTGACGGGCGTGAGCCTCGTCGATCCGGCGCTGCACCTCGCCGCGGATCTCGCGCGCGTGCCGGCCCATCCACCATCCGTGCCACGTCAGCAGGACGACGGCCAGGAAGATCACGCCGATGGCGATGACGTCGGGACCGAGGTCCGCGAGCGGTCCACTCACGACGCTGACGCCGACCCCCATCAGGATCGACGCCGCCAGCGCCAGCGCGCCACCCGCGGTGACATAGCGGTGGCTCTCCGGATGGCCGATCTTCGTCAGGTACGCATACACGATACCGAGCAGCAGGGCCGCCTCGAAGCCTTCACGCAAGACCACGACGAAGGTGGCGCCCATGCTACTCGGCGACGATCTGTCCCTGCGCCGTCTTGGGATTGAACTCGCCGAAGAACGGATAGGACCCCGGCTTCAGGGCGCGCACGCGGATCTTGGCCGTCTTGCCGGCCGGGATGACCTTTTCGATGCGAAGCTCCTTGCTCTCGAACTCTTCCGGCTTGGGGTCCTTGTTGGTCACGACCAGCACGAACGGCTTGCCGGCCTTGACCTTGATCTCGGCGGGCGCGAAGCGGTTGTTCTCGATCATCACCGGGATTTCGGTCGGCGTGTCCTGCGCCCGCGCGTCCGTCGCGCTCAGCGCGGCACCGACCATCAGCACGAGCGCGATGAGCCTCCCGCATGGCGCGCCGGCTCCCTTGAGCCACGTCATGCTCCATCCTCCCTGATCTGCTGCGCGAGATAGTTCGCTTCTCCGACCTGAGCGATGAGCGTCAATTGCGCTTCGAGCCAGCTCGCGTGCTCTTCCTCACCGGTCAGTATCTCTTCGAGGAGATCGCGACTTCCATGATCACCGAGCGTGCGACAGAGCTCGATCCCCTCATTCAGTCGTTTGATCGCCGACTTCTCGACCTCCAGGTCGAGCTCGAGCTGCTCGGAGACCGTCTGACCGACGTTGACCTTGCCCAGCTTCTGGAGGTTCGGCAGCCCCTCGAGATACAGGATTCGCTCGATGAGGCGATCGGCGTCGCGCATCTCGCCGATCGACTCTTCGCGGACCTTCTTCCAGAGACGCTGATAGCCCCAGTTCTCACACATCCGCGCGTGGATGAAGTACTGGTTGATGGCGGTGAGCTCCGCCGTCAGCACGTCGTTGAGCGCGGCGACCACCTGGTCGTGGCCCTTCATCGCGCGGTCCGAACGCAGGCGAGCAGCTCCTTCACCATCGGACCGCACGCCCCACAGTCCGTCCCCGCGCCGCACACCTCGGCGATCTCCCGCGGGGTCGCCGCGCCGGCGTCGATGACACGCTGAAGGACCGCCTCGGACAGGCCACGGCAGAGACAGACGATCATGCGGGTCTCGGCACTGCGTCGATCGAGACGATATCGTCACCTCGCGTTCGTGGTCGCATCGAGCGGCCTCGGTCAGACCGCAGGCTTAGGCTCACTTAATATTCCTCCGCTGTCAAGCCAATGTCGATCCCGCGGGGGCGCGGCCTCCAAAGGGCGCCGCTCGCGCGCGCCCTCCAGGATGCCGGCGACGAATCAGCGGCTGGCGCCCTCTAACCGGGTGGGGGTTCCATCCGCCGCGAGCAGAACCGCGACAGGCGGCATCGGCGCGAACGGGCTTATGCTCGACGCCACCTTAACGTGGCGTCGGTCTCCGAGGAGGGATCCATGGCGGCAGCAGGGTCCGGGTCCTGGCAGAAGACAGCGTGCGTCCTCTGTTCGGTGAACTGTGGGATCGAGATCCAGCTCGGCGCCGACGGCCGTCGCTTCGAGCGTATTCGCGGTGACAAGGAGCATCCCGCCTCACAGGGCTACCACTGCGAGAAGGCACTGCGCCTGGACCATTATCAGAACGCGCGCGACCGGCTGACGCATCCGCTGCGGCGACGGCCCGACGGGTCGTTCGAGAAGATCGACTGGGACACGGCGATCAGGGAAGTGGCGGCACGGCTCGCAGCCGTGCGCGACACCTACGGCGGCGAACGCATCCTCTATTATGGGGGCGGCGGACAGGGCAACCACCTCTGCGGCGTCTACGCGGGCGCCACCCGCCGGGCGCTCGGCGTGAAATACCGCTCGAACGCGCTCGCCCAGGAGAAGACGGGCTGGGCGTGGGTGAACGAGCAGACCGTCGGCGGTTTCGTGAGCGGCGACGTCGACCACTGCGAGGTCGCGATCTTCGTCGGCAAGAATCCGTGGCACTCGCACGGCGTGCCGCGGGCGCGCACGATCCTCAAGGACATCGCCAACGATCCCCGTCGCACGCTCGTCGTGGTCGATCCCCGGCGGACGGAGACGGCCGAGCTCGCCGATATCCATCTCCAGCTCAAGCCGGGCACCGACGCCTGGCTCCTGGCCGCGCTCGCCGGCGTGATCGTGCAGGAGGGGCTGCTCGCCGACCGGTGGCTGCGCGAGCACGCCACCGGCGTCGAGGCCGTGCTGACCGTCCTGCGCACGGTGCCCGTGGCGACTTACGCCTCGATCGCCGGCGTGCCGGAGAAGCTGATACGAAGCACGGCGCGCAGGCTGGCGGCGGCGCGCAGCGTGGCCGCGTTCGAGGATCTCGGCACGCAGATGACGCGCCACTCGACGCTCAACAGCTACCTCGACAACCTGTTGTGGCTGCTCACCGGCAACTTCGCCAAGCCCGGCGCCAACAACCTGCCGCTGCCGCTGATTCCGCTGGCGGGGTCGAGCACGAGGCCGGGCGACACGAGCCCGGTGGCGAAGGCACCCATCATCGCCGGCCTGATCCCCTGCAACGTGATCGCGGAGGAGATCCTCACCGATCATCCCGATCGCTACCGGGCGATGATCGTCGAATCGGCGAACCCGGCCCACTCGCTGGCCGACAGCCAGCGCATGCGTGCGGCCCTCCGCGCGCTGGACGTGGTCGTGGTCATCGATGTCGCCATGACGGAAACGGCCCGCCTCGCCGACTACGTCCTGCCCACGCCGAGCCAGTTCGAGAAGTGGGAGGCGACGTTCTTCAACTTCGAGTTCCCGGCGAACTACTTCCAGCTGCGCCGCCCGGTGCTCGAGTCGCCGCCCGGCAGCGACCTGCTGCCGGAGCCCGAGATCCACGCGCGGCTCTGCGAGGCGCTCGGCGCCATCGGCGAGACGGACCTGGCGCCGCTCCGCGAGGCCGCGCAGCAGGGGCGCGCCGCGTATGCCACCGCCTTCGTCGCGGAGATGGCCGGCAACCCGAGGCTCGCCGAACTGGCGCCCGTGATCCTGTACCGCACGCTCGGTCCCACGCTGCCGGACGGGGCGGCGCCGGCGGTGGTGCTGTGGGGCGCGGCGCAGCGGCTGGCGCTGCGGTCGCCGGCCGCGATCCGGCGGGCGGGAATCGACGCGCCGGATCACGAGCTCGGAGAGGCGCTGTTCGCGAGGATCCTCGACCGCCGATCCGGGCTGATCTTCGCCGTCGAGCGGCACGAGGACACGTGGCAGCGCATGCGGGGGCTCAACGGCAAGGTGAACCTGCACGTGCCGGCGCTGCTCGACGAGCTCGCGTTGCTCGAGAGCGAGCCTCCGGCCGCGCCCGACCCGGCGTTCCCGTTCGTCCTCTCCGCCGGCGAGCGGCGATCGTTCACCGCGAACACCGTGTTCCGTGATCCCACATGGAGGAAAAAGGACGCGGCGGGTGCGTTGCGGATCAACCCGAGCGACGCGGCCGAGCTCGGTCTCGCAGACGGAGCGGCTGCTCGCGTCACGACGCGCCGCGGCAGCGTCACCGTTGCCGTGGAGGTCACCGACGTCATGCAGCGACGGCACGTGTCGCTTCCGAACGGCCTCGGAGTCGACTACCCGGCTGCCGGCGGCACGGCCGTCGTCACCGGCGTGGCGCCGAACGAGCTCACCGCCAGCGCGGACCGCGACTGGTTCGCCGGAACGCCATGGCACAAGCACGTGCCGGCCCGGGTGGAGCCCGCCACGACCTGACCCGCCGCCGCCGACTGCATGAGGATCCTCGAGACGCTTGCGATGCTGAGCGCCGCGCTGTTCACCGGCGGTGCGCTGTATGTCTCGCTGGTCGAGCAGCCCGCACGCATGCAGCTCCCGCCGCACGCCGCCGCCGCCCAGTTTCGGTTGAGCTATCTTCGGGCGGCGCCCTGGCAGGCCGCGACCGCGATCGTCTGCACGCTGGCCGGAGTGCTCGCGTCGCTCGATGGAGCCTCGTGGACATGGGCCAGCGGGGGCGTGCTCTTCGGCCTTGCCGTGCCGTTCACGCTGATCGTGATCCTGCCAACGAACAAGCGTCTCCTCGCCGACGAGGGAGCCAACGACGAGGACCGTCGTGCGCTGATGCAACGGTGGGCGTGGCTGCACTGGATCCGGAGCGCTCTCGGAACGGCCGGACTCGTCATCCTCATTCGTGCCGCGCTGGCGGGTTAGCGCTTCGAATGAGGCGAGCCCCGATCGACATCAGCCGTCCGCGGATCCGCACGGCCAGGATGGCGGAACGTCACTGCATGCCGGCGCGATGGGCGGCGGCCAGGAATCTCTCCAGGTCGGACGCGCGCTTGTAGGGGAGACGGTCCCGAAGCGTGGACTGAGACGCGCCGGGACTCAGATGACTCGCTTTGTCCCACGCTTCTTGCGCTTCCTTCACGCGGCCGAGCTCACTGAGGAGCACGGCCCGGAACGCGTACGCCGGAAGGAAGTTCGGATTCCGCTCGATGATCTTCCCGAAGATGTCGATGGCGTCCTGTCGTCGCTGAAGCAGGTAATAGGCGTGGCCGAGCGGCCACAGATAGAAGAAGGGATAGTGCGGGTTCAGCCGCATGGCGTGCCGGACCTGTCGGATACTCTGCTCCGGCATGCCGGACCAGCCGTGGATCTCGGCCAGCGTGTCGTATCCGTCAGCGTCGTTCGGCGCGAGCTCGATCGCGCGCTCGATCTGAGCGAGCGCGCGCTCATGATCCTTCCTCCACAGGTTCACCTGCGCCAGGAGATGGTAAGCATTGGCCAGCGTGCGATCGAGCGCAATGGCGCGCTCGGCCAGCTCGCCAGCCCGCTCGAGGCTCTGCCGGTCGGTGCTCCACAGAAACTGCCAGCTCTGGAGCTGTGTCCACCCCAGCCCCGTGTACGCCATGGCATAGTCGGGGTCGAGGTCGAGCGCCTTCACGAACAGCCGGCGGGCTTCGGCATTGCTCTCTCGCGTCGTGCGCTTGCGCTCCTCGCTTCCGCGAAGCACCAGGTCATAGGCCTCCAGCACGCCGGTCGGTGCGCGTCCCATCCGTGTCTGCTCCGCCTCCGTCAGCTTCACGGCCATGGCGCGGACGATCTGTCGGGTGACTTCGTCCTGCAGGGCAAAGATGTCGTTCACCTCGCGATCGTAGCGTTCCGCCCAGATGTGATAGTCCGTGGTCGCGTCCACGAGCTGGGCGGTGATGCGGACGCGATTGCCGGCGCGCTGCACGCCGCCCTCCACCACGTAGCGCACCCCGAGCTCCCGGCCGACCTCCTTGACCTTCACCGGTTTGCCTTTGTAGGTGAAGACGGAATTCCGGGCAATGACGAACAGTCCGGACACCTTCGATAGCCCGGTGATGAGGTCCTCGGTCACGCCATCGCTGAAGTACTCTTGCGTGGCGTCCTGGCTCAGATTCGAAAACGGCAGCACGGCGACCGACGGCTTCGGTGGCAGGGGCAGGCCCTGCGACTCGGGGGTCCCGAGCGAGCGCAATCCGACCCAGCCTCCGACGCCAAGGAGCGTGGCGACGATGACGGCGGCGACGACCCGCTTGACGGATCGGTGCCCGCGGCTCCGCGTCGTCGGCGCAGGGCCGGAGGACCGGCGCGGCTCGAGGCGGAGGCGATAGACGCGCACCGGCCGCGCGATGTTCTTCACCGTCTGCTCACCCATGAATTCGGTCGCGAATGGCAGCTTGCCCTCGACCTGATCGTAGGCGGCGCCCGACAGGCAGATACCGCCGCCCTCGGCGAGGCTCTCGAGGCGCGCGGCGATGTTGACACCGTCTCCGTACAGTCGCTCACCGTCGACGATCACGTCTCCGAGGTTGATCCCGATGCGAAAGCGCATGTGGCGGGACGGCGGCAGGGCGGCGTTTCGCGCCTGCAGCTCACGCTGGATCTCGACGGCGCACTCGACGGCGCCCACGACGCTCGAGAATTCTGCCAGGACATTGTCGCCGGGCGCATCCACCACCCGCCCGCCATGCCCGACCACGGCGGCCGCGATGACGTCACGGTATTCGGTGATCGTGCGGACGGTGGCCGCCTCATCGTCGCTCATGAGGCGGCTGTACCCCTCGACATCGGCGCTCAGGATGGCCGCGAGCTTACGCTCCGTTGGCCGACGCTCCATGGCTCCGAATTCTACGCGCGGGCGCACGAAAAGTGCGCGCGCAGGCGGAGCACCGCCGGCTCACCGGCTTTGGATGCCGGCGGGCTCCTGTCGTGACATGCGATCGTCCATGCAGCTAGAAGATTTCGGGGCACCACGGCGCACGGTCGGTGCGGAAGAGAGCATCCGCTCGCCGGATGGCGCCACGGTGCAGCTCTTCGACTCGCCCGGCCTGCGCCAGCTGCGTCCACGTGAACCCCCCGAGATAGACGGACCCGAGCGTCGTCACATCACACGCCAGCTCACCCGGACGGCTCGTGCGCGCGACTCCATCGGCGCCGATGCTCCAGCGGCCCTCGTTCCAGGGGCAGAAGGCATCCTTGACGTCCACGACGACCGTATCCTGCGCCGCGTAGGCGCGGCGTCCGAGCGCGCCTGCGATATCGACCAGTCGGACCCAGAGGCCATGACTGACGTTCATGCGAAGTCGTCGCGGCTCGGCAGCCAGCAGCAGAAGCGGATGATCGATCGGAAGCAGCGCCGCCCGGAGGCGCGCCATCCAGTCGATGTCGAGGAGGAAGCGCCACAGCGTCCGGGTGGCCTCCGCCGACTCGCCCAGTGCCTCGATGACTTCCACCGAGCCCGTCTGGGCGCCGCGATCGAAGGCCACGTTGAGGCGGTAGAGCGCGTAGGCGGTGGCCGTCTGACCGGACTCGACGACGACGCACTGCATTTCACCGCCGCCGCGGCGCCGCCAGTGCGGGTCGGCGAGCGACCGCGCCCGCCACCACTCGGGGGTGCGCGCGTACATCCCAGCCGTGGAGGCGGCGACCCGCTCGTAGACCGGCGCCACGAGACGTTCGGCCTGCGTGACCGGCACGATCCTCGCCTCGCCCACCGGCTCGAACGACGCGTGAAACGCCGATCGCTCGCGCGCGACGTCGATCTCCGCCGTGAACGACGCGACGCCGTAGCCGAACCGCCCGTAGATCGTGTCCTCGGTGGCCCACAGATAGGCGACCGTCTCGCCGCGGCGCCGACAGGCATCGAGCTGTGCGCGCATCAGCGACGTCAGGATGCCGCGACGGCGGTGTGTCGGCAGAACCGCCACCGCGGTGACGCCGGCGGCGGGAATGCGCGCGCCGGGAACGGTCAGCGTGAACGGCAATGCGCCGGCGCCGCCCACGACCTGCCCGTTCTCCCACGCCGCATCCATGCGCTCCGGAGGCAACACGCGGCCGATGCGATCGAACTGATCGTCCGTCGGAACGGACAGACCGAAGTATTGCCAGATCGGTGCGACAGCAGCCCGCAACTCCTCCAGCGAAGCGCACGGGCGCACGTCCCATTTCATCGCGACCTCCGCGGGCTCACGGGCCTGTCCGGATCTTCTCCATCCACTCCTTGAGGGTCGTGACGATCAACGGGTTGAAGTCGCCGCCAGGCGAGTTCCAGCGGCGGAAGCTGTCCTCGATGGACACGGTCGTGCGAAAGCCATGATCGGAGCCCTCCAGCGCCACGTAGGTACCCATGCCCGGACGCGCCTTGTTGACGACCTCGGCGATGAACGGATGATCGGCCTCGGTCGCGATGAAATCGTTTCTTCCCCAGATGGCCATCACGTGGGCCTGCCCGCGTGCCCAGTATGCGGGCACGTTCTTGGTGGCCACCTGCGACCAGAAGGACGCCGAGCGCCCGACGATCAGTCCCGCCGGCGCCAGCTTCGTAAGCGTCGAGCGCAAGTCGGGCCGGACGCGGAGGATCTCGTCGGGCGGCCTTCGCTCGATCAGCAGGTAATGCAGCGCCGCCGCCAGGTCGCGGAGCATCGAGTCTATCCGCGCGGGGTCGGCGCCGCCGAGCAGCGCCTGACGGCGCCAGTTCTCGAGGAAGTACTCCATCACAGTCTTGGAGACCGTGCCGTACACGGCGATGCCCCGGACCGGGATGTCGCTCGCGATGATGGGCGCGAACACGCCGCCCATGCTGTGGCCGAAGATGAATACGTTCTCGCCATCGACGAAGGTGTAGCTCCGCACGTCGGTCATCGCCTGGCGGTACGCGGCCAGCTCCGCCTCGAAGTCGAGCGCGGCAAATGGGCCGCCCTCGCTGTCACCGATGCCCGGCTTCTCGACCCGCACGGTGACGTAACCGCTCCGGGCGAACTCACTCAGGATCCGGCTGTACGGCTCGGGTCCACTCAACGGCTGATCGATCGTCCCCGAGCCCGCACCCGTTATGAGGAACAGCAGGGGATGCCGGCCCGGCGCGTGCGGCCGGGTGACGATGATGCGGATCCGCGCCGCACCGCTGACGATGTGATCGTACAGGACGTCGAAGGTGTCGCCGCGGTCTCGGGGCCGCTCCTTCAGGGTCATCGGCAGGACCACCCGTCGGTCGTCGCGGATCAGAGCGATCGCGAACTTCTGACCGACGCGCATCGCCGCCACGGCCGAAATCACGTCGGCAATAGTCGTGACGGTCCTTCCATCCACCGCGACGAGCACGTCGCCGTTCCTCATCCCATCATCGGCGGCGGTCGTGCCGGGGATGACGGCCTCGATCACGACCCCGGTGGGTCCGGGCGCAAGACGCACTCCGAGATAACCTTTCCGTGGTAGCGGCTCGGAGGGCTGGGACAGCACAGGCGGACCGAGGAAGATGGCAACGCCAATCGCCGCGAGCGGCAGCGGTATCCGTCGCACGTCGGACTCAGATCGCGCGCGCGGCGCGGGTGCCGTCGAGGATCGCCTGATGGACCCCGCGTGGCGCGACACAATCGCCCGCCGCGTACAGCGCCGGGACGTGCCCCTTGAGCGCGCGATAGAGGCCGTCCGTCGAGCGGCTCCCAGTCGCCAGCACGACGCTGTCGACCGCTTCGATGCGCCGCTCGGCGCCGGAGAACACGTTCGCGACGATGACCGTGGATCCCTCGATCGCGCGCAGCTCGCTGCACGGCGTGAGCACGACACCCTTCGCGTAGAGCCGCGCGTAGAGCGGCGCGATGGACGTCACGCCGATGTCCTGCCCCACGTAGAACAGGGGCGAGACGACCTCGACGCGCCGCGCCTGATCCAGGAGCAGCTCGGCGGTGGAGAGCGCCTGCTCGGTGTGGACGTCGTCGATCACCACCACGTTCATTCCGAGCTTCGCCTCCCCGGCGAGCACTTCGCGGTCGGTCACGACGTGCTTGCCGTCGATGCCGGGAACGGGCGGCACATGCGGGTGCGAGCCGGTGGCGACGATGACGGCATCGGCTTGCTCCGCGAGCACCATGGCGGCGGTGGCCTCGACGCCGAGCCGGACGTCGACGCCGAGCTTGCGGATCTGGCCCGCGAGAAAACGAACGATGCCCGCGTACTCGGCGCGGGCGGCGCCGCGAGTGGCCAGCAACACCTGCCCGCCGAGCTGGGCCGACTTCTCGAGCAGGACGACTCGATGGCCGCGCACGGCGGCCATGCGCGCCGCCTCGAGCCCGGCGACCCCGCCGCCGACGACCACGACCTTTTGTGGCCTGTCGGCCGGTCGCACCTCACCGAACTCGGCCTCGCGGCCGGTGGCGGGATTCTGGACACAGGTGACCGGCTTGCCCTGGTAAATCCGATCGATGCAGCCCTCGTTGGCGCCCACGCAGGCGCGAATGTCGTCGAGCCGGCCCTCGCGCGCCTTGCGCGGCAGGTCGGGATCGGCGATCAGCGCGCGCGTCATGCCGACCACGTCGACCTGTCCGGCGGCCACGATCCCGTCCGCCTGCACGGGGTCGACGATCCGGCTCGCGTGAAGGATCGCCACCCCCGGTGCGGCCTGCTTGATGGCGGCCGCGAGCGGCACGAACACGGCGGGCGTGAAGCTCATGTTCGGCACCGCCATCGCCTGCAGCGAGTACGTGTGCGCGCCACCGCCGATGATCGACAGGAAGTCGACGAGGCCGGAGCCGGCAAGACGGCGCGCGATGGCCGCCATGTCGTGGGCGGTGAGGCCGCCCGGCGTGAATTCGTCGCCCGAGATGCGGGCACCCACGACGAAATCGCGGCCCACCCGGCGCCGGATCTCGCCGAGGACTTCGAAGCCGAACCGCATCCGGTTGTCGAGGCTGCCGCCGTAGGCATCGAGGCGCTCGTTGAACCGTGGCGACCAGAACTGGTCGATCAGGTGGTTGTGCGCCATGGAGATCTCGATGCCGTCGAGGCCGCCGTCCCGACACCGGCGCGCGGCCTCCCCGAACGCCCGCACCAGCTCCGCGATCTGCTCGGCCTCGAGCTCGTGCGGAACCTCGCGATGCACGCGCTCGGGAATCTGGGAGGGCGCCAGCAACGCGGTGGCCATTTCCGGATCGGACTGCGCGCGGCGCCCCAGATGGGTGAGCTGCGTGAAGACGAGACAGCCGTGCTGGTGCACGGCATCGGCGATCGCCCGGTATCCGGGGATGACGGAGTCGTCGTGGTTCGCGATCTGTTTCCACGCCGCCGCCGGCGAGGAGGGATGCACGCTCGAGGACCCGCCGAAGATCGTCAGCGCACAGCCGCCGCGCGCCTTGGCCTCGTGGTATCTGCGGAGCCGCTCGGTGGGCCGGCCGTTCTCCGCCATCGCCTCGGCATGCCCCGATGAATAGATCCGGTTCTTGAGGGTCAGGCGGCCGATCTGGATCGGCGTGAACAGCGCGCGAAACTCGTGGACCATCGTCTGCCTCCGTGAGTACCGGCCTGGCCGCGGAAGACACGAAGGGGCGCCGCTTCTGGCGGCGCCCCGCGTGGTCATCCGACGACGCGCTGCTCGGGCTTACACCTTCAGCTGATCGCGGATCGGGAGACGGCGGATTCGCTTGCCCGTCGCCGCGAAGATCGCGTTGCACAACGCAGGCGGGATCGGCGGCACGCCCGGTTCGCCGACGCCGCCCATCGGCTTGGCATAGTCGCCGGGGACGATGTGCACCCGGATCTGCCGCGGCGCCTCCGCCATGCGGGTCACTTCGTAGGCATTGAAGTTGTCCTGCTCCACGCGCCCGCCCTTGAAGCTGATCTCGCCGAGCGTGGCGATGCCGAGACCCATCACGCACGCGCCCTCCATCTGCGAGCGCACGCGGTCGGGATTGACGGTGGCGCCACAGTCCACGGCCATGTCGACCCGCGGGATCGTGACCACGCCCTTGGCATCGACGGCAACCTCGACCACGGCCGCGATGTAGCTCACGAAGCTGTAGTGCGCGGCGATGCCGAGCCCGCGGCCTTTCGGCAACGGTCTGCCCCAGCCCGACTCGCGAGCCACCGTCTCCACCACCCGGCGCAGCCGCCCAGTATCCACCGGATAGCGCTCGGGTGATTCGCCGTGGTTCCATGTATCGCCCAGCGTCTCGGGGCTCACCTGACGTGGCGGGCCGATCACTTCAAGCAGGAAGTCCTTCGGATCGCGGCCGGCGGCCGCGGCCAGCTCGGCGATGAACGACTGGACCGCGAACGCGTGAGGAATGTTGGACACCGAGCGGAACCAGCCGATCCGCGTATGGGCGGCGGCTTCGGGGTTCTCGATGCGGACGTTGGGAATCGCGAACGGCACGTTGATGACGCCCATGCCGAGCTCGAAAGGCGCCTCGTGCTTCGCCGCGGCATCGAAGGTGGAGATGGTGGTGGGCGCCGCGCTGCGATGCAGCCAGGCGACCGGCTTGCCCTGCGCGTCGACACCGGCCTCGAGGTGCTCCACCGACACGGTGTGGTAGTAGGAATTGTGCAGGTCGTCTTCACGCGTCCACGTCACCTTGACCGGCTTGCCATCCACCGCCTTGGACAGGGCGGCCGCCTCGATGGCGTAGTCGGGTTTGGACTTGCGGCCGAAGCCGCCGCCGAGCAGCGTGACATGCACGGTGACGTCGTCGGCTGACATGCCGAGCCGCTTGGCGACGAGGTCGCGTGCGGCCTGAGGCGACTGGAAGCATCCCCAGACCTCGCACTTGCCGCTTGCAATGCGCGCGGTCGCGGCGGGCGGCTCCATCGTGGCATGCGCGAGATGCGGGACGTAGTACTCCGCCTCGTGACGGCGCGCGGCACCGGCGACGGCAGCCGCGAAGTCTCCGTCGTTACGGACGACCTTGGCCGGCTTGCGCGCCGATTCCTCGAGCGTCGCCTTGAAGGCCACCGAGTCGTAGCCGGCATTCGGCCCGTCGTCCCAGGTGATCTTGAGCGCCCGGCGACCCTGGATGGCCGCCCAGGTGTTACGTCCGAGGACGGCGACGCCGCCCACGGGATTGAAATGCGCCGGAGGCGGACTGGCCTCGATCTGCACGACACGCTCGACGCCAGGCACCTTGAGCGCTTCCGTGGGATCGAAGCTCGCCACTTTGCCGCCGTACACGGGAGGGCGCGCGACGACGGCGTACAGCATCCCGGGCAGCCGGGTGTCGATGCCGTACTGCGCCTTGCCGGTGGCGATATCACGGCCGTCGACGAGCTTCAGCTGACCCTTGCCGATGTAACGGAACTGTTTCGGGTCCTTGAGCCGCAGCGTCTCGCGCCCGGGGACGGGCTGAGTGGCGGCGGCCTTGGCGAGCGAACCGTAGCCGAGGCGCCGACCGGTCGGGCGGTGGACGACCTCGTGGTTCTTGGCTTCCACCTCGCTCACAGGCACCTTCCAGCGTTCGGCGGCGGCCGTCTCCAGCATGGTCCGCGCGGCGGCGCCACAGCGGCGCATGGGCTCGAAGAAATGCCGCGTGCTTCGAGAGCCATCGGTGTCCTGGTTGCCGAAGCGTTTTTCGTCGCCGGGCGCCTGCGCGACCCGCACGCGCTTCCAGTCCGCCTCGAGCTCATCGGCCACGATCATCGGCATCCCCGTGCGGACGCCCTGACCCATCTCGGACCGGTGGCAGACGATCGTGACCGTGCCGTCGTTTGCGATGGACACGAACACCAGCGGATTGTCGGCCCAGCCGTTGGGCATCCCGTCGGCGCCGTACTTCTTGGCTTCCTGCGCGCCCGCGCCCGACGGATACCCCACCGCGAGCACGAATCCGCCGAGCGACATCCCGTGAAGGAACCTGCGTCGGCTCACGTTGGCCACGACCAGCGAGTCCAGCCGATCGGCCGGCGCGTTCATCGCGCCCCTCCCGGCTTCGCCGCAGCCTGCTTGATGGCGGCGCGGATCCGCGTGTAGGTCCCGCAGCGGCAGATGTTGCCGCTCATGGCCTCGTCGATCTGGGCGTCGGTGGGCTTCGGCGTGCGCCTCAGCAGCGCGGCCGCCGACATGATCTGGCCCGCCTGGCAATACCCGCACTGCGGCACGCCAAGGTCGACCCACGCCGCCTGCAGAGCCGTGCCGACCGCGTCGGCGCCGACGGCCTCGATGGTCACGACCTTCTTGTTCGCGACCGCGGAGATCGGGGTCATGCAGGAGCGCACCGCTTGACCGTCGACGTGGACGGTGCAGGCGCCACAGAGCGCCATTCCGCAGCCGAACTTCGTCCCCGTCAGGCCCAACTCGTCTCGCAGCGCCCAGAGCAGCGGCGTCTCGCCAGGCAAGTCGACGTTCTGCCTCTTACCGTTGATCTCGAGTCGGATCATCGTGGCTCTCCTCTGGTCATGGAGCCTTCAAGGGGAGCGACACGCCGCTCGCGCCGGCACAATGGAAGCACAAAGCAGCGGGAAGATAAAGAGCGCGCGCGATCCGAGGACCTTCAATCCGGCTTCCGACGGGGCCGCAACTCCACCGACCGGATCCGGACGCGGCCGGTGTTCGACAGCATCGCGAGACACGAGCCCACCGCCTCCGTCGACATCCCCAGCTTCGCGGCCAGGCGGGCGGTCTCCATCGGCCCGTCCGCTTTGAGGATCCCCAGGATTTCCTCGTCGACCTCGTCCCACCAGCCGTCCATGCCAGCCTCCTTGCTGAGCGCGTCGTTTCCTCGCCGAACTAGAGCGAGCGCAGGAAGTTGACCAGGTCCTGCTTGTCCGCCTCGTTGAGCGCGTTGAACTTGTCGATCACGGCGTTGGCCTCGGACGACCCGAACTTGAAGTTGCCGAAGCTGCGATGGGCCCGGATGGCCTCGATCAGATCGCTCGTCCGCCCGTCGTGCAGGAAGAAGATGCGCTGGCCGAGCCCCCACAGCGGCGCCGTGCGGAACTCGTCGCCGCGCGCTCCCCCCTGGAGGATCTCATCGGCGAGCCCCGGCCCCATCTGATGCAGAGCCAGGTCGGAGTAGAGGTACGCCGTCCTGGAGCGCAGAGCCGCCACCGTCGCGTTGCTCGTTTTGAGCGACGGAGTGTGGCAGTGCACACAGCCGACATTCGCAAACTGCTGGCGGCCTCGCGAGATCGACTGCGCGCCGCCCGGCGTGTCCGACGAGGGCGTGGGCGGCGCCAGGAAGCGCTGGAAGTTGGCGAAGTTCTCGATGGCGCCGATTCGCCGGACGCTGGCCGTGACGTCGTTGGGAACGGTGGCGAACTGGCAGCTCGGCATCTCCTCGCGCTCGTGCTGGAACAGCTCGCTCGTGATCCCCATCTCGACGTTGTACGCTTCGCCCGAGAACAGCAGCAACGACTTGTTCTGTGCCTTCCAGCCGAAGCGGGTGATCGTGCCGTCGTTGCCGTTGCGGTTGACGCGACCGCTGATGCCGAGATCTCGCTTCGTGAACGAGTTCGAAGCCAGGTTCGCGAGAATGGCGCTCTCGCTGATCTGCTCGATGAGGCCGGCGCCGAAGACAGGTGTCGGGATCCGGAACACGATGTTCTCGTTGCGGACCTGCTTCTCGAAGTCCTCCTGCGCGATGGCGCAGCCCGCGGCCTCCGGGTGCCCGGTGATGACGAAGAGCGCGTGGACGCCGCCGTCGCGACTGCCATCGGGATTGAACTGGAAGCGCGCCTCGCGAACGGGACCGTTGGGCGTGATGAACGACGGAAGCACGTTGCCGCCGAAGCCGAGATCGCCGGTTACGCGCAAGAGCGGGTTCACGGCCGGGCTGGTGCCGCCGATGGCGGGCTGGGCATGGCAGCCCGCGCACGAGACGAAGTTGAACCGCGGTCCGACGCCGTCCGCGACGCCCTCTTCCTCGGCGAAGTCCTCCAGGCCGACGTCGAACATATCGCGCTCGTCCTTGGTGAGACCGGCGATGGGCCAGCCGGCGGCGACGCCGCCACGGACGCCCGGATCCCGCGCGCGGAACTGGGCGTCGATCGTTTGAGCGACGCCGAGCAATGCGACGACGACCGCGAGCAGCAGCCTGCCATACCGCTTGTCCATAGTCGGCTCCGTTCTCTGACCGGCTGTCCCGAACAGACGACGTGAATGACGCAACGGCGGGGCGTTCGGGTGGCAAGGGCAATGCCAGACCTGTGTGAGACGCAATCGTCGAATAACGCTGAGGAGACGCGCGGCAGGCGCCGGTCGTCTTTCTCAGGCGCGCGAGCAGCCGCCTGCGCATTTCTCACGATTGAGAAACGACGACGGCGCTCTTGCTCCGCCCCCTCGTTCGGAGTACCTTCGGCGAAACCGAATCACGACCAGAATGTGCAGAACTCTCGGGAGAGCCCGGAGGTTTCTATGAGCGCATCCATTCTGGTCGTTGACGATGAGCTGATCATGCGGGAGGCTCTGCAGCAGTTGCTGTCTCTGGATGGCTATGACGTCGCCGTGGCCGTGGACGGCGACGAAGCGATCCGCACCATCCCGCGACACGGTTTCGACCTCATCGTCAGCGACATCTGTCTGCCCGGCCTGAATGGGCTCGAGGTGCTCGAACGCTCGCGTGCGGTGAATCCGCGCGTCGGCGTGATCCTCATCAGCGGACACGCCACGATGGACACGACCATCGAGGCGCTTCGCCTCGGCGCCAACGATTTCCTGCTCAAGCCGTTCGAGATGGAGGATCTGCGGCGCAGCGTGGAGCGAGTGCTCCAGGCGTGCCAGGTGACCCGACAATGGCGCGGTTCGCGCGCGCTGTCCGCCCCGCCGGGCGAGCACGCGCTCGTCGGTGAGAGTCCCGCGATGCTGGCGGTGCGCGAGCACATCGCACGCTGCGCGAGCATGCCGAGCAACGTGCTGGTCACGGGAGAGAGCGGCGTCGGAAAAGAGCTGGTGGCGCGAGCGATCCACGCGGCGAGCACGCGCCGCGACGATTCCTTCATCCCCGTCAACTGCGGCGCCATTCCCGAGACGCTGATCGAGAGCCAGCTCTTCGGCCACGTCCGCGGCGCCTTCACGAATGCCCTGTCCGCGAACCCGGGGCTGTTCGTGGCCGCCGAAGGCGGCACCCTGTTCCTCGACGAGATCGGCGAGCTCCCGCCGGCCGTCCAGGTCAAGCTCCTGCGGGTCATCGAGGAGCGGCACGTCTGGCCCCTCGGCGCCACGAAGGCGGCGCCCGTCGACGTCCGGATCATCGCCAGTACGAATCGCGATCTGCCCAGCGAGATCGACACCGGGCGCTTCCGCGAGGATCTCTTCTATCGCCTCAACGTCGTGCAGATCACGTTGCCGCCGCTGCGCGAGCGCCGCGCCGACATCCCGCTGCTCGTGAAACACCTCATGCGGCGGCTGAACGCGAAGCTGCGTACGGCGTTCGTCGCCATCGACCCTGACGCGCTCTGCGCGCTCGTCGAACAGCCGTGGAAGGGCAACGTCCGGGAGCTCGAGAACGTGCTCGAGCGCGCCATGGTCCTCGGCGGCGGCCAGACGCTGTCGCTCAAGCACTTCGCCGCCGAGTCGTGCGCGCCGGCGCCGCCCCTCGAGCGCGGCCTGCGCGACGCCCTTCGTCAGTTCGAGCGCCAGCATGTGCAGGACGTCCTGGTCGAAGCCGGCTTCGACAAGCGCGAGGCGGCCCGTCTCCTCCGGATCAGCCTCGCGTCGCTCTATCGGAAGCTCGCCACGCTCACGATGCTGTGCTCGATGGTTGCGCCGTGACCGTGGCGCCGACGGCACGGCCGTACAACGCATCCCGCTATCGGCCTGCAGTGACGGCGGCAGAGTAGGCAGGCCACTGCTCGATTTAGCCGCTGGTGTGCGTTGAAAGCGGTGTTTTCCGCCTCCCAGGGCTCAGGACCGCTTCTTGCACCCCGCATATCCGCCGAGCACGGAGGTGCGAGTGGTGCAGACCCAAGGCGCGCGTCGGCCACAATCCAGACCGGATGATCGAGTTCCGACCCTGCCGCCGGGGGTCGGTGGTCTCTGGGATTTCGTGCGGTTTGCGCTTCAGGTCGGCGTCCGCGAGGTCCTGAGGGGCCACATGGATTACGTCCGCTGCATCGAATTCCCCCTGGTCTTCCGGCATCTCGGGCTCAGGCCCGGAAGGCGGCTGCTCGACGTGGGCAGTGGTGGGTCACATTTCCCGCTCTATGTCGCCAGCCGGACCGACACGAGGGTGGTCGCCCTCGACGCGAGCCCCCGGGTGCTTTGGCAGAAAGATACCGAGGCCAGATTCGTGCGGCGCGGCATCGTGCCGAGCGGACGTCTGCGCGTCGTCATCGCGGATGCTCGAGACACCTCGCTCGGCGACGCCGAGTTCGACTATGTATCGCTGATCTCGACGATCGAGCATATCGAGGGCGATGGCGACAGGGTCGCGATCCGGGAGCTCGCCCGGGTGCTCAAGCCCGGCGGCCGGCTCGTGCTGACCGTGCCGTACAACTACGACCGTTACCGGGACTTCTGGGTATCGGACGACACCTACACGGCCGTCTACCACGGCACGCGGCTGTTCTACCAACGTCACTACGATGACGACGCCCTGACCACGAGGCTCGTGGAGCCGTCGGGGTTGCGGCTCGCGACGAAGCTCATCTTCGGAGAGCCCGGCTGGCGCTGCTTCAACACGCTCTTTGCGAACCCGCGGGTGCCCGTGCTCGCCAAGGCTCCCTACTTGTGGGCGATGCCGCTCTTCGCGCGTTGCTTTGCGCGGGTGCTTCGTGAGGAGGAGATCCGGACGAAGGAGGATCTTCCGATGGTCACCACGGAAGGGGCGCTCCTCGTGCTCGAAAAGCCGCTCCCTGTTTGACGTCCACTATAGAGGGCTGCCCGGTTCAGAG
The DNA here is from genome assembly GCA_044869815.1 of Candidatus Rokuibacteriota bacterium. GTDB lineage: Bacteria > Methylomirabilota > Methylomirabilia > Rokubacteriales > CSP1-6 > AR12. The sequence goes on along the minus strand of JBIOXS010000039.1, from coordinate 17,392 downwards.
CATGTAGCTGACGGCGACCGCCTGTCAGGTACACTGGCCGCATCGCCATGGAGCTGCTCTATGCCCTCGTCATCTGTATCGGCGTCGTAGCCCTGGTGATGCTGCTCGTATCCGTGGAACTGGACGTGCCGCTGCCCCGGCCGCTGCGCCGCCTCACCGATCGCGGTATCGCGGCAACCATTTTCGCCACGGTGATCGCGGTCGGCTTGATGCTCCTGACGCTGGCCGTGATCGATGCCGTGGTCCCCGATCTGTAGATCCTCGGAGTCTGCGTCTAACGCGCCGGTGGAGGCGGCGGCGGAGGCGGCGCAGCCGCCGGCACCCACACCCATTGCCATGGCTGTCGCACGCCATCGCCGTAGAGGACGTAACGGCCATGGTCGTAAACGACCTCCCGGTTCACCGTGGGCGTCGCCATGGCCGCATACGCCACGGGTTGCCGATAGGCGCGAGGCGGCGGAGCCGAATCGGGCGGCGGCACGGGCAACACGGGCGCCGAATAGACCGGCTGCGGGACATGGACCACAGGCGGCGGCGCCTGGACGACGACCGGTTCGGGTGGTGGTGTCAGCGCCCATAGGGGAGCGGTGGCGATCGTCACTGCGCCCAGCACGAGTCCACCGATCAGCGCACCCGGCCACCACCATCCGGCGTGCCCGCCATGATGGCCGTGGTGCCAGCGGCCTCCAGCCGATGCCGGACTCGGAAGAATCGCCGCGGAGAGCACGAGCAAGATCGCGAGCAGCACCACGCCTCGCTTCATGGCCGTTCCTCCTACGGGCGGTAGCATAGCAGACGGCGTGCCGAGACTTCGTCACGGATGGCCGTTGTCGGCGGCCTGAAGATTGCTGAACCCTGCCTTGGTCAGTGATTTCGCTTCTCACTCCAAAGGAGGTCAGAATGCAGAAGCTCGTCCTCGGTCTCATGGTCGCACTCCTGGCGTTTGCGCCTGCGCTCGCCGCAGCGCAATCCAGTACTGGCGGTACCGGAAGCGGCAGCAGCACGACCGGCAGCTCCGGGGCCACGAAGCCCCCCTCCGGCACATCCGGGACCACCGGTTCTGGCGGTGCGTCGAGCTCCGGCAGCACGACGTCATCGCCTGCCGCCAGCCCGTCGGGCGCTTCGGCCGATTTCTCGCAGTACACCACTCAGGCCGATTGCGAGAAGGCGGGCGGGAAGTGGGACACCGCAGCGAACAAGTGCGCGAAGAAGTAACCAGCTAACCCGCGCGCCTCAGGCCCTCTGCTTCGTCCTGCGCGGGTGTGCGGTGGGCGGCGTCGCCGCCCATCGCACCAGCTCACCGCATGCGAAGGACATTGAACGCGGTAACAGGCTTGGCGAAGCCCTTGAGGGTCAGCTCCCCGACCGGCTCGACGTCGATGACGGTGTCGAGCGCGCTGTAGAGCCGGCGCGAGATCAGGATCTGTCCGGGGTGCGCCTCGCCGCAGAGCCGGGCCGCCAGGTTCGTGACGGTACCGATGGCGCCGTAGTCCCAGCGTCCCTCGAAGCCGATGGCGCCGATGGTGGCGTAGCCCTGTGCGATGCCAACGCCGAAATCGAGCTCGTGTCCAAGCTTGCGCCAGCGCGCCGTCAGGCTCTCCACCGTCTGCCGCATCGCCAACGCCATCCGCACGGCGCGCGCTTGAGGATCGGTGACGAGCATGGGGTCGTTGAAGAAGATCATCATGCCGTCGCCGGTGAACCGCTCGAGCGTGCCCTCATGGGCGACAATCGCCTCGCCCATGGCCGCGTGATATTCGCGCAGCACGGCCATCACCTCCTCCGGCTCAGACGTCTCGGCGAACGCCGTGAAGCCGCGCAGATCGACGAACACGACGACGATCTCTCGACGGTGGCTCTTCAGAGGGTCGTCCGCGCCGCCGGTGACGATGGCCTCCGCGAGCGCCGGCGAGAAGAATCGCTTGAGGCGCGAGAGGCGCTCGAGTTGCGCCACCTGCTCGTCCACGCGCGCCTCGAGATGGCGGTTCAGGTCGGTGAGCTGATCGTGCAGCGCCTTGATGCGCAGCAGCGAGCGCACGCGCGCGAGGATCTCCGGCTGATGGATGGGCTTCGTGAGGAAATCGTCGGCGCCCGCGTCGATCCCCTTCACCCGCTCCTGGGCGGGGTCGAGCGCGGTGACCATGATCACCGGCAGCACGGCCGTGGCCGGGTTGTCACGGATCCTCCGGCACACGTCGTAGCCACTCATGCCCGGCATCATCACGTCCAGGAGGACGAGGTCGGGCGTCTCCCGCTCCGTGCGTGCGAGCGCCTCGGCGCCGTTGGCCGCCGTCACCACCGCGTACCCTCGCGCCTGCAGGATGTCGGCGAGCAGCTTCACGTTGCTCGGCGTGTCGTCGACGACGAGGATGCGCGCCGGGTCGTTCATTCGCGCGGGCGATCGAGCAGCTGCCGCACGGCGGCCAGGAACGGCTTGACGCTGATCGGCTTCGGCTGATAGCCGTCGAACCCGGCGGCCATGATCTTGGCGCGATCATGCGTCATCGCGGAAGCGGTGACGGCCATGACCGGGATGGCGCGTGTGGCGGGATCCGCGCGGAGCTGTTGCAGCGCGACGATGCCATTCATGCCGGGCAGGTGGATATCCATCAGCACGAGACTCGGAGGCTGCTCGCGCACCAGCCGTAATGCGTCCTCGGCGCTCTCGGCATCGACGACGCGGTACCCCTGATGAACGAGGACGTCGTGGGCGAGCTTGCGATTCTTGTCGTTGTCTTCGACGAGCAAGATCAGCTCACCGGCCATGGCGCACCGGAAGGGTGAAGGTGAACGTGGAGCCTTCGCCGAGCCGGCTCTTCACGGCGATTCGCCCGCCGTGGAGCTCGACGAACTTGCGGGACAGCGTGAGGCCGAGTCCTGTGCCCTCGTGCTTCTTCGCGTAATCCGTGCCGACCTGCCGGAATTCCTCGAACACCGCCTCCTGGTCCTCGCCGGCGATGCCGATGCCGGTGTCGCTGACCGACACCTCGACCAGGCCGTCCAGACGTTGCGCGCGGACCTCGATGCGCCCGCCCTCCGGTGTGAACTTCACCGCGTTGGAAAGAAGGTTGAGGAGGACCTGCTTGACCTTGCGCTGATCGCCTCGCACCGCGCCCAGCCCCGGCGCGAGCGCCGTTTCGAGCAGGAGTCCCTTCCGGGTCGCGCGTTCCCGGACGAGGACGACGGCGTTGTCGATGGCCTGTGCGACCTCGAAGTCCTCGAGGTCGAGCTCCATCCGACCCGCCTCGATCTTCGCGAGATCGAGGATGTCGTTGATCAGCGACAGAAGATGACGGCCCGAGGCCAGGATGTCGTTGAGGTACTCCTCCTGCTTCTCGTTGAGCTCGCCGAACATCCGCTCGAGCAGGACCTCGGAGAAGCCGATGACGGCATTGAGCGGCGTGCGGAGCTCGTGCGACATCGACGCGAGAAACTCGTCCTTGTGGCGATTGGCGGCCTCGAGTTGCCGCGACTTTGCCTGGATCTCGTGGAACAGCCGGACATTCTCGATGGCGATCACCGCCTGGTCGGCAAACGTCTGGAGGAGCGCGACCTGCTTGTCCGTAAACCGGCGAACTTCCGGACGCCGGATGATGATGGCGCCGATCGCCGAGCCTTCACGCACGAGCGGCACGGCAAGCATCGTTCTCACCAGGTTCCCGGGGGCCACCGGGCTCTCCGGGTATTCGCGGCTCGTGGTGACGTCGAGGACGTCGTCGACGTGGACGGTTCGGCAGTCGAGGATGGCGCGTCCCGCGATGCTCCCGCGAGTGAGCGGGCGCGCCTCGGTCAGGGCGACCGGGACGGGGCCAACGTGCGCGACCCGTCGCATGCGTCCCTCCTCCGCGCGCAGGATGACCGCGTCGGTGGCACCACAGACAGTCGCCGCGCTCTCCGCAACGGCGGCGAGCACCGGCTGAACATCCGTCGGCGACGAGGAGATGACTCGCAGAATGTCCGCGGTCGCCGTCTGCTGGTTCAACGATTCGGTCAGGGCGGCGTTGCGTGCTTCGAGCTCGTTGAACAGCCGGACGTTCTCGATAGCGATCACCGCCTGGTCCGCGAAGGTTTGCAGGAGCGCGATCTGCTTCTCGCTGAAGGGCCGGACCTCTGTGCGGAAGGCGGTGATCGATCCGATCGGCGTCCCTTCGCGCATCAGCGGCACGCCGACCGTTGTACGGATCCCCTCGCGGCGGATGGCGGCCGCGATGTCGCCGTACTCCAGCTGGACCACGGCCAGGAGGTCCGGCTCGTGGATCGTCGTACGGTCGATAATGGTCCGGCCCGAGACCGATGTCCGGGTGATCGGCCGCGACTCTCCGGCCTCCAGCGTGCTCTTCACCGGACCCCAGCGCGCCACCAGCCGCATGCGGTCATTCTCGACGCGAAAGATCTGCGCGTTCTGTGCTTCGCACAGCGTGGCCGCGCTCTTCACCATGGCTTCCATGACGGGGCGGACGTCGGTCGGGGAGCCCGAGATGACGCCGAGGATCTCGCCGGTCGCCGTCTGCTGATCGAGCGTCTCCCGCAGCTCCCGTGTGCGCTCCTGCACGCGTTGCTCGAGCGTCGCGTACGACTCGCGCAGGCGTGCGGTCATGCGGTTGAACTCACCGGCGAGGTCCTCCAGCTCGTCACGCGTGTGGATGTCGATCTGGTGGGCGAGGTCACCGCCGCCGATGCGGGAGGCGCCCGTGTGCAGCGCGCGGATGGGCCGCGTCATCTTGCGGGCGAGGACGAGGCTGGCGGCCATCGAGAGCAGCGCACCGACGAGCATCAACACCGCGGTCCGGACGATGGAGCCGCGCAGGGGCGCGAACGCCTCGATGAGCGGCTGCTCCACCATCACGATCCACCCCAGCGGCGCGATGGTCGTGTGGGCGACGAGCGACCGGCGGCCGTCGAGCGAGGTCGCGATCATGCCCTCGTCCCACCCCTCCGACGCCGGCGCCTGAGCCGCCCGGGCGGCGCGAATCTGGGGAAGCTCCGAAAGATCGGTCTTCTTCAGAACGAGGCTGATGTCGGGATGCGCGATCAGATGCCCACCGGCGTCGACCACATAGGCATGGCCGAACTTCCCGATCCGGATCTGCGAGACGACGTCCCAGATGAACTTCAGGTTGACCTCGACCGCGGTGACGGCGCCCCCCTTGCCGTGCGGAATCGCGAGCGCCATGTACGGCTCGGACTCCTTGCGAAAATAGACCGGCCCGTACCAGGTGGCGCCGTTCCGCGTCTCGGTGAAGCGTGGCGTGGAGGACAGATCGACGCCCGACTGGATCACATCCATGGCCAGGCGCGAGATGCGCAGCTGCTCACGTCCCGTGGCGTCGAGGTACGACACCTCCGTGATCGCCGGCACCTGGCGCTGCAGGCGCAGATAATCGAGGCGACGCGACTCCAGCGCGCCGGCGGCGCCCAGATGCGGCTGGGTCGTCCACCCCATCTGGCGCTCGATCTCCTTCACGAAGGCCTCGATCTTCACCGCGGCGGTCGACGCCTTCTCCCGCTGGATCTGGGCGAGCGCGGCCTTGTTCTCCTGGTACGCGAAGTAGATCTCGAGGAGCCCGTTGCTCAGCAGGGCGAGCAGCACCACGCCCACGAAGGGCACGACGTACTTCCGGAACAGCCGGTTCCGTCGCCAGGATGCGAGCCAGCGTGACATCACCGGCCGAGAATACCTTGTATCTCTCAGTTGCGCGCCAGCAGGAAGCTGGCCGCAGCCCCAGCCGGAGGCGGCTCTGGGCCGCGGTCGGCTATGCTACGTCAGCGATCATGAGGAGGAAAGAGTGCCGGACTATATCCCGAGCCCCCGGCAGTGGGTGCGCGACCAGGTCGACCTCTACGAGCGAAGCGGTGGAACGGAAGGCACGACGCTCCGCGACACGGGGCTGCCGGTCATCGTCGTGACCCACACCGGCAACAAGACCGGCGCGATTCGCAAGACCCCGCTGATGCGTGTCAAAGACGGCGCCAGCTATGTCCTCGTCGGGTCGGTGGGCGGAGCGCCGAAGCATCCTGTCTGGGTCTACAACCTGCGCGCCAACCCCGCAGTCGAGGTCCGTGACCATACGATGGTGCAAGCGATGCGGGTCCGCGAGGTCAACGAGGACACCGAACGAGCGCGGTTGTGGAAGCTCGCCGTCGCGGCATATCCACCGTACGAGGAGTACCAGGCGAGGACCACGCGACGCATCCCGCTTTTCGTCGCGGAGCCGACGTCACGTTAGCCCGACGTGACGGTTCGTTGCGGCGAGTGATCTTTCTGGACATCGACGGGGTGCTCGCGCCGATCCGCCGATGGGATCGGTACGGAGATCTGGATCCGGTGTGTATTCAGGTGCTGAACGAGATCGTAGCGCGCGGCGGCGCCGAGGTCGTCGTCTCGTCCACCTGGCGGTATGGCAAGACTGCCGCCGAGCTGCAGGAGATTCTGGAAGCCCAGGGGTTCGCCGGCACCGTCCTCGATACGACTCCGACCGGTGCGCCCGGCGCCAGCCGGGGAGAGGAAATCTCTGCCTGGCTCGCCGAGCATGACGTGAGCGGCTATGTGATCATCGACGATCACGTCGACGTGGGCGAGCTGCGCACGCATCTCGTCCTGACGCACCCCGCCCAGGGACTACAGTCAGCCGACGCGTCGCGAGTGATCGCGACCCTCATGCGCCCACTCGCCGGGAAGAAATCTGCTCTCACATCTCCCAGTCGTCGTACCAGGTCGCGTCGGCCCCCACGCCCTCGCGGGCGACGGTGACATCGAGCAGGTACGGCCGCCGTTCTTTGGTGACGACGTCCAGCCCGCGGCGCAGCGCCGGCTCGAGGTCCTTCACGGTGGTGACGGCCTCGCCGTCCACGCCCTGGGACTTTGCCAGCCCGACATAGTCCGTCGCCGGATCACCCAGGAACAGGCCCGGATACTTGCCGTCTCGCACCATCTTGCTGTCGGGCATCTGGTTCGCCCAGTTGTGACGCACGATCTGGTAAGTCTCATTGTTGGACACGATCGTGAGAATCGGCGTCTTGTAGCGCGCCATGGTCCAGAAGCCGCTGGCACTGTAGGTCAGCGCGCCGTCGCCGAGGTGCAGCACGACAGGGTGCGCGTGACCGACCGCGATCTTGGCCCCGATGGCCGCGCCCACGCCCCAGCCGAGCGAGCCGCCGCCGCTGCGCGTCCACGTCATCCCCTCGTGGCCGAACGGGATGAGCGCCGTGCGCGCCGTCGAGCTCTCCTGCACCATCACGGTCTCGCGCGGCAGCATCGCGGCCAGCTGCGCCTCGAGCACGGCTGGATGGACAATCGCGTCGTCCGAATGGTCGCGCACGAGCTTCTCCTCGCGCTCGATCAGTGTCCGCGCGTACGCGCGCACCGTCGCCCGCCGCCGCGTCCAGCCGTCGGCGCCCGTCTGGCGCTTCAGCGCCTCGGTGATCGCGCGCAGCGTGTCGCGCAGCTCACACTGCACGGCCACGTCGAGCGGGTAATGCCGACCCATGAGCACCGCGTTGGGACCGATCTGGATCACGCTCGGCTCGTTGACGCTGCCATGCACGCCTTGGCAGCCGACCATGAAGAGGACGTCGGGTCTCAGGCTCGTGACCTTGTCGAACTCCTTCGACACCGGGTACATCCCGCAGTAGAGCGCGTGGCGGTTCGGAAAGTTCACGAAGATCTGCCGGCTCGCGAAGACTGGCGCCTCCAGCGCCTCCGCCAGGCGCACCGCCTCGGCCGCAGCACCGCCGCGCCAGACATCGTCCCCGAACATCAGTGCCGGGCACTGCGCGGCCGCCAGCCGTCGGGCGATGGCGTCGACGGTGGCCTGCCGCGCCGGCCCCGGCGGCTCGATGCGGTAGCCCGCACCCTCGCCGATCTCGGCCTCCAGCCCTTCGCGGTTGAGGAGCTCGGCGCTGATCGCGAGGTAGACCGGGCCGGTCGGCGGGGTGGTGGCCTCGCGGAGCGCGCGCACGGTCGCCACCGGGATCGCCGCGGGATTGGCGTGCACCTGGTACGAGCAGCGCGCCTCTTTGGTGATCGGCCGCATCGACTCCGCCTGGCTCAGGCCGGGAAATGGCGCCAGCCCGCGGTAATCCTGTAGCTCGGAGGCCCAGTCGCCGGCGATGACGACGATGGCCGAGCCGGCCACCTGGGCATTGAAGAGCTGGCCGGCGAGCTGATAGGAGCCGCCCATCACGTGCGCGATCACGACGCCGACCTTGCCGCTGAGGCGATGGTAGCCGTCGGCCATCGCCGCCACGAGCCCCTCGTGCTTGCCGATGACGAGGCGCGGGTCCTCCGTCTCGGCCAGCGCCGCGAAGATGCCGGTCTCGGCCGAGCCGGGGTTCGTGAACAGGTAGTCGACGCCCGCGTCCTTGAGTGTCTGGACCAGCAGCATGCCGCCGGTGCCGGTGATCGTCTTGCGCATGGTCACCTCGCAGTGGGACTCATACTACATTCGAAAGCGGGCTCACTTGCCGTAGAGCCGAAGACCACGCCGAAGATGTTCGAGGCGACAGCGTTTGCGTGTCGGATGCGGCTGGCGTTAGGCTCGCGGCGATGAGCGGACGCATCGCCACCACTCACGCCGGAAGCCTCCCCCGTCCCGACGAGCTGATCGAGCTGAATCGCGCGCGACAGGCCGGCCAGGGCCCGGACGACCGCACGTACCAGGACCGGCTCCGTGCCGCCGTGGCCGAGGTCGTCGGCCGGCAGCGTGAGATCGGGATCGACCTGCCGGGCGACGGCGAGTACGGCAAGGCGATGGGCCAGCGCGTGAACTACGGCGCCTGGTGGAGCTACTCGTTCCAGCGCCTCGGCGGTCTCACGCTCGGAACCGAGTTGTACCGACTGCCGCCACGGCGCTCGGAGGCGGGCGAGGTCCGGCTGACGAGCTTCTCTGATCGCCGGGACCGCCAGCGCTTTGCGGGCGCCTACGTCGATCCGCACTCGGGCGTCTCGACGAATCCCGGGGGTGGCGCGGGTATGCGCATCCCCATTTGCGTGGCGCCGCTGACCTACACCGGGCAGCCGGCCATCCGCGCCGACATCGATCACTTCACGGCGGCGCTGCGCGGGGCAGGCGTGGAGCAGGGCTTCATGACATCGATCGCGCCGGGCAGCGCGTCGCGAATCGGCAACGAGCAGTACAAGACCGAGGAGGAGTTCATCTACGCCTGTGCGGAGGCGATGCGGCAGGAGTACGAGGCCATCCTCGACGCGGGATTGATCCTCCAGCTGGACGACCCCGCCCTTGCCGAGAACTGGGACATGATCAACCCCGCGCCGTCAGCGGAGGCGTATCGCAGGTTCTCGATGATCCGCGTCGAGGCGCTCAACCACGCGCTGCGCGGTCTGCCGGCCGAGCGCATCCGCTTCCACCTCTGCTGGGGCAGCTGGCACGGCCCGCACGTCACGGACATTCCGCTGCGCGACATCGTCGACGTGATGCTCGCGGTGAACTGCCGCGCGTACTCCTTCGAGGCCGCCAACGTGCGGCACGAGCACGAGTGGCGCGTGTGGCAGGACGTGAAGCTGCCCGAGGGCAAGATCCTGATCCCGGGGGTGGTCAGTCACGCCACGAACGTGGTGGAGCACCCGCAGCTCGTGGCCGACCGGCTCGTCCGGCTCGCGCGGCTGGTGGGGCGCGACCGGGTCATCGCGGGCACCGACTGTGGCCTCGGCGGACGCGTGCATCCCGAGATCGCGTGGGCCAAGCTCGAGTCGCTGGTGGAGGGCGCCGCTCTCGCGTCGAAGCAGCTCTAACGTCTCAGGCCGCTCTAGCCATCACACCGACGTGACGCACCGCCCAGTGCCCGGGAGCCGCCCTGCGACGCGCTGAAAGTCTCGATCGCTTGGTTGCCTGGTCTCCTGGTTGCACGGAAGAGCGGCGGCTTGAATGATGCCGGACCCGGGTCGGTCGGCGGCGACCATCGTCCGTCGAGGCCGCCGAGGAGACGGAACAGATGAGAGGCAAGCGACTGGTAATTCTTGCGCTCGTCGCAGCGCTGGGCACCACGAACGTCTGGGGTCAGCAGACACCGCCGCGTCAGCCAACCGAGCGTGAAGGCATCGTCCAGAATCCACTACCGTCCACGACCATCATCGGCGCCCGGGTGAAGAATAGCGAAGGCAAGGATCTGGGGAAGGTCGATCGGCTCCTGATCGATGAGAACACGGGGCAGGTCTCACAGGTCGTCCTTGGCCTCGGTGGTCTGGCCGGCGTCGGCGAGAGCAAGGTCGTGGTTGCGTGGAAGGACATCCGGCTGAAGGCGGACCCCGATTTGCCATACCGGACGATCGCGAGCGTGGAGGATGCCGTGATCGAGCGTGCTCCGCGCTGGTGAGGGCCGTCGCTCACCCGAAAGGACGCAATCATGCAAAGTATCGTCGGTGTGTTCTCCGATCGAGCGTCCGCTGAAGCCGCGGCGACGTCGCTGCGCTCGCCGGACATCGCAGGCGACCGGGTCAGCATGCTCACGCCGGACATGTCACGACGGGAAGCGCTTGGCCAGGTTCCGACCGATGAGGGCGAAGCGCCGGGCATTGGTCCGGCACTCGGCGGCGTGGTCGGTCTTGCGGCCGGGGCTACCGGTGGCATGCATCTGGCGACAGCGGCGGCGGTAACCGTGCTTCCGTTCGTGGGACCGGTGATCGTCACGGGGCTGCTCGCCGGTGCCGTCCTCGGCGCCGGCGCCGGAGTCGCAATCGGCAAGGCGCTGGAGGATCACCTTCCCGGCGGTTTGCCGAAGGACGAGCTGCTCGTCTACGAGGAGACGTTACGGCGCGGCCGGTCCGTCGTCATTGCGCTCGTGGAATCCGACGAGAAGGCGCGGCGCGGCCGAGAAGTCCTCCATCAGAATGGCGCGGCAACGGTGGACGAAGCGCGGAGGTCATGGGGCGTCGGTGTGACGGAACCGAGGCCGGCCCGCGAACAGGACGATCGGGTCGCATAGAACCGACGTCAGCCCTCCACGGCGTTCGGACGTCACCCGGCGCGCTTGAAGAATTGGACGGCACGCTCGTGACGCTCGGCGGCCATGCGCGTCGCGAACGTACCCAGGTTCCGCCGGCGACCCGTCCTTGGATCGCGCTTTCGCGAGTAGAGCCGATACTGGCCGGACGACAGTTTGCGAATCATCGCATTCTCCTGCGGGCGGCCTGGGCTTCAGGCGCTGCGCGCGGATCGACGGGATACTTCTTGCGCCGTTTCCAGCGTCTCCTGCTCTTTGGCGGAACGCAGCGCCAGGGAGCTGAGGGTCACCACCCCGATGATTCCGCCATCGCCATCGACCACGGGCAGCCGTCCGACCTGCTGTCTCGCCATTTCCTCCATGGCCTCGTCGAGGCTCCAGTCTGGCTCCGCGCAGCGCGGCGGCTCGCTGAGACACTCGCCCACGCGCACGTCCGAGGGTCGAACGTCGCGAGTCATGGCCCGCACCACGAGATCGCGGTCGGTCACGACACCTCGCACGGCACCATCTTCCATCACCGGCAGCATACCGACGTTGCTGTCCCGCATCTGCCTGGCCGTCTCGAGAAGGGTCGTCGACGAGTCGATGGTCACGACGTCGGCAACCATGACGTCCTTCACCGTCTGGTTCCGTTGCCTGCCGCGCTGTACCATGGGTCCCTCCTTCGCCGTCCGGGGGCGGCCCTACGCCGCCCTCCGCGTAGCCGCCGCCTTCCGCGCCGCCTTGCGAATCGCGGGCCCCTTCGTCGCAACGGCCTTGCGGGCCGCCGCTCTCCGGGCCGCTGGACCGCGGCGCCGGGCCGACTGTCGCGCTTGCCTGGCAAGCGCTCCCCGTGAAGCCGCCCCGCGACCCTCGCGTTTCAAGGTCCCGGAAATCGCGCGCGAGCGTGTCCCCGAAGGCTTGCGATGGCGCCGCGCGGCCCGCGAGGCCGACGCGGCGCTCTTTCGCGTCTTGACGTTGGCACTGGCGGGTGGCGGGCCGAGTTTTACGCCCGCTCGCCGGGCCTTGCTCAGGCCGATGGCGATCGCTTGTTTGGTCGAGCGGGCGCCGTGTTTGCCGCCGCGAACGTGATGTATCTCCTCCCGGATGAATTCGCCGGCCTGCGTCGTCGGCCGTTTCCCCCCGCGCTTCGCGCGCTGAGCCGCCTCGAGTGTCCTCTTCTCCGGCATGGTCGCCTCCTTCAAGCGCCGGGCAGTTCCTTCCGTGAAGAGAGTGGCCGCAAGGATCGTACCGGCGACTCCTCGTCCCAGGAGTTCGACTTCGAGGCGCCGCCCGCTTCGAGGGCGACGGCATCGACGGCGCAGTGGCCAAGCATCGAGACCTCGTCTATTCGCGCCCGTGCTCGGCGGGCCGGTTCCGCGGCTGCGGTCCAGCCACCCAGATCGTGAACCGGTGGACTCGGCGTTGCATCGGCGCCGAGGGATGGCCAGCACGTTCGCGGATCTCGGTCTCTCGCCGGAGCTCTTGGGAGCCATCGCCGACGCAGGCTATGAGGCGCCGACGGCGATCCAGGCCCGCACGATTCCGGCCTTGCTCGGCGGCCGCGACCTGATCGGCCAGGCCCAGACCGGCACGGGCAAGACCGCGGCCTTCGCGTTGCCGATCCTCCAGCGGCTCGACATCGCCGACACGGCGGTGCAGGCGGTCGTCCTCACCCCGACCCGCGAACTGGCGATCCAGGTGGCGGAGGCCATCCACTCCTACAGCAAGCGGATGGGACGGGTGCGCGCGCTGCCCGTCTATGGTGGCGCGCCGATGTCCCAGCAGGTACGCCGCCTGAAGGCGGGTGTGCACGTGGTCGTCGGCACGCCGGGGCGGATCATGGACCACCTCCGGCGGGGCACGCTGAGGTTCGACGCGCTGCGAACGGTCATCCTCGACGAGGCCGATGAGATGCTGCGCATGGGCTTCATCGACGACGTGGAGTGGATCCTCGGCCAGATGCCCGCCGCGCGGCAGATGGCCCTCTTCTCCGCGACCATGCCGCCGCAGATCAGGCGGATCGCGGAGCGCTACCTGCGCCATCCCGAGCGGATCGAGATCGAGCGCACGGCGCTGACGCTGCCGGCCATCGAGCAGCGCTACCTCAACGTGACGGAGCGGCAGAAGCTCGACACCCTCACGCGCGTGCTCGAAGTGGAGGCGTCCCAGGCCACGCTGGTGTTCGTGCGCACCAAGACCAACGCGGCCGACGTGGCGGAGCGCCTGCAGGCCCGCGGCTACGCCGCGGAGGCGATGCACGGTGACATGACGCAGGCGCAGCGCGAGCAGACGATCCGCCGCCTGCGCGCGGGCCAGGTCGAGATCGTCGTGGCCACCGACGTGGCGGCGCGCGGTCTCGACGTCGAGCACATCACTCACGTCATCAACTATGACGTCCCGCACGACTCTGAATCGTACGTGCACCGCATCGGTCGCACCGGCCGCGCGGGCCGGACCGGTACGGCCATCATGTTCGTCACGCCGCGGGAAACACGCCTGCTGAAGCTCATCGAGCGGTTCACCGGGCAGCGGATCGGGCCGATGCGGATGCCGAGCCTCGCAGACGTGGCAGCACGGCGCGCCTCGCTGTTCAAGGAAAAGCTCCGCGCAGCCGCTCAGGAGGACGGGCTCGAGCCGTATCTCATGCTGGTGGAGGAGCTGGCGGAGGAAGGGATGGACGTGGCGGAGATCGCGGCCGCGGCGGCGAAGCTGGCGCGCGGCAGCCAGCCGCTGGAGGTCGCGGCGCAGCCGGAGCCCGCGCCGGTGCCGTTCGCGAGCGACGGCGAAATGGTGCGGCTGTTCATCGATGCGGGACGAGAGACCGGTGTCCGACCCGCCGACATCGTCGGCGCAATTGCGGGAGAGACCGGAATCTCCGGCCAGGCGATCGGCGCGATCGACCTCTACGATCGCTTCACGTTCGTCGAAGTGCCGAGCGGCAGTGTGGACCAGGTGCTGGCCGGGATGCGGCACGCGAAGATCCGGAACCGGCCGGTGCGCGTGAAGCTCGCGGCGCCCCGGGCGGACGAGCCGGAACGCCGGCAGCGACGTGCGGCCGCAAAGCGCCCGGCTGGGAAGCGGCGCCAGGTGGCGTAGCGCGTCATCGCTTCGATCAGTACCGCCGCGCGGGTTGCGTTCGCCTGATCGAAAGATATATGCTCCCCGCCTCTTGGAAGGGGACGAGCTGCGGCAGCGGATCCGGTCGAAAATCGTGGCCGGAGCGCTGCCCGGCGAGCCCGCCGCGAGGGTCTGGGCGGGCGCAGGCAGCGGCCGCCGATGTGACGCCTGCGGCGAGTCGATCAAGGCCGCCGACACCGAGATCGAAGTTGAGCGCCTGGCCGGGCGTCCGAGCGTCTACTTGCATCGACCCTGCTTCGGTCTCTGGCGCGAGGAGTGCGATCATTACTGATCGCCAGCCGGCCTCATCAGCAGCACCGTGATGCTGCGATAGCGTCGCGCCCATGACTGCCGTCGTTGAGTAGCGATCGCACCACCGTCAGGCGCCGGCCCTGCAGGCGGTGCCCGTCGGTTAGCCAGCCGCTCGCCCTACTTTGATGCCGTTTTCAGCAGCGCAGCGGCGCAGGCCTCAGCGACAGCACGGTTCACGTCGTCCGTTCCGGGAACGGTCGCCCACCCCGTCTTCGCGATGAACTCCTGCTGCTCATACGAAGACGTCATTGCGCGCAGCTCGGCCAACTTCTTCGCTCCCATTTGATCGGATTTTGAGTGCGCGACGCACAGGGGGACAAGGGCAGTCGTCACTGCAGTGTCCGCATGCTGCTTGGCGAGTCGGTCCGCCGTGGACTCCGTGATCCACCCGCCGTAGCTGAAGCCGATGATCATGGTGACAATACTTCCGGATACCGCACCCCATACTGCCGGCTTGATCCATTTCGGCATATTGGTCCCCTTTCACCGTGAGCGTTGATCCACTCGACATCAGGCACGCACCATCCGCACCGCCGCAGTCGGCGTGACCGATCCCCCTTTCTTCCTCCTCGGGTCGGGGCATCCTCAGACGAGGCGACGACTTGTCGTCTTCGCCGACAGCCTGTCGTCTCGACGACCCACACAATCGCCCTCCTGCAGCGGGTCACGTCACTCGATACACGCATGTAATGGCCGTTTTCGCTGGTGCGCTTCGGCGCCCAAAAGAGGGGTACCGCCGTGCGCCGTCACGTCGGCGATCGCTCATGCAAATAGAACGCCGCATTTACAGACCGTCCTCGTTGTCGATGACGACGCAGCCATGCGCAAGCTTCTCGGCGAGGATGGGATTTCCGGCGGTCACGCGCGGAGCTGGTACGGCACGTCGACGAGCGCGACGCCCGGCTGGAACAGGAACGCCGCCTTCAGCCGCAGCGCGGTCTGGTTGTGGAGAAAGACGTGCCACCACCGCCGCGGGACGAACTCCGGCAGGACGAGCGTCACATAGCCGGAGCCGTCGACCGCCGCACGGACGCGTTCGATGTACGCGAGCAGCGTCGGCACCACGTCGCGGTACGGCGAGGGCAGGACGACGAGCGGAGTACCGCCGC
The DNA here is from genome assembly GCA_044869815.1 of Candidatus Rokuibacteriota bacterium. Taxonomy (GTDB): domain Bacteria; phylum Methylomirabilota; class Methylomirabilia; order Rokubacteriales; family CSP1-6; genus AR12. Next base: position 1,913 of record JBIOXS010000039.1, on the reverse strand, counting down.
TCCAGTCCCGCCACTTCTCGAGCACGCTCCGCTCGTCGCCGTTCTGATCCACATACACCGCGATGACATGCTCCCCGAGCGTTCGCGCATACTCGATCGCGCGCAGACTGGCCTGGTGGACGCCGCCGATGGGGACCAGGACGAAGTTCTCGAGGTGGGTGGCCGGCCTGTACGCGCTCAGCGAGAGCTGGCTCGCGACCCGATCGTAGTGGAGACGAATGCGGAAGAATATCGCCACCAGCGTGGGGATCAGCACCACGACGATCCAGGCCCCGTGGGTGAACTTCGTGGCGGCGATGATGATGGTCACGATCGCCGTCGTGACGGCCCCCGTCGCATTGATCGCCATGGACCGTCGCCAGCCAGCCGTCCGGGAGCGCCACCAGTGAACCACCATGCCCGCCTGGGACAACGTGAAGGCGAGGAAGACGCCGACCGCATAGAGCGGGATCAGGGCGTGCGTATCGGCGCCGAAGACGACCAGGAGAACCGCTGACACGACGCCGAGCGCGAGGATGCCGTTGGAGTAGACGAGGCGGTCTCCGCGATGCGTCAGCTGCCGGGGCAGGAAGCCATCCCGGGCATGGAGCGAGCAGAGCCGCGGAAAGTCGGCGAACGACGTGTTTGCGGCGACGATCAGGATCAGCGCCGTGAACGACTGGACCATATAGTAGAGGGGCGTTGTCCCGAAGCTCAGGCGCGCGATCTGCGAGATCACGGTCTCCTCCTCGCGCGGCATGACACCATACGCATGCGCGAGGACCGTGATGCCGGTAAAGAGGCTTCCAAGGATGACGGCCATGGCGACGAGCGTCATACCCGCATTCCGCGACTCGGGGCGTTCGAAGCCGGCCACGCCGTTCGAGATCGCCTCCACCCCTGTCAGCGCCGCACAGCCCGACGCGAATGCGTGAAGAAGCAGAAAGGGCGTGATGATCGCCGCCGCATGGTCCACCGCTGGCTGAGCCGCTGCCAACGACTGGCCGGCCGTTCCGGTCAGCAGTCGAGCACCGCCCCAGAGGATGACGACACCGAGGCAGGCGATGAACCCGTAGGTGGGGAGCGCGAAAATCCGCCCCGACTCCCTGACTCCGCGCAGGTTGGCCACCGTGAGCGCGACGATCGCCATGACGCCGATGCCGACCCGATATGGGAACAACCCCGGCATGGCGCTCGTGATGGCCGCGACGCCGGCTGCCACGCTGACCGAGACGGTGAGGACGTAGTCGATCATCAGCGCCGCGCCGGCGGTTTGCCCCGCCACGGTGCCGAGATTCGCCATCGCGACGATGTAGGAGCCACCGCCGGTCGGGTACGCATGGATCGTCTGCCAGTACGACATCGTGACGATGAGAAGCAATCCGACGATGGCGGCGCCGATCGGCAGCGACCACTGCAGTGCCACGGCCGCGCCGGCCGCAGCGAGCACGAGCAGTATCTCCTCGGTCGCGTACGCCACGGAAGAGAGCGCATCGGAAGAAAACACGGCGAGCGCCAGCCTCTTCGGCAGCCGCTGATGACGCTCGGCCTCACTGGGCAACGGCGTCCCGACCATGAGGCGTTTCATCTCGTGGACCATGATGCTCATAACCGTTCCCTCCAACCGAGCCCGCCTCGAGCATCTGACGGGGCCGTGAACGGCGTATGAGCGCCGGATGAGAGTGCTCTCAGCGTGGCTTCGCGCGGCTAACAACCACCCGCGCGAAGCCGCTCCTGGCATGGTCGCGTTTACTTCACGCCCTGCACCGTGACCTGCTGACCGGGCTTGAGCTGCCCGAGCGCCGCGGCCGCGGCCGGATCGACGTTGAACACGCGCCGAGTACGCCGCAGCTTCCCGGCATGCTCCATGGTCAGCGTCTTGGCCTGCTCGTCGACCGCGACGACGGTGCCGGTCAGCTGTCGGGTGGTCGCCC
>JBIOXS010000038.1:0-3239 GCA_044869815.1 Candidatus Rokuibacteriota bacterium | reverse complement strand
TTGCTCCTGGAAGAGCGGGACGCCGAGCGTGCGCGCGAGGATCGGCTCGAGACTCGGATGCGCGTAGGTGACGGGCTCGCGGCCGCGCCGCCGGCGGATGTAGGGATGCACCATGTCGCCCACGATCGGTCCCGGACGGATGATCGCGATCTGCACCACGAGGTCGTAGAACCGCTCGGGATGGATGCGCGGCAAGGTCGCCATCTGCGCGCGGCTCTCGACCTGGAACACGCCGATGGTGTCGGCGCGCTGGAGAAGGCGGTACACCGCGGGATCGTCGGGCGGCAGCCGCGCCAGGTCCACGGTGCCGCCCGTCTCGCTCACGAGCGTGATCGCCTCCTGCAGCGCCGACATCATGCGCAGGCCGAGCAGATCCACCTTCACGATGCCGAGGGCCGCGCAGTCGTCCTTGTCCCACTGGACCACCACCCGTCCCGGCATCGTGGCCGGCTCGAGCGGCACGAGCCCGTCCAGACGCCCGGCGGCGATGACCATGCCGCCCGAGTGCTGGCCGAGATGGCGCGGCAGATCTTGAAGCCGGGTCCAGAGCGCCGCGAACTTCCGGATGCGCGGATGGCGCGTGTCGCAGCCTGCCTCGTCGAGGTGCCGCGTCAGCACCGCCTCGGGATCCTGGTAGCCCCAGTTGTCCACGAGGCGAGCGAGGCGGTCCTGCATGTCGGCCGGGAGCCCCAGCACCTTGCCCACTTCGCGCGCCGCACTGCGGCCGCGATAGCTGATGACGTTGGCGGTCATGCCGGCGCCGAGGCGCCCGTAGCGTCGATAGACGTACTGGATCACGCGCTCACGCCGCGCGCCACTGGGCAGGTCGAGGTCGATGTCCGGCCACTCACCGCGCGCCTCGGAGAGAAAGCGCTCGAACAGGAGCTCCATGCCGACCGGGTCGACGGCGGTGATGCCGAGCGCATAGCAGACGGCGCTGTTGGCGGCCGAGCCGCGCCCCTGCACGAGGATGTCCTCCTTGCGACAGAAATCCACGATGTCCCACACGATCAGGAAATACCCCGCGAGATCGAGCCGGCCGATCATGGCCAGCTCGTGCTCCACCTGCCGTCGCGCCCGCTCGGCGAGCGGACCATGGACGCCGTACCGCGCGCGCACGCCGCGCGCGGTCAGGTCGCGCAGATGGGCGAGCGGGCTCGAGCCGGGCGGCAGTGGGAACTCGGGGAAGCGGTAGCCGAGGTCCTTCAGCGTGAAGCCGAGACGAAGCGCCAGCTCGCTGCTCGCGGTCACGGCGTCCGGAAGATCGTGGAAGGCCTCCCGCATCTCCGCCGCGTCGCGCAGCCGCCGCTCGTTGCTCGCCAGCAGCCGGCGGCCGGCGTGATCGAGATCCGTCTTCTCGCGCAGGCAGGTGAAGACATCGGCGACGGCGCGGCCGCCGGGACGCGCGTACAGCGGCTGGTTGGTGGCGAGCAGCGACACCCGCGCCTCGCCCGCCAGCGCCACCAGCCGCTCGAGCTCGCGCTCCTGGGCGCGATCGAAGTGGCGCTGCACCTCCACGAAGGTGTTGGCGCGGCCGAAGATGCCGACGAGGCGGTCGAGCCGGCGGCGCGCGCTCTCGCGGTCTCCCCGGCGCACGGCGGCCGCGAGCGGGCCATGCGCGCCTCCCGTGAGACAGACGAGCCCGCCGGCGTAGGGAGCGAGATCCTCGAGGGTGAGCGCCGTCCGTCCCTTGGGCGCGCCGAGCTTGGCGGCGGTGATGGCGCGGCAGAGATTCTGCCAGCCCTCACGATCCTCGACGAGCAGCGGCAGGCGCGCGCCATCGGCGAGCGTCAGCTCGCTGCCGAGCAGGGCGCGGATGCCGACATCGACGGCGGCGCGATGAAACCGCGCGGCGCCGTAGACGCCGTCACGATCCACCAGGGCGATCGCGCTCATTCCCCGGCGCGCGGCTTCCTGCGCCAGCATCTCCGGCGGCTCGGCGCCTTCGAGGAACGAGAACGCGCTCTGCGCGTGGAGCTCGACGAAGCTCATTGTAGCGACCGCTGTTCGTGCGGCTCGAGCCGTGGGTGGGCTGTTCGAGATGGTGGCTGGCTGCGCATCACTCGCTGCGCATCAGTCGTAGACGCCGTCGAAGAGCCAGGCGTCCTGGAGGGGGTCGTGGAGAAGGCGGATGACGGCGTGATCGTCCAGTGCGACGTCCCATTCTTCGCGCGACCAGCGGTCGGCGTCCCACCACTCGCCCGAGCTGCGCCAGGGTCCGGCGCAGCGGACGACGTGCGCGAGGTCGCTCAGCGCGCCGCGGACGGCGACCGGGCGTCCGGCTGCGTCGGCGTCGATCGTGACGCGACGCGGAGGGCGAAGCCGGCGGAAGGCGAGGGCGTCCTCGGAGCTCGCGCCGGGGACGCCGGGATCGTACGTGTCCGGACGAAACGGCGCCGGCATCCAGGCCTCGGGGTGATGAGAGTCGGCGGCCGCGACGCCGCTGACGTTGTCGGCGCCGACGAGGGCGACGAGACGCGAGAGGACCGTGGCGAGGTCGCGGACGGCCGGCGCCGCGGGACGCCCGAGAATTCCGGCCACCGAGCGTCGCGGAACCGCATGGGCCTGCACGGCCACGCCGACGACGGCGCCCTGCGGCGGCCGGGCGGCGAGGTCGTGCATCAGCACGGTGAGCATGGGCCGCGTCTCGTCCATCGGGCACGCGAGCGCCAGCGCGCGCGCGTGATGCGCGCCGGAGAGCAGCGCGAGACGGAGCTGCAGGCCGTCGGCGGCGAGGTACGCGGCGGCGAGGCGCGCGGTGAGGCGTCCCAGCACGCGCTCGAGCACCGCTTCGAGGGCCGGCAGCGTGTCGATCTCCCAGTCGAGCGTCTGCGCTTCCTCCCAGAACGGCGGCGGCGTCCACGGCCGGAACGGCGTCACATCGCGGCCGCAGGCGACGTCGTGTGCCGTCAGGCCGGCGGTCCCGAGTCGCGCGGCGAGACCCTGACGGGGCAGCGCCGCCAGCTCGCCGAGAGTGGCCACGCCCCAGCGCGCCAGCGCCGCCGTCACCTCCAGCGGCCAGTCGAGCGCCCGCACCTCCACCGGAGCCAGCGCCGCCGCCTCGTCGCCGGCGGCGATCACGGCCGTTCGCGCGGCCAGCCGCGCCGCGACATGCGCGGCCGTCCGCGTGGTCGCGACGCCCACGCGCGCCGGCAGTCCGACGGCACGCGAAGCGCGCGCCAGCCGTTCGGCGATCTGCGCATCGGAGCCGAGCAGACGCTCGAGCCCGACGATATCGA
>JBIOXS010000037.1:0-7192 GCA_044869815.1 Candidatus Rokuibacteriota bacterium | reverse complement strand
GCCGCTGGCTGTTCCACGATCGGTGGGGACGCAATCCGAAGGCCTACACCTCGCGCGGCGAGCGGATCCGCCACGACACCATCGGCGGCCGCACGACGGCGTGGGTGCCGTCGGTGCAGCGCTAGGCCGGCGACACCTCCACGCGCGCGTCGAACGCCGCTTGCCCGGCAGAAAACCCGAGCGAATCGACGGCGACATCGGGAAGGATCCGATCGCCTGACGTCAGCGTGTTGAGGCCCGACCAGCCGTCACGCATCCAGACGGTACCGGCCGGGACCCTGGCGGTGACGTGCGCGCGCGCCGCCATCTCACCGCGCGCGTTCCTGACGACGACGGCGGCGCCATCGTCGAGCCGTCGCGCCGCGGCGTCGGATGTCGAGATCCATAGCACGGGCTCGGGATCGGCGGCCGCCAGCGTCGGCAGCGCACGGCCGTGGTCGTAGAACCCGTGGAAGTGCGTGAGCGTCCGTCCTTGCCGGAGCGTCAGGGGATAGGCGTCGGCGCCAAGGGCCTCGAACACCGGCAGCGGCGGCAGGCCGAGCGTCGCCGCGCGCTCGGAGTAGAGCTCGAGCTTGCCCGACGGCGTCGCGAATTTCAGGTCCGGATGGGCGACGTGCGAGACATCGAGGGCGCGCACGCCACCCTCGGCGCGGAGCGCGGCGACGGTGGCGTGGCGACTGGCGGGCGCGTCGAGCAACGTATCGAGGAGACCGGCGGTGTCGGCCCACGGGAAGAAGTCCTCGAGGCCGAGCCGGGACGCGAGCTCGCGCAGCACCCACGGAAGGTCACGTGTCTCGCCGGGCGCCTCGAGGATCTTCGGCATGAGATAGAGGTGCGTGTTGGTCGACTTGCAGCCGAGCTCCTCGAGCCACGAGGTTGCCGGCAGCAGAAGATCGGCGAAGCGCCGAGCGGTGTCGTTCACGAAGAGGTCGTAGCTCACGACGAGATCCTGTCGCGCGAGCCCCTGCGCCACGCGGTTGGCGTCGGCGAACGACGAGAGCATGTCGGTGCCGAACAGGAGCAGCGCGCGCACGCGGCCCTCGACCAGAGCCTCCGTGATGCGCGCCATCTGGTTGGGGACGTCATCGCCCGGTGGCCGTCGCTCCTGCGCGACGATCGACGCCAGCGCCTGTCCGTGACTGCTGGCGCCGTGACGCGGCCCCAAACCGCCGCCGGGGATTCCGACGTTCCCCGTGAGCGCGGGCAGGCAGGAAATCGCCCGCCCGGCCAGCCAGCCGTTGCCGCCCTTGTGCATCGACGAGCCGCCCATCACGATCATCGCCGGCCGCGTGGTGGCGTACCGCCGGGCGAGGGCGACGATCCGCTCCGCGGGAATGCCGGTGATGCCGGCCGCCCACGCCGGTGAGTGTCGGGCGACGTGGGCGGCCAGCCGCTCGAAGCCGACCGTGTGAGCCTGGACGAACGCGCGATCCACGCGGTCCTCGTCGATCAGCACGCGAAGCATCGCGAGGGCCAGGGCGGCGTCGGTGCCCGGGCGGATCAGAACGGTCTCGTCGGACTGCGCGAAGGCCTCGGTCTCGCGCACGTCGATGGTGACGATGCCCGCGCCGCGCCGGCGCGCCGCCGCGAGATGCCGCCCGGTATTCGGCTGGCTCGCGAGGTTCGCGCCCCACAGCAGAATCAGATTCGCGTGGGCCGCCATGTCCTCCTTGGTGTTGGTCTCGAGCAATCCGGTGACGGCGAGGCCATACGCGCCGAGCGCCCAGCAGATGATGGCCGGGCTCCACCACTGACAGCCGTAGATGTTCGAGAAGCGCCGCAGCAGGTGCGAATGCATCCGCGTCCCGTAATTGTTGGCGAAGATTCCGTGCCCCGACCAGGTGCCGACCGCCTCGCGGCCGGCGCTCTGCATTCGCTCGGCGACCAGGTCGAGGGCGGCGTCCCAGCTGATGCGCTGCCACGTCCCGCTCCGTGGCGACCGGTGAAGCGGATGGAGCAGGCGCTGCGGATTGCCGATGATCTCGCGTGAGGCCTGACCGCGAATGCAGAGAAAACCGCGGCTGTCGGGATTGTCCGGGTCGCCGCGGACGGCGGTGACGCGGCCGTCCTCCACCTCCACCAGCATCCCGCAGAGCGTCGGGTGACAGTTCATCGGGCACATCGTGCGGTGCGCGGCGGCGCTCACGCGCGAATTCTCGCATACAGGAGCTGGTCGAGCACGCGCCCGTCCTTGATGGCGCTCGAGCGGAGCACGCCCTCCAGCGTGAAGCCGGCCTTCTCGAGGACGCGTGCGGAGGCGCGATTCTCGGCGAACGGCAGCGCGAAGACGCGCACCAGCCCGTGCGTGACCAGCGCATGGTCCGTCACCGCGCGCACGGCGGCCGTCGCGATGCCGCGCCCCCAGTATGCTTCGCCGAGCCAGTAGCCGAGCTCGGCCCCGATGCGCTCCACGTCCGATTGCACGCGAAACGCGATGCCGCCGACGGCGTCGCCGTCGACGTCGATGGCGAAGTTGGTCTCGGGCCGCGTGGTGAGGACGGACTTCAAGAAGGCGCGCGCATCCCGCGCCGTGTACGGATGCGGGAAGCGATCGCGGAGGTTGAGCCAGATCTTGCGGTTGTTCGCGTGCTCGACGAGGGCGGCGGCGTCGCCCGGCCGCCACGACCGCACGTCGCACACGCCGAGCCGCAGGCGCATCGTGGCATAGTATGCCATCCCACAGGAGGTCAGCATGGCCGAGCGGAAGCTCCCCTCGCAGGCGGACGTCGAGTCGTACTGGAAGCGTCTGAACAACTGGGGCCGCTGGGGCCATGACGACCAGCTCGGCACCGTGAACCTCATCACCGACGCGCGGCGGGTGGCCGCGCGCGCGCTCGTGCGGAAGAACCGCACCGTCTCGCTCGCGCGTGACATCGTGCCGCAACCGTATCTGCAGTTCGGGTATCACGTGACGTTTCCGTCGAAGCGCGAGCGCGCCGACGTCGTGCTGGACCGCTTCGACCTCGTCTATCACGGCTACTGGGTCACCCACGTCGATGCGCTGTGCCACGTCGCGTGGGACGGCGAGCTCTACAACGGACGCCCGTTCGCGAGCAGCCTGACCGCCGCCGGCGCCACGTGGTGCCCGATCGATCCGCTGCTGGACGGCATCATGACGCGCGGCGTCCTCCTCGACGTCGCCGCCGGGCGCAAGGAGGGCTACGTGACCGTCGACCATCCGGTCACGCCGAAGGAGCTCGACGAGACGGCCGCACGCTTCGGCGTCCGCCTCGAGCCGGGCGACGTGGTGGTGGTGCGGAGCGGCGACGAGGCCTTCCGGCGCGTGCATCCCGAGTGGGTGCCGCGCGTGTCGCCGCATCCCGGCCTTTCGATCTCCTGCCTCGAGTGGTTCCGCGAGAAGGACATCGCCGCGATCGCCTGGGACATGATGGACGAGCGGCCCATCGGCTACGCCGGGTTCGGCATGGGCGCGCACCTCGCCATTCCGTTCCTGGGCCTGGCCCTGATCGACAACACGAACCCCGAGCGGCTGGCGAAGACCTGCGCCGAGGAGGGGCGCTACGAGTTCCTGTTCACGGCCACCCCGATCCGCCTCGTGGGCGCCACCGGAGCGCCCGCGCATCCGCTGGCGATCTTCTGATGCCGACGGGCGCCGCGCTCCTCGTCGACACGCTGGTCGCGGCCGGCGTCGAGCAGCTGTTCACGCTCTCGGGCAATCAGATCCTGTCCGTCTACGATGCCGCCATCGGCACGCCGCTCGCGCTCTACCACACGCGCCACGAGGCGGCCGCCGTGCACATGGCCGACGCCTTCGCGCGCCTCACCGACCGGTCCGGCGTCGCGCTCGTCACGGCCGGGCCGGGCCATCTGAACGCGCTCGGCGCGCTCTATGGCGCGCTCATGGAGGAATCGCCGGTCGTGCTGCTCAGCGGCGCCAGCCCGCGCGCGCAGCGCGGCCTCGGCGCGTTCCAGGAGATCGATCAGGTGGCAGCCGCCCGGCCGGTGACGAAGGCCGCCTGGGCCGCGGACGATCCCGCCCGGCTGGGACACGACATCGCTCGCGCCCTCGAGCTCGCGCAATCGGGACGACCGGGGCCGGTGCATCTGAGCCTGCCGGGCGACGTCCTCGAGGCGAGCGTCACCGACGCGGCGCCGGCCGTTCCCGGCGCGCCCGCGCGAGTCGCGACGGCGGAGACCATCGTGAGCCAGATCCTCGCGCTGCTCGCGGAGGCGAAGCGGCCGGTGATCGTCGCTGGCGCCGGCATGGGGCGCGGGCGGCGCTGGCTCGCCGTGCAGCGGCTCGCCGGCAGCGTGGCCGCGCCCGCGCTGGCGAGCGAGAGTCCCCGCGGGTTGAACGATCCATGGCTGCACGGCGCCAACGCCTGTCTGGCCGACGCGGACCTGGTCCTGCTGCTCGGCAAGGCGCTCGATTTCTCGCTGCGGTTCGGCCGCGCACCGGGCTTCGCGGCCGGCTGCCGCTTCGTGCAGGTGACGGCGGAGCCCGCGCCGCCGAACAGCCGCGTGGCGCTCACCGTGGTCGCCGATCCGGCGACGGTGGCCGAGCAGCTGGCGAGCGCGGCGCGCGGACATCGCTGGCCCTCGACCGGCTGGGCCGACGAGGTGGGCCGCGTGCGCGCGGCCACGCCGCCGGCGTGGCAGGCGCTGGGTGAATCCGCGCGCGCGCCGATGCATCCGCTCGTGGTGTGCTCGGCCCTCCAGCCGATCGTCGACGCCGGCGCCGTGCTCGTGATCGACGGCGGTGAGTTCGGCCAGTGGGTCCAGGCCGGCGTGGAGGCGCCGCGGCGCCTCATCAACGGCCCCTCGGGCTCGATCGGAAGCGCGATCCCGATGGCCGTCGCCGCACGGCTCGTGCACCCGGATCGTCCGATCATCGCCGCCCTCGGCGATGGGACCTTCGGGTTTCATCCACTCGAGCTCGACACCGCGCTGCGCCACACGCTGCCGATCGTCGCCGTCGTCGGCAACGATGCGCGCTGGAATGCCGAGCATCAGCTCCAGCTCCAGCACTACGGCGCCGCGCGCGCCGTCGCCTGCACGCTGCTGCCGACGCGCTACGACCGGATCGCCGAGGCGCTGGGCGGCCACGGCGAGCACGTGGAGCGGGCCGATCAGCTCGCGGGGGCGCTCACGCGCGCCATCGGGTCCGGCAAGCCGGCGGTGGTCAACGTCGTCATCGACGGTGTGGCCGCGCCGACGTTCGCGACCGGCGCGACGGAGCACTGAAGGAGCGGCGCTCTCTCAGACCTCGTGCTTCATCCAGACGTTCGGGTCTTCGTAGCGTCCCAGGTCAGAGTCCCGATCGACGACGACCGGCTGGAGCGCGCCGGGCACGACGTAGTTGCCGGAGTCGGGGAAGCGCATGTCGGTCCAGCGCTCCCAGTCGGCGACGGTGCCCTCGATGACGAGCGTGCGCGGAGCCACGCGCAGCATCGTCGCGCCCATCCGGGCGTGGACGCGGATCCACGGATCGAGCGGCAGGCCGTTGGCGTTCTCCCATCGGACGTAGCGCTCCATCGGCGCCAGCGGATACGCGCTCTTGGCGGACGGCCGCACCGGCGCGATCAACGCGCCGAGTCGATGGGCGCGCGCCAGGTCGACCATGGCACGGACGGCGGCCGGGCTCAGGTTCTGGCCGCGATAACGCGGGTCGATCATCGCCGCCAGCGCGCAGAGGACTGTCGGCGTCCGCCCGGCGTCGCGGTCGGATGCCGCGCGGCGCAGGATCTCGGCAATGCTCCCGGGCAGGTCGTCGACCGTCCCGTCCCACACCAGCGGAACGGCGTGAGTGGCGGCGATCGTCGGACCCATGCCGTCGATCAGCAGCAGCTGCCAGTCCGCCCACGTCGTGAACAGCTCCGGCCAGTATTGCCCGTAGCCGAGCGCGTCGCGCTGACGCAGGAAGCGCGGCCACGAGACGTCGGAGAGGCGATCGTAGTCGTCCGCTCGCTCGGGCCGCTCGCGCAGCGTGAAGGCCTTGAAGGGCACGCCGTCATGATACGGTGACGAGCGACATGGCGTCGCCGGTTCCGCCGCTGCCCGAGCCCTTGCCGTCGGATCCGCTGCCGCTCGTCGCCGACTGGCTGGCGGAGGCCGCCGCGCGCGTTCGCAACTCGACGTCGATGGCGCTGGCGACCGTGGATCCGGATGGCCGTCCGACGGCGCGCATGGTGATCTGTCGCGGCTTCGACGCGCGCGCGGGCTGGCTCGTCTTCTACACGGATCGCGACAGCGACAAGGGCGCCGCGCTGGCGGCGCACCCGCGCGCGGCGGTCATCTTCAACTGGGACGTGTTCGAGCGGCAGATCCGGATCGAGGGGCCGGTCACTCACGCGCCCGACGCCGACTCCGACGCCTACTGGGCCTCGCGGCCACCGGATGCGCGCGTGGCCGCCTCCGCCAGCGAGCAGAGCCGTCCTCTCGCCTCACGCGCGGCCTTGCTGGCGCGCGTCACGGAAGTCGCCTCGCGGCCGGACGAGCTGCCGCGGCCGAAGCGCTGGGGTGGTTATCGCGTCTGGGCCGAGCGCGTCGAGCTGTGGGTGGGACAGCCGGCACGCGTGCACGATCGCGCGCGCTGGGTCCGGACGCTCACCGCGGACGGTGACGGCTTCGCCGGCGGCCCGTGGTCGGCGACGCGACTCATGCCGTGACCGCATATCTGCCCGCCACCGACACGAGGCGAGCATGGCGTGGAGCAAGCTCCTCTGCGTGCACCTGAACGTCCTGCTGCTCGGCGATACGCCGCCGACGCCACGGTGACGCCGCAGGCGCGCGTCCCGCTCGCCGGCTACACCACGCTCGGCGTGGGTGGCCCCGCCCGCTGGTTCACGGAGGCGGCCGACGAAGCGTCGCTACGCGAGGCCCTGCGATGGGCGCGTACCCGCGCAGTGCCGCTGCGCGTGCTCGGCGGCGGCTCCAACCTCGTCGTCGCGGATCGTGGTGTGGAGGCGCTCGTGGTGCGGCTGGCGCTGCGCGGCGTCGAGTCGCGAGTGGCCGACGGCGCCGTCGAGGTCACGGCGGCCGCCGGCGAGCCGTGGGACGACTTCGTGAGGCTGACGGTGGAGCGCGGCTGGGCCGGTCTCGAGTGCTTGAGCGGCATCCCCGGCCTGGTGGGCGCCACGCCGATGCAGAACGTCGGCGCCTACGGGCAGGAGGTCTCCGACACGATCACGCGCGTGCGCGCCCTCGACACGCGAAACGGCGACGTCGTCGA
>JBIOXS010000036.1:0-3249 GCA_044869815.1 Candidatus Rokuibacteriota bacterium | reverse complement strand
AGCTCGCTCTTGGACTTCTTGCCGGAGGCGACGGCCACGATCTCCTCGAAGATCTGCCGGCCCACGACGGGCAACGGCGTGCCCTCGAGGATGACGCCGCAGTTGATGTCCATGTCCTCTTCCATGTGCCGGTACATCAGCGAGTTCGTCGCCAGCTTGATCGACGGCACCGGCTTGCAGCCGAAAACAGAGCCGCGACCAGTCGTGAAGCAGATGAGGTTGCAGCCGCCGGCGACGAGACCGGTGATCGACACGGGATCGTGGCCGGGCGTGTCCATGAACACGAAGCCGCGGGTGGTGATGGGCTCGCCGTACATGAAGACGTCGTTCATCGGCGTCGTCCCACCCTTGGTGACACCGCCGAGGGACTTCTCGAAGACGGTGGTGATGCCGCCGGCCTTGTTACCCGGCGCCGGGTTGTTGTCCATCGCCTCGATCCCGCGGCAGTACCACTCCCACCACTTGTAGCGATCGAGCAGCTTCTTGGCCACGCCCTCGTTGATCGCGCGCCGGATGAGCAGGTGCTCGGCGCCGTAGATCTCCGGCGTCTCGGCGAGAACGCCGGTGCCGCCGTAGCGCACGAGCTCGTCGACGGCCCAGCCCAGCGCGGGATTGGCCGTCATGCCGGAGTTGGCGTCCGAGCCGCCGCAGTTCGTGGCCAGGCAGATCTCGGACACCGGCTGCCTGGTGCGCCGCACATCGTTGGCGATCGGCAGCAGCTTGGCCACCTCGGCCACCGCCTTCTCGACGGTCTTGCGGATGCCGCCCGCCTCCTGGATGTTGACGAGGAACGGCTTGCGCTCGGGATGACCGGGCACCGACATCTTCTGCCGCTCCACCATCACCGCCGCCTGGTTCACCTCGCAGCCGAGCCCGATGAGGATGTAGGCGGCGACGTTCGGATGCTTGGCGTAGCCGGCCAGCACGCGCTGCAGCGCGAGGTGGTCATCGCCGAAGAGCTTGGTGCCGCAGCCCGACTTGTGAGTGATGGCCAGCACGCCGTCGATGTTCGGGTAATCCCGCTGCACCTCGCGGAACTTCTCCTTGACGAACTGGCTCACCGACGCCGAGCAGTTGACGCCCGAGATGATCGCGACGTAGTTGCGCGTGCCCACGCGTCCGTCGTCCCGCTTGTAGCCGTCGAAATGGCGCATGCGGTCGTTGGGATAGAACTCGACGGGCTCGACGTCCACGCCGACTTCGTACCGATCGGCGCTCAGCGCGCCGATGTCGAGGTTGTGGCTGTGCACGTGGTCGCCGACGGCGATGTCGGCGGTGGCGAAGCCGATCACCTGGCCGTATCGGCGCACGACGCCGCCACGGGCGACGGCGCGCCGCGCCAGCTTGTGCCCGGGCTTGATCACCTGGCGCACCTCGATCCGGCGGCCGGCGTCGTCGAGGACGGTCCCAGCCCCGAGCGGCATCGTGGCCACCGCCACGTCGTCCTCGGGCTTGAGCACGATCGCCTTGTCGGTCAGCAGGGCAGTCGTCATCGTCTACCTCTCTTCGAGGACCTTGATCAGTGCGCGGACCCCCGTCACGAACGTGGGAGCGCCGCCGGGGATGGCCGCCGCCTCGAGCGCGCCGAGGATCTCGCCCTTGGTGGCGCCGTGCTCGAGCGCGCGCTTGATGTGGTTGATGAGCGCACCTTCCCAGACGCCGCGATAGGCCAGGATCCCGAGCGCCACCAGCTCGCGGTACTTGATGGCAAGCCCCTCGTCGCGCGCGAGCGCGTCGCGATAGTAGGCGTTGTAGGACTCCATGAAGTCGGGATCGTTGGCGGCGACGTACTTCCATTCCGGATAGAGGTACCCACGGTCCTTCAGCGCTTCGGCGGCGAGCCGTTCGGCCTTGTCCATGCGCCCGACTATACCGGATCGGGTCCCTTGATGCGGAGCAGCGGCGAGGGCTCCGTCTCCAGCTGGATGGTGGTGTGATCGATCCCGAAGCGCGCGTGAAGCACCGCGTGCAGCGACTCCAGCAGCCGGTCGCTCTCGCGCACGTCGGTCACCACGACGTGCGCGCTCATCGCCTCGCGGCCCGACGTCAGCGTCCACACGTGCAGGTCGTGCACGCGCCGCACACCGGCCACGCGCGTCATGGCCGTCTCGATCTCCGTGAGCTCGAGGTGGGCGGGCGTGCCCTCGAGCAGGACGTTCACGGCCTGGCGGAGCAGCCCCCAGGTGCGCGGCACGATGAGCAGCGCGATGGCGGCGCTGGCTAGCGGGTCCGCGATCGTGAGACCGCTGGTGATGACGACGGTGGCCGCCACCAGCACCGCCAGCGACGACAGCGCGTCGCTGAGGACTTCCAGGTAGGCGGCACGAACGTTGAGGCTCTCACGCGCACCGCGATGGAGCAGCCAGGCCCCCGTCACGTTGACGGCGAGGCCGGCCGCCGCCACCACCGCCATGGGGACGCCGAGCACCGACGAGGGCGCGAGGATGCGCCGCCAGGCCTCGTAGAGCACGACGCCAGCCACGACGAGCAGCACCACCGCGTTGACCAGGGCGGCGAGGATCTCGGCCCGGTAGTAGCCATAGGTCTTCGCAGGCGTAGGCGGGCGGGCGGCGATCCACGAGGCGAACAGCGCCAGCGCGAGGGCGCCGGCGTCGGTGAGCATGTGGCCGGCGTCGGCGACGAGCGCGAGGCTGCCCGTCCACAGCCCCGCCGCGAGCTCCACCACCATGAAGGCGACGGTCAGCGCGAGCGTGGCGAGCAGCGCCGCGCGCGACCGGGAGGCGGCGGTGGCACGGCCGTGCCCGTGGGCGTCCATCGGTGCGGATCGTATCAGGCCGTCCCGCGGCCGAATGATATAGAATCCGTGCCATGACCCGCGGCCTCGGGACGTTGGCGCTCGGCCTCGTCGGGGTTTGGCTCGTCGCGAACGTCCTCCTCGTGGGGCCGGCGGAAACCGGTTCCGAGCGGACCGCCATGTGGGTCTTCGGATTCATCGCCGCCGCCGTGACGATCGCCGGCCTCATCTTGCTCTGCGTCGGCCTCATCCTCGGCCGCACGCAGCCGGCGTGGCTGAATTACGTCAGGTTCGCCCGGACCGGCGCCGTCGTCCTCGGCTGCCTCATCGTCGTGCTCGGCCTGCTCCATTACCGCAACACCGAGCCGCGCGGCGAGATCCACTGGGTCGTGTTCGGCGTCCTGGTCCTGGTCGTCGCCGCCGCCGTGCACTGGTGGGTGATGCGTCAAGCCAAGCGCGCTTGACTAATTAAATGGGGGGCCCCGAAATGGCCC
>JBIOXS010000035.1:0-20022 GCA_044869815.1 Candidatus Rokuibacteriota bacterium | reverse complement strand
TGCGATCCGTCCAGCGCGCGGCCCGCCGCTCGAGCGACACGTAGAACGCCGTGCGCGCTCGACCGTAGTAGCCGTAGAAGATGTGGCCGTGCGGCTGGTGGATCACCGCCGGCGCGCGCGCCAGCCGCGCTGCCAGCCGACCGATGAACCCGGCCTTCGATGTGTGGGTATGGACGATGGCGGGGCGCTCGCGCCGCATGACGGCCACCAGCTCGACGAGAGCCATGAGATCGCGGGGGCCCACCTCGCGGCCGAACGCGGATACGTCGATCAGCGCGACGCCTCGACGCTGCGCCTCTTCGAGGCTCGCGGGATCGGACGCCGCGCGGCCGACGGCGAGCGGTCCGCCGTAACCGGCGGCCGCCAGATCGACCATGGAGGCCACGGTGTTCTCCGCGGAGCCGCCGAGGCTCAGACGCGTGATGACGTGCAGCACACGGACGCTCACGCCGAGGCCTCGCCCGGCCGCGCGACGAGCCGCACGCCGCGTCCGGCCACCGTGGCCAGCGCCTGCTCCAGCGCGGTCACCGAGCGGTCCCAGCCATACTGCGACTCCGCGTAGCGGCGGCACGACGCGCGGAGCGCCGCCGCCCGCGCCGGATCGGCGACGAAGCCGCGCAGGAAGCCATCGATGCCGTCGGCGATGCCGGCCACCGACGCGTCGCGGAACAAGAGCGACGGCTCGAGCGGCGCGAGGAGCTCGGGCGTGGCGCCGACCGGCGTGCCGAGCACCGGGGTGCCGCAGGCCAGCGCCTCCACGGTGACGAGGCCGAAGCCTTCGAGCTCGCGGGTCGGGAGCACGAACGCGTCGGCGGCCTGATAGTAGGCGGCCAGACGGCTGTCGTCGATGAAGCCGACGAAGTCCACGCGGTCCTCGATACCGAGCGTCGCCGCCTGCCGCCGCAGCTCGTCGGCGCGCGAGCCGGTGCCCGCCACCACGAGATGGGCGTTCGGATGGAAGTATCGCAGCCGGGCCATCGCCTCCAGCAGGCGGTCGAGCCCCATGCGGGCCTCGAGGTTGCGCACGCTGAACAGCAGCGTCACCTGCGGTCGCAGGCCGAGCGCCGCGCGAGCGGCCGCGCGGTCGGCGGCCGGTCGGAAGCGCGCGGTATCGGCGCCGCCGGCGATCTTCACGATCCGCGAGCCGGGCACGCCGTAGAGCGAGCGCAGCTGCCGTGCCGAGAACTCGCTCAGGACGTGCACCAGCGTCGCCCGACGGAGGCAGGACCATTCGAGCAGCCAGAGCGCGGCCACCGCCACCGCGCCGCCGACGCCGCGGCGGTGCAGCGGCGTCATGTCGCGGCGCGAGCGGTACTCGCTCGGCGCCGGCGACAGGAACGTGTAGAGCGCCGGCACGCCCCGGGCGGCGGTCGCGCGCAGGACGCCGAAACCGGCGAGCGGCTGATGGACATGCAGGATATCGGGGCGGCGCTCGGCGAGCAGACGGGCGCCGGCCGCGCGCGCGCCGAGCGCGGCCGTGCGGACGAACGTGAGCGGATCCCGACGGTCGACGGCCACGTGCGTGACGCTGAGCGAGCCACCGCCGCGGTAGGCAGGCGGCGTGTCCGGGGCGCGTCCGAGCACGCGCACGCGGTGACCGCGGCTGGCCAGGCGCGTGGCCTGCTCCCAGAGCACGCGCTCGGCGCCGCCGGCGATCGCGGGCGGCGCGGCGTCGGTGACCACGAGGACGTCGAGCGGGCCGGTCATCGCGTCAGCTCCGGTGCCGGTCGCAGTACCGGCGCATCCACAGCTCCGTCATCATGAGCGTCCAGAGCCGGTCGCTGTGCGCACGTGTGCCGCCGAGATGCTCGGCCATCAACCGCGCCACCACGGCGGGCTCGAAGAGGCCCCGCGCACGCACCTGCGCGGGCCCCAGCAGGTCCTCCAGCACGTCGCGCAGGTCGCCGCGCAGCCAGCGCGCGAGCGGAATCATGAAGCCGCGCTTGGGCTGCGCCAGCACCGCCGGCGGCAGCACGTCGGCGAAGGCGGCCTTGAGGACCGCCTTCAGGCGGCCGCCGCGGAGCTTCAGCGCCGGCGGCAGCGCCAGCGACGTCTCGAGCAGCGTGTGATCGCAGAACGGCGCGCGCAGCTCCAGCGAGTGCGCCATGCTCATCCGGTCGGCCATCAGCAGGAGATCGTCGGGCACGTACGTCGTGAGGTCCGCGCGGAACGCGCCGTCGACCGGGTCGTCGTGACCGTGGGCCTCGAACGCCGCGCGGGCCGCGGCCTCGACGTCCTCGCGCCAGTGCGACACGAGCGTCGAGGTTCCCAGCTCCGCCAGCGCCGCCTCGCCGAAGAATCGCGTCCAGCCGATATAGCGGGCGGCGAGGCTCGTCTCCTCGCCGCCGAGGAACCGCCGCAGGCGGCCGCCCCAGTCGCGGCTGCCCTCGGACTCCGGCACGAGCTCGGCAAGACGCCGGGCCAGCGACCGAAGGGGGCGCGGCAGCCGCGCATAGAGCCCCGCCACGCGCACGCCGAGGTGGCGCGGGTAGCCGCCGAATGCCTCGTCCCCCCCGATCCCCGAGAGCGCGACCTTGACGTGCCGGGCCGTCGACATCGATACCGCGAATGTCGGGATCGCCGAGGAATTGGCGAACGGCTCGTCGAGCGCGTCGACCACACCGGGCAGCAGCCCCGCCACGTCGGGCACGAGGACGTCCTCGTGATGGCGCGTTTCGAAGCGCTGCGCGACCTGCCGGGCCAGCGGCCGCTCGTCGAACGAGGCCTCGGCGCCGAACCCGACGGTGAAGGTCGCGATCGGGCCGGACGTCAGCTCGCGCATGCTGGCCACGACGGCCGCGGAGTCAACGCCTCCGCTCAGGAAGACGCCGAGCGGGACGTCGCTCTCGAGCCGGGCGCGAACCGCGTCGCGGACGGCGGCCCGGACGCGCGCCGCCGCCTCGCCGAAGGTCACGCGCGGGGCGGGCGCAGCCGGCGGCAGTGACCAGTAGCGCCGCGCGACGAGCCGGCCGCCCTGGACGACGGCGACGTGCGCGGCGGCCAGCTTGCCGACGCCGGCGAGCATCGAGCGATGCGCGGGCGCATAGCCGAACGCCAGGTAATGATGGAACGCCTCGGGATCGAGCGCGCGCGGAACGGCGGGATGGCAGAGCAAGGCCTTGATCTCCGACGCGAACAGGAACAGCCCGTCGCCGTGCCAGTAATAGAGCGGCTTCTTGCCGAGCCGGTCGCGGCCCAGGACGAGGACGTGCCGGCGCGCGTCCCACAGCGCGAACGCGAACATCCCGGACAGCCGCGTCGCGCAGTCGTCGCCGTAGACCTCCCAGGCGCGGAGCAGCACCTCCGTGTCGCTCCGGGTGCGAAACACCTCGCCGCGCGCCTCGAGCTCCGCACGGAGGGCCCGGTAGTTGTAGAGCTCGCCGTTGAAGACGAGCCAGGCCCGGCCGTCGTCGTTGCCCATCGGCTGGCGTCCGGTCACGAGATCGATGATCGCGAGCCGCGTCATGCCGAGGCCCGCCTCGCCATCGACATGGATGCCCGAGTCGTCCGGCCCGCGGTGAGCGAGCGCCTTCACCATTGCCGGCAGCAGCTCCGGCCCCACGTCGCCGACATAGCCGGCGATGCCGCACATCAGGCGTGCACCTGCTCGCGCGCGTGGAGCGCAGCCGCGTACACGCGCTCGATGCCGCGGACCATCGCGTCGAGCGTGAACGCGCTCTGCACGCGTACCCGGCCCCGGGCGCCCATGGCCGCCGCGTCCGGCGCGTCGATGACGGCCGCGACGGCGGCGGCCAGGGCCGCCGGATCGTCTCGCGGCACCAGCCGCCCGCTGCGGCCGTCCTCCACCACTTCGGGCACGCCGCCCACGCGTGTCGCCACCACCGGCTTGCCGAGCGCCATCGCCTCCAGCAGCGTGAACGGCAAGCCTTCGGAGCGCGAGGCGAGCACCACCAGGTCGGCGCACCCGAGGACGTCGGCCATGTCGGTGCGCGCCCCGATGAACGACACGGGCACCGCCAGCTCGGCCGCGCGTCGGGTCAGCGCGGCGCGGAGGGGGCCGTCACCGACGAGCAGCCAGAAGAGGTCGTCACGCACGGCGCCCAGCCGGGCTGCCGCCTCGAGCAGGACGTCCCAGCCCTTCTGCGCCGTCATGCGACCGGCCATCACGACGACGCGCCGGTCGCCGGGAACGCCGAGCTCGGCGCGGACCGTCGCGGCACCGCGCGCCGGACGGAAGGCCCACGCGTCGATGCCGTTGTGCACGACCACGGTGCGCCGGGCATCGATCCCGTAGCGCTCGACGAGATCACGCGCGATCGCCTCCGACACGGCCACGAGGCGATCGGCGAGCGGACTGGTGAGACGCTCCGCGAGCACGTACAGCGCGCGGCGCCAGCCGGAGACCTCGTAGTCGAAGAGCGAGTTGTGCACGGTGGACAGCACGATCGGCACGCCCGCGTAGCGCGCCGCCAGACGGGTATAGACGTTCGAGCGGGCGCCGTGCGATTGCACGATGACCGGACGCAGCCGGCGCAGCGCCTGCACGAGCACGCGCAGCGCCGCCGGGCTCACCAGACGGTCGTTCAGCGGCACGCGGCAGGTTTCGATCTCGAGCGCATGCAGCCGCTCCAGCAGCGGCCCGTCGTCGGGAGCGATGACCGACAAGCTGAAGCGCTTGCGGTCGAGCTCGCGCGCGAGCGCCAGCAGGTACCGTTCCCCACCAGCCCAGCCGGTCGATTCGGCGATGTGCACGACGGGGACGGGCGTCATACCGGCTTCCTCGCCGACGCCTCGATCGACGGCCCGAGCAGCCACCGCCGGCCGCTCGCGAGCGCCCCCGCTTCCACGGCGGCGAACACGGCGCGCTTGCCGAGCCGCAGCGCCGTCTCGCCCGCGCGGCCGAGGCCGAGGTATGGATCGCCAGTGATCGGCGCGCTGTTGGCGAGCGCGATCCTGTCGAAGCCCGCGCGCGCGAGAGCAAGGCGAAGCGTGGGCGCGGCGAAGTTCGAGCGGTGAAAGATCGCGAGCCAGCGGGCGCGCCCCTTGACGAGGCGCCCGAGCCCGATCGCGGCGAGCAGGCGCGTGACCCGGGCGCCACCGAGCTGCCACGGCACGTTCGGCGTGCGCAGGAAAATGCGACCGCCGGGGACGAGCACCCGGTGACATTCGGCGAGCACGGCGACTGGATCGGCGAGGAAGTCGATCACGTTCCACAGGCTCACCAGGTCAAAGGTCTCGGCCGGGAGCTCGAGCTTGGCGAGGTCGCCGAGACGGACGTCGAGGCCACGCGCCCGGGCGTAAGCGACGACCGCGGGATCGACGTCCACGCCAACGGCCGCCCAGCCGCGCTCGGCGGCGAGCCGCACGAGCGTGCCGACGCCGGTGCCGACGTCGAGCAGCCGCCCCGGCGTTCCCGCCCGCCGCAGCAGAGCCTCGAAGTGCGGAGTGCGTCGTGCCGCGACCCGCTCCTCGACCAGTCGTTCGCTGTCCGACAGCCGCGTGCGCGCGGGCTCGGGCGCCGCGACCGCGACGAACAGCAGGCCGCACTCCCGGCAGCGAACCAGCGGAGGCTCGGCATCGACGCGCGTGGCCCGGACGTCGAGCCCGGCGCAGACGGGACAGGCGATCACGTGGCGCGACCCCCGCCGGCCGGACGGCAGCGCAGCAGCACGTGATACGCGAAGCGCGTGCCGCCGATGCCCGGCAGTACCCGCTCGATCGCCGGCATGAGCGGCCGCCACAGCCCACGGACGATCGGAAGCATCTCCAGATACCGGAAGTACGCGAGGCCGTCGCGCGCCTCCACCGTGAAGCCGCCGGCGGCGACGAGTGCCAGGATCTCGCCGAAGCTCCAGCACGTGTCGATCGGCTGATCGGTGTTCGCGGGGTGCTCGTACGGCAGCAGCTTGCCGCGCAGCCAGGCGCCCGGCACGAGGCCGCCCAGCCGATGGAACGGCGCGAACCCCGTGGCGTTCGGCACCGACAGCGTCAGCCGACCGCCGGCCGTCAGCACACGGCGGATCTCGCGCAGCGCGCCGACGGGGTCTTTCAGGTGCTCGAGCACCTCGGTGCAAAACACCGTGTCGAACGCCGCATCGCCGAACGGCAGTGGCGCGCCGAGGTCGGCATCGACGAGCGTGACCGGGGGCGCCGCCGCCGCCGCCGTCCGCAGCCGCGATGCGGCGAAGTCGACGCCGACGAGGTCGCTGTCCGGCCACATCGCCGCCAGCTGGCCGAGGAGCTCGCCGGTGCCGCAGCCGATGTCGGCCACGCGATGCCCGGGGCGACCGGCCAGGGCCACCACGCGCCGGGCGAAGGCGTGGCCGAGACCGCCGCGATGGCCGAGGCGCTCGTAGCGGGCCCGGATCGTGGCGTCGTCGAGCTGGTGGCCCGTCTTCAGCACGTCACTGCTCCCGCCGTCCGACGATGTGGCCGCCGTCGTACTCGACGGCGTAGCGGCCGCGCGCGAGGTGCGGGCGGAGCAGCGCCGGATACGGACCGCACGCCGCTTCGTCGAACGGCACCAACCCCGCGCACAGCCGTCGGACGAGATGCGCGGCAGCCGCGTCGCGGTCCGCGATTCCCCAGCGCACGCGCGCCTGCTCGAGCGCATACGACTCGAGCGACGGATACCGGGCGGTGTCCGGCTCCGCGAGCCACTCGAGCCAGAAGTGACGCAGCAAGAGATGTCGCGCGGACTTCACGTGCACGTGAAAGTACGCCACCCGGGGCCACCGCAGCACGGCGTAGTAGGGCGGCAGCGCGAGGGATTCGAACGCATACTTGAGGCGCGGGCTCTCGCGGAGCGGCCGGTCGGCCGCGTCGAGGGCCTCCCTCGTTCTCTCGCGCGTCACCCGTACGAACCGCGCCTGCGCCGAGGCCGTGTGCGCCTGTCCGTCGTGGCGCAGCCGCCGATCGGGAAACTGATGGCGGAGGTCCCCCGCGATCTCCGCCGCCGTCAGCGTCACCGCGAAGTAGCGGCGGCGATCGAGCGCCAGCAGGTACCGTCGCAGGTGGGCGAGGTCGCCCGGGCCTTCGGTATGGCCGACGAAGTCGGCGTCCCAGCGGACGATGAAGCGGTACCGCGCGCGCTCGAGCCCGAGATTCGAGACGTCGAAGAGGTCGAGCGTCGGGCATGCCACGCGCACCAGGCGCGCGCCCAGCGCCGGTACCAGCCGGTCGAGCGCGGCCCGCGCCGACTCCGAGACGCCGTTGTCGACGACCAGGATCTCGTCGGCGAACTCGCCGATCGACAGCACCGCCGGCTCGAGCCACTCCTCGTCGCCGCGCACACGAACGATCGCGCTGATGCCATCGGGCCGTGGCTCGGGTCGCGCGACGGCACGCACCACGGGCCCGAACGAGAGCGCGAGCCGCGCAGCGCTACGCGCGTCCACGCTCGAGCGCCCTCGCGCCGCCGACCATCTCCAGCACGGCGCCGACGGTGGCGCGAAGATCGAACTGCTCCCGGACGACGGCGGCCGCGCGCGCGCCGAAGGCGCGGCGTCGATCCGGATCGTCGAGCAGCCCTGCCACCGCCGTCGTGAGCAGATCCATTGACGGGCGCCCGAGCAGGATACCCGTCTCCGCGTCGCGGACGACCGTCCGCACGCCGCCGCGATCCGTCGCCACGACGGCGAGACCCGTGCTCATCGCCTCGATGATCGCGCGTGGCGTGCCCTCGGCGCGGAACGTCGGATAGAGGAGAATGTCGGCGGCCGCGTAGTAGCGGGCCATGTCCCAGTCGGGCACGGCGCCGACGAAGCGGACGCGCGGCGCGCCCGGCCCCGCGTGCACCACCGCTTCGAGCCGCCGACGCTCGGGGCCGTCGCCCACGACGACCAGATGCAGGCGCGGCCGAGCCGGCGCCAGCCGGCGGAACGCGTCCACGCCGAGCGCGATGCCCTTCTGCCGATTGATCGCGGCCGCCATCAGCAGCACGTCGGCGTCCGGCGGGATCCCCAGCGCCGCGCACGTCTCGCGACGACGGGCGGCGTCCGCCTTGAAGACGGCCGTGTCGACACCCGTGTGGGCGAGCCGCACCGGCAGCCGGGCACGGCGAAGCGCGTCGTAGGTCACGACGTCCTCGGCGACGAGCGCGTTCACCCGGCGATGAAGCCGCCGCTCGAGCCACGCGTAGTAGCCGAGCGCGAGCGCCGCCTTCGGATAGCCCGCGAGCCCGCGCGGACCGGCGCGGTCGTGCCACTCGCTGCCCAGATGCGACAGCGTGCGGCCAGTGCACCACACGACATGCGGCCGCGGGACGCCCGCCATCGCCGCGCCATAGCCCGCCAGGTTCGTGCTGTAGAGCAGGTCGTACGGCGCGTGTCGAAGGATCGCGGCGACGCTCTGTCGCCAGAACGCCCGGGAGTACACGCCGGGCTGGACACCACCGAGATACTCCGTCCGATCGCCGTCGGCGGCGACGGGCGCCCTGTCCGCCGGCAGCGCGCTGGCGAGGACGACGACCTCATGACCGAGCTCGGCGGCGGCGAGCGCGAAATCCCGCACGTAGGCCTCGACGCCACCGAATCCGTGCGCCACCGTCCGCTTGGTGAGGAGTACGATCTTCATCGTCGCGCGAGCGCCTCCGCGAGCAAGGCGGCCACCCGATCCCAGCTCGCGTGCTGCTCGATGTACCCGCGCCCCTTCCAGCCCATCGCCACCCGGTGCACGGGATCCGCGAGAAGCCCGGCCACGGCCTCCGCCAGCGCCGCCGGATCGTCCGGTGGCACCAGCAAGAGCGCGCCGCTCTCGAGAAGAGGGCGCACGGACGGCAGATCGGAGGCCACGACGGGTCGCGCGCACGCGAGCGCGTCGAGCACCTTGAACGGCGACGTCTCGCCCCGGTCGGCCGTGAACGGCGCCACCACGAGGTCCATGGCGTTGAAATACGCGGGCGCGCTCGTGTACGGGACCTGGCCGGTGAAGCGCACGGTGTCGTCGAGGTCGAGCGCGCGCGTCATCGCCTGCCAGGCGGGACGCATGACGCCGTCGCCGACGATGAGCGCCAGCAGCCGTGGCATCCGCGGACGCAGCTTCGCGAGCGCCTGCAGGAGCGTCGGCACGCCCTGATGACGGTAGAAGAGGCCGACGAACCCGATCGTGAGCCGATCGGGCGCGAGGCCGAGCCGCCGTCGGGCGATGGCGGCCTCCACCGGCGTGAAGTGCGTGCTGTCGGTAGCGCTCGGGATCACGACCACCCGGTCGCGCGGCACCCGGTACTCCTCGATCATCCGCCGCGCCAGCCCCGGCGTCACCGCCACGACGAGATCGCTCGCGCGTGCGCTCAGCGCGAGCGTCCACCGGGCCAGGCGCCGCGCCGACACGCCGGCGCCCTCGACCGCCATGAACTCGAGCGGGTCGGCGTTGACCTCGAGGACGACGCGAGTGCCGAGAGCCCGCCGCAGCAGGACGGGCAGCACGTTGACGCCGGCGCGGAAGTAGACGACGTCGGGGCGCGGCCGCGTGCGCAGCGCGGCGGCGAGCATCGAGGCATAGGCGGTGAGCGGACGCACGATCGGCCGATCGATGACGGCGTAGGCGCGTGCCGGAACGTGCCGCAGCGGCCGATGCCGGGGCAGCCGCGGATAGAGAACTTCGACGGCGGCGCCGCGGCGCGCGAGCGCGGCGCCGAGCTCCCACAGCTTCCGGAAGCCGCCGGCGTCCGCGGTGAGGCCCGGCTCGTATGCGTAGCTCAGCAACAGATACCGCATGCGCTCACGCGGCGACACCCGCATAGGCGGCGAGCGTGGCCCGCGCCGTGTCGCGCCAGTCGAAGGCGCGGGCGCGGACGCGCCCGCGCGCGATCAGCTCCGCGCGGAACGCGGCGTCGTCGAGAACCCGCGCCAGGGCCGACGCCAGCGTCTCGCCGGTCACGGGTGGATCGAGCAGCACGGCGGCGTCGCCGGCGACCTCGGGCAGCGACGAGACGTTGTAGGTCACCGCGGGGGTCCCGCAGGCCATCGCCTCGAGCACCGGAAGGCCGAAGCCCTCCCACAGCGAGGGATAGACGAAGGCGGTGGCGGCGGCGTAGAGGCCCGGCAGATCGCCACGCGGAACGTAGCCGAGCACGCGCACGCGCGGCCGGAGGCCGAGGCGCTCCACCTCGGCGTCGAAGTCGGTCCGGCCGGCGATGAGCGTCCCCGCCACCACGAGCGAGACCCGCGCATCGAGCCGCGCGAGCGCCTGCAACAGCGTGCCGGCGTCCTTGCGCCGATCGATGGTGCCGACGTAGAGGATGTAGCGCTCGGGCAATTCATGGCGCCGGCGCACGACGTCGGCGGCGCCAGGCGCGGGTCCCTGCGCCATGTCCGGGGGCACGCCCCAGGGGGTGACGCGCACGCGGGCGGCAGCGATGTGGCCGAGCTTCACGGCGTCGCCGAGCGCGGCGCGCGACCCTACGAGGACGCACTGCGCGAACCTCGCCGTCCACGGAACCCACCGCGCCCAGTACCAGCGGCCGCGCCCACGCGGCAGCCACTCCGGATGGGCCGTCAGCGCGAAGTCGTGCAGCGTCACCACCGTGCGGCGGTGGCGCAGGAGCGGCGTCGCGGTGCCACCCGGCACGTGCAGGACGTCGGCGCGAAGCCGCGCCGCCTGGCGCGGGAACTCGACCTGCTCCCACCAGAGGTGGCGCCGCAGCCGCCAGCGCGCGGCCGCGGGTCTGACGACGATGTACTCGTGCTCCGGCGCGTCGATCCGCAGGCGATCGAGCAGCCATTCGAGGACGTAGCCGGCGCCCGTCGTGTTGCCGACCAGCCCGCGGCCATCGACGACGATGCGCATCACGCCGCCCCCGCGCTCAGCGCCATGCCGTCTCATGAGGCATGGCCGGAGGCACGGTGGGCCGCTTGCGACACTTCAAGATCAGCTCCGCACGCCAGATCGATCCCGCCTCGAGCGGCTCGAATCCGAACTGCTCGAGCCGCTCGCGCAGGGACGCCTCGGTATAGCGCTCGACGTGGTCGTGTCCGTGCGCGCCGGGCAGCAGGCGGTTGTACCACCACTCGATGAACGGCCACTGCCAGCGGCCGTAGTCCGGGGTGCCGACGATCAGGGTGCCGCCTGGACTCAGCACCCGCGACAGCTCCGTGAAGATGCGCGCGTCGAACGGCACGTGCTCGAGCATCTCGGAGCAGATCACCGCGGCGAAGGCACCGTCGCGGAACGGCAGGCCGTGGACGTCGCCGTTGACCACGAGTCGGTTCGTCTGCTTGCGGAAGCGCAGCGGCTTGAAGCTCAGATCGAGGCCGACGGCGTGAGGGAGCGCCTCGAGGATCTTCGACGACCCGCACGCCACGTCGAGCACGGAGTCGGCGCGGCCGAGCATTCCGAGCACGATGGCGTAGCGACGGCGCTGCCAGAATCGCTGGATGGGAATGCGCGAGTTGAACGCCCGATCGTCGTAGTCGGCCGACTCGAGGGAGTTGCGCAGCTTCCACATCCGCGCCAGCGTCCGCGCATACGCGAGGCCGAAGCTGACGATGCCGGCGTGCGAGCGCCCGCCTTGCCGCTGGCGATAGTGGAACGGAACTTCCTTCACGCGCCAGCCCTCGGCGCGGATCCGGGCGAGGATCTCGATCAGCACGTCGAACCGCCGCGCGCGCGGCGCCAGTCCCTCGAGCGCCTTGCGATGGTAGAGGCGGAAGCCGCTCGACAGGTCGCCGAACGGCAGCGACAGCACGCTGCGGCTCACGGCGTTCAGGATGCGGCTAAGGAGCCGCCGGAAGCGCGGCATGTACGCGAAGCCGCCGGCGATGTAGCGCGACGCGATCACGAGCTCCGCGTCGTGGCGGGCGGCCCAGAGCGCGCGCAGGAAATCCGGATCGTGCGAGTAGTCCGCGTCCATGGACGCGATGAAGGCGCCCTGCGCGTGACGGAAGCCGGTGAGCAGCGCGTCGGCGTAGCCGCGGCCCGGCTGCCGCACGACGGTCGCGCCGGCCTCGGCCGCCCAGCGCGGCGTGCCGTCCGTCGAGCCGCCATCGACGACGATCACCTCGTGGCGCACGTCGAGCCGGCGCGCCTCGTCGATCACGCGCCGCACCAGCTCGCCGATGCTCGCGCCCTCGTCGAGCGCCGGAATGACCACCGAGAGCTCGCAGCTCACGGACGGCCCTCCGGCGCGGCAACGCGCAGCCGCCCGAGGATGAAGCGGCGCTCGTCCGGGGCGAGCCGGTGGAACTGCAGGACAACGATGGAAGCCGCCAGCGCGGCGGCCTGGAGCCAGCCGGTCGCGCCGAGCGTCCAGAACGCGGCGGCGGCGAGCCAGCCGATCACGGACACGCCGAGCGCGCCGCGCACGGCGGCGAATCGCACGCCGAGCTCGGCGCGCACCACCGCAAGGCCGACGCCCGCCGTCACCACCGAGGCCGCGACGACGGCGGTCGCAACGCCCGCGAGGCCGTGGGCCGGGACCAGTGCGACGGTCAGCGCGATCACGGTGAGCTGGCCGCCCCCCTGCACGGCGAAGCCGGCCCACGTGCGGCCGGCGCCGACCAGCGTGGACCACACCATGACGCCGAGCGCCTGGAAGCCGGCCGCGAGCACCAGCGCCGACGTCAGCGACGCCGCGGCACCGGCGTACGTCTCGCCGTAAATGACCGCGAGCACCGGCTCGGCGGCCAGGCACAGGAAGGCGCCCGCCGGCGCCACCGCGAGCAGCGTGAGGCGGAGCCCGCCTTCCACCATCTGGCTCGTCGCCGCGCGGCCGAGGACGATCGACTCGGAGATGGCCGGCAAGAACGGAACGGCGACCGCCGACGGCAGCAGCAGGAGCAGTCGCGCGCACGCGTCGGCGACATGAAAGTAGCCGACGGCCTCATAGCCGGTCGTGCGCGCGAGGTACGACCGAACGAACCACGCGCCACCCCACACGAGGAGGCCGTTCAGGACGACGGGCACGGACAGCGCCAGCGCGCGCGCCACCACCGGCCCCGCCGCCACCGCGGCGGCGGGAGCCGGCGGCGTGACGGCGAGCGCCTGGCGCAACGGACGGCCGAACAGCGGCCACGCGATCGCCTCGGCGAAGATGGACGCCACGATCACGCCGACGAGATGGAATGACGGCAGGAGCAGGAGCGTCGCGCCGAGCGCGACCAGCGCCTTCACCGCGGTCACGGCCGCCAGCGCGTCGATCCGGCGGAAGCCCTGGAGCGCGCTCGAGAGAAAGGCGCCGACGAGCGAGATGAAGAGCAGCGCGGCGGCGAGCCGGAAGAGCGGCGCCAGCTCGGGCTCGCGATAGAAGCGGGCCAGTGGCGCGGCGCCCCCGAGCAGCAGCAACGCGCCGGCCGTGGCGAGCAGCAGGCTGAGCGCGGCGAGGATGCCGACGATCCGGCGCAGCGCGGTGGGTCGTGTGACGCGATACTCCGCGACGAGCTTGGTGGCGGCCACCGGCACGCCCAGGTCGACGATGGCGCCGCCGAGGGCGAGCACGTAGTTGAGGATGGAGAAGACGCCGAGCCGATGCGGATCGAGACCGCGCGCGATGACGATCGACTGGGCCATGCCCGCCGCCCGCGCGAGCAGCGAGCCGCCGAGCGTCATGGCGCCGCCGCGCACGAGGGCGGACATCGTCTCGACGCCCCCGGCGGGCCTCATCTCAGCGCACCACGGGCGCCGCCAGCGCTGTCGGCAGCGGGCGCGCCGACGCGTCGGCCTCCTCGCCGACGAGGACCGGCAGCATGAGGACGATGCCGGCGAAGAGCCAGAACGGCTCCATGATGCGGATGACGATGAACGTGTTCGAGCCGATCGCGTGGGCGAGCAGGCCAAACGTGCCCGCGATGAAGCCTATCGCGAGTCCGCGGTCGAACGGATCGGCCGTCTTCAGATGCACGTCGCGCGCGGCCTTGAGCACGGACCACAGCAGCCACACGAAGCAGAGCAGACCGACGATTCCGGTCTCGACGAGCACGCGCGCGTACTGCGCGTCCATGAAGCCAAAGCCGGTGACGCCGAAGCCGAGGATCGGCCGCTCGAGCCAGCCCGAGAGCGCTTGCTTCACGCTCAGGATCCGCGCGGAGGTCGAGGGATCGAGGCCGACCTTGCCGAGGCGGACGGTGGGCTGATTGGCCTCCGGCTGGAACGTGTAGAGG
Source organism: Candidatus Rokuibacteriota bacterium (assembly GCA_044869815.1). Taxonomy (GTDB): domain Bacteria; phylum Methylomirabilota; class Methylomirabilia; order Rokubacteriales; family CSP1-6; genus AR12. The sequence goes on along the minus strand of JBIOXS010000035.1, from coordinate 5,965 downwards.
ACGCGGTTCACCACCGAGGCCGGCGCGATCAGGAGCAGCAGCGGCGAGCACACGACGGCGATCAACAAGATGGCGATCAACGCGCGACGGCGCGTGGTGAGCGCCATGAGCGCGACATAGACGGGAAGGATACCGAGGTACGACGCGCGTGACAGCGTGAACGCGAACGGCACGGCCATGAGGCCGACGAGCGCCGTGCAGCGCGCGCGGACGGCCAGCCACGGCGCCTCGAGCGCGATGCCGCCCGCGATCGCCATCATGAACAAGAGGTAGCCGCCGAACGTGTTCGGCTCTCCGCTCTCGCCCTCGAACGGCGCCGAGACGCGCTCGCCGGAGGGGATCTGCGTGATACCGATCGCGCTGACGACGGCGGCGGTGATGAGGGCGGCCGTGAGCAGCCGCCGGGCGTGCTGGCGGTCGCGCAGGTTGTTCACGACCATGAAGTAGACGATGAAATACTCGATGTACTTCAGCACGTACAGGTAACCGGCGGCTGTCTTGACGCTGCCCGTCAGGTAGCCGAGAAGCGTCGCGATGAGGTTGACCGCGATGTAGGCGATGATCGGTCGATTGAGCGGCGTCTTGGCGACGAGTCCGAGCTCCTTGTTCACCGCTGTCTTCGCCAGCCAGCTGAACCCGATGATGATCAGGACGAAGTCTTCGGTGCGCAGCGTGACCTCGCGGCGCTCGGCGAGGCCTCCCGCGCTCGCGGTGATCTCCGGCGAGAGCAGCATCGAGAACACCATGAGGTACAGCGCGAACTCCGTGCGGGCGAACGCCAGCACGAAGAGGACCAGGGCGGCCCCGATGAGAAGGGGGGAATCCACCTGCTACCGGACCGGAACGACCTGTACCGCCGGCACGCTGAGCCGTGCGAGCTCCCGGCTCCGGGCCTCCGCCTCGTCGCGTGTCGCGAAGCTTCCGTGCCGGATCACGTATGCGGCCCGATCGTTCGGCTGCGCCGCCACCCGCACGTGATAACCGGCCTTGCGAACGCGCTCGGCGAGCGCGACGGCGCCGCGCAGCGGATACGGATCGCCGACGCGGAGAACGATCGGCTCCGTCGAGACGATGGTGGCCTCGCCGATCGCCTGCTCGCGGAGCACGCTGATGATCGTGCGCGCGTCGTCCCGCGTCGGCACGCGCTCGATCAGCACTCCGTACACGGCCGGGCCCGCAGTCTGGCGCGAGCGCACGCTGTCGTGGCCGGCTTTGATCAGCGTCCGCTCGAGCTTCTCGGCCTCGGCGGCCGAGGCGAAGGGCCCGAACATGAGACCGAATCGCGTCGTCTCGCGCGCCGGCGCCGACGGCGCGGCGGTGACGGCACCCGGCGCCAGGACCGCCGCGGCCGCGATCGAGCGCGGCGGCGCGCTCAGCGACGCCGGTGACGCGCCCGCAGGAGGCGTGCTCAGCGCCGGCGCGAGGGCGGCCGCCGCGCTCGCGGGCGGCGCCGGGGTGGCGGGCGCCGCCGTCGCCGGCGGCGTGACCGCCGACGAGGGCGCCGTGGACGGCAGCGGCGTCGGCAGTGTGTCGATGAGCGGCCGGACCGCGGGTGGCGCCGTCACGGGCGCCACGATCGCCGGCGGCCGCGAGACCGGCGCCGAAGGCGTCGCCGGGTGGGCCGGAGACGACGGTTTCGCAACCGGCTTCGGGCCGGCCGGTGGTGGAGCCGGACGCGACGGCGGGTCGAGTCGCTGACGCAGCTGCGCCCGCGGACCGCCGATGCCCGGGATGCCGATGCGCCAGGCGATGACGCCGGCCGCCATGCCGAGCACGAGCAGCATGCCCACGCCGATCAGCCGCTTGCTCGCCCGGCGCCGCGCGGGCGACGGCGCAGGCGCCTCGAGCGGCGGCGCGGCCTCGACGACGGGCGCCGCCGCCGCCGGCGTGCCGCCACCGCCGCCCCCGATGCGGAGCTTGCCGCGCACGAACCCGAGCGCGCGCTGCACCGCGCTCCGCGGCGTCTCCCCGCCGCTCTCCTCGCCGTAGTAATGCGTGTAGTAGTGCGTGTACGTGTACCCCGAGATCTCCGTCTGCAGATCGTTGAGCACGATGCCCCAGACCTTCGCCCGCGCGCTCTCGAGATGGGCCTTCGCACGCTTGAGCACGAGCCGGCCCACCTTGCCCGCCTGGTAGACGAGCAGCACGCCGTCCACCTGGCCCGCCACGATCGCCGAGTCCGTCACCGGCAGGATGGGCGGCGTGTCGATGAGGACGATGTCGTACTCCGCGCTCACCGCCTGGATGAAGTCGCGCATGGCCGCCGTCGACAGGAGCTCGGAGGGGTTGCCGGGAATGGGACCGGCCTCGATGATGTGCAGGTTGTCGAGACCGGGGGAGGCCATGATGTCTTCCATCTCGAAGCGCCCCATCAGGATGTCGGCCACGCCGCGCACGCAATCGCGCCACTGCGCGTTGCCGACCAGGATGTCCGAGAGCCCGGGCTCGCGCGCGATGCCGAAGAAGCGGTGGATCGACGGGCGGCGCATGTTGGCGCCGACCAGCAGCGTCTTCTGGCCGCTCTGCGCCATCGTGAGCGCGAGGTTCACGATGGTGGTCGTCTTGCCTTCCTGGAGGGTGGGGCTCGTGACCACCAGCACCTTGCCGCCGCGCTCCATGCGCTGGAACTGGATGCTCGTGCGAAGGGCGCGGTACGCCTCGGCCACCGGTGACTTCGGGTCGAAGTGCGTGATGAGCAGCGCGTGACTCTGCAGCGCCTCCGGGTCCATGTGGGCCAGCGCCGGTCGTCGCTCGAGCAGCCGGTCCATCGTCTCGCGCGGATCGATGTGGGGGATGATGCCGAGCACCTTGACGTCGAGATAGGACTCGACGTCCTCGATGGTGCCGATGGAGGTGTCGAGCGTCTCCTGCACGAACGCCAGCACGAGCCCGAGCATGAGACCAAGGAGGGCGCCGACCATCATCGTGTTGAGCATGTTGCCGCCGATGGGGTTGCGAGGATCGGTGGCGGGCCGGACCAGCGCGACCTCCTCGACGCCCTCCGACTCCTTGATCAGCGCTTCCTGGTGCTTCGTCTTGAGGAGCGTGAGCAGGTCGTCGTTGACCTTCGCGTCCCGCTGCAGGCGCTGCAGCCCGAGCTCGACGGCGGGAACCTCGCGGTTCTTCTGCATCAGCTCGCCCATCTGGCGGGCGAGGATGTCCTCGCGGTTCTTGAGGGTGGCGATCTGCGCCCCGAGCTCGCGTCGCATCTCGAACCGGACCTCGCGCAGCCGCTCGTCGATGGCCCGCAGCCGCGGATGCTTGTCGGTGGCCTCCAGCGCGAGCTGCGTGCGCTCCATGCTGAGCTCGGTCTGCGCGGTCTGCAGCCGCTGGAGGGCCGGGTTCGTCGATTCCACGTAGACGCGCTCGGTCATGCTCGAGGGGTCCGTCCGCGCCAGCCGGGCCTGAAGCTGCTCGAGCTCCGTCCGCTGCTGCCGCGCCTTCTCCATGTCGCCGCGAACCTGCGTGAAGAGCGAGAGCAGCACCGTCGACTCCGCCCCGGGCGAGATGACGCGGTTGGCGTCCCGGAAGGCCCACACCTCCTCTTCCGCCCGCTTGACGCGCCCCTCGACCTCCTTCAGCTGGGCCTCGATGAACTTGCGCGCCTCCGTCAGCCGCGCGTTGCGATTCTGCTTGTTGTGGTCGCGATAGACCTCGGCCACGGTGTTGGCGAGGTCCCGGGCCTCGCGCGGGTTGGTCGAGGTGGCGGTGATCTCGAGGATGCTGGTGCTGGGGACGCGGTTGGTCTTGATCTTGGTGCCGAGCGTGTCGAGCATCTGCTGGTAGGTTTTCGATTCGCGCACGGCGGCGTCGCCCGCGGCCTGCGGCAGACGACCCATGCGCCGCGCGACCTCCTCCAGCACGGGATAGCTCTTGATCAGCGTCGCCTGCGTCTCGATGTTGTCCGAGCTCGAGTAGGACAGCACCTCGACCAGCAGACCCGACAGGTTGGTCGACTGCTCGAACTTGACCGTCGCCGTCGCCTGGTAGACGGGCACCTTTTGCCGCGCGAGCCACAGGCTGACGAGCATGGTGACCACCGTGGTGGCGATGATCCACATCCGCCGACGGCGGATGATCAGCCAGTAGTCGCGGAGGTTCATCTCGTATTGCGCCATGGCCCTAGGCTCTCACCGGCGATCGTCGCCGACGGGGCCGGTGATGTAGAGGAACGGCGCCTCGGAGAGGTCGATCACCTTCGGCGCGCCCAAGCGCTGGCCCTTGGCGTCGGCCAGGATCTGCACCTGCGGTCGGAGGGGATGATTGCGATTCACCGCGATGACGCGACCGACCTCCTCGGTGTTCAGGCGCACGATCGTGCCCGGCGGAAAGACGGAGATCTCCGAGAGCAGGACCTTGATGAGCTGCGGCGGGAACTGGTCGTTGCGCGTCTTGACGATGTCGCGGATGGCCTCGTGCGGCCGCAGCCGCGACCGCGACGACGGCGGCGCCGTCAACGCCGTGTACGTGTCGACGAGGCCGATGACCTTGGCGTCCGGCGCGATGCCGCCGCCCTGGAGGCCGCGCGGAAAGCCCTGCCCCTGCTCGCGCTCGTGATGATCGAGGACGGACTCCACGATGCGCGCGTCGGGGGGTGACCAGCCCTGCACGATGTCGGCCGAGAGCTTCGGGTGCGACCGGTAGGTCGCCAGCTCGTTGCCGGACAGCGAATCGACGCGGTCGAGCAGACCGGCGGGCAGCTGCCACAGCCCGGCGTCGAAGAGCGCGGCCGCCTCGCCCAGCGGCAGCAGCCGCGCGGCGTCGTAGCCGAGGTTGACGCCGAGGCGCAGCGACAGCACGCAGACGCGCGCCTGGTGGAAGGCGACGTAGTCGACGCCGGGAGGCGCGGCGGGATTATTCGCCACCCAGAACAGGTCCGGCGAGCGCATGAGCGAGGTGACGGCGCGGTCGACCAGGTTCTCGAGCCGCGTCCACACGAAGCCGCCGCCGCGCACGCGCTCCCGCGCCTCGACCAGGAACTGCTGCAGCTCGCCGAAGAGCGGCTCCGAGGGCTCGCTCGGCTCGACGGGGCCACGCGCCGCCGGCGCTGGCGGCTCGAGGCGCACGACGGGCTCCGGGGGCTCGTTGCTGGCGATGCTGACGGGAGGCGTCGGCTCCACCACCGGACGCTTCACGGGCTCGGGGGCGGCCGCCGCTGGCGCCGGCTTCGGAGCGGGCGCCTCGCGCACGATGCCGCGCACGAGGTCGCTCATGCGCACCATCAGGACACGCCCACCATGTCCTTGATGACCTCGGCGACGATCTTCTCGCTGATCTCCTTCGCGCGCTTGGTGTAGCCGACGAGCAGCGCGACGTCGCACAGGTTGTTGATCTCACGCGGCGTGCCGCGCGTGAAGTCGAAGATCAGCTTGACCGCTTCCTCGGTGAAGATCGGCTTCGTCCGGCCCGCCATCTTGAGGCGGTGCCCGACGTAGGTCGACGTGTGCGCATAGTCGAGGGTGTTGAGGTGGTAGCGGATGGTGATCCGCTGGTCGAGATGCTTGAGCCGCCGGACCTTCTCGCGCAGCTCCGGGGAGCCGATCAGCAGCACGGTGACCAGGAACCGGTCGTCGGTCTGGAAGTTCATGAGGAGCCGGAGCTCCTCGAACACGCCCTCGTCGTCGAGGAGCTGCGCCTCGTCCACGATGATGACGGTGTCGCGCCCCTCACGGTAGTTGCGGAAGAAGAGGTCGTTGAGCATGTGCAGGAGCTCGGGCTTGCTCTTCTCCGCGGTCTCGACGCCGAGCTGGTACAGCGCCTCGCGGAGGAAGTCGGTGGCGTTCCAGCGCGGGTTCGTCAAGAGCCCGATCTCGTAGCGCTCGGCCTCGAGCCGCTGGATGAGCGCACGCGAGAGGGTCGTCTTGCCGCAGCCGTACTCACCCGTCAGCATGCCGCAGCCCTTGCGATGGCGGACGGTGTAGACGAGGCGGACGAGCGCTTCCTCGTGCTCCGGCGAGAGGTAGAA
>JBIOXS010000034.1:0-20569 GCA_044869815.1 Candidatus Rokuibacteriota bacterium | reverse complement strand
GGGACGCACCCCATCCCACTGGATCGGCAGGCCCACCGAGCGGTAATCGGCGAGCCGCGGATGCCGGGTGCCGACGAGCATGCCGCTCGCCTCGGTCTGCGGCTCGTGGAGCACGCGGTCGACGGTGTGGATCGGCGCCGCCGGCACGCCGGCCGCGCGCAGCCGCTCCAGCACGTCGGCGGTCTTCAGCTCCCGGGTCTCCAGCGCCAGCGCGTCGATGAGCGCCGTACGGTTGCGGACGCGCGACGGGTTGTCGACGAAGCGGGGATCGGCGGCCAGCGCCTGGGCGCCGAGGGCATCGCAGAGCCGCCGGAACAGCGCATCGGAACCGGCCGCGATCATGGCATAGCCGTCGGCGGTGGGGAACGCCTGGTAGGGCACGATCATGGCCGTGCCGGAGCCCTGCGGCTGCGGTACCTCGCCGGCGCCGAGGTACGCGAGCGCGTGGTAGGAGACCCACATCAGCGCCGTCTCGAAGAGCGCGGTGGTGACCTCCACCGCGCGGCCCGTGAGATCGCGCTCTCGCAGGGCGGCCACGATGCCGAGCGCCGCCCACATGCCGGTGCCCATGTCGACGATGGAGGTGCCGACACGCGCGGGCTCCTGTCCGGGATGGCCGTTGACCGACATCAGTCCCGCGTAGGCCTGCATGAGCGGATCGTAACCGGGCAGGTGCGCCAGCGGTCCGCGCGCGCCGAAGGCGGTGACGGCGCAGTACACGAGACGGGGACCGAGCGCGCTCGCGCCGGCGAAGTCGAGGCCGAGCTCGGCCGCAGCCCCCGCTCGCAGGCTCTGTACGAAGACGTCGGCGCGCTTGACCAGGCGTCTGAGCACGTCGAGGCCGCCCTCGCGCTTGAGGTCCAGCGACAGGCTCTTCTTGTTGCGATTGAAGGCCATGAAGGTCGCGCTCTCCCGGCCCCAGAAGGGCGGCGCCCACGCCCGCGCGTCGTCGCCGCGCCCGGGTCGCTCGACCTTGATGACCTCGGCGCCCATGTCGCCGAGGATCTGCGTACAGAAGGGGCCGGCCACGTTCTGGGTGAGGTCCACGACGACGATGCCCTCGAGCGGGAGCGCCACGAACGGAGTGTAGCGTGTCGCCGCGGCCACTGCGAGCCGCCGGCTGAGCGGCGGCGTCGCGCGTCCGGCTACTTGCGGGGAGGGGCCGCGAGCAGCTGCTCGAACAGTCGGCGGGCGGTCTCGCCGTTCCAGGCGCGCGAGCCCACCACGCGGCCCACGAGGTTGCCGGCGCGGTCGATCAGGTAGACGGTGGGCGGGCCGAACACGCCGTAGTCGCGGCCGGTCGTCTCGCCGCTCTCGTCGAGCAGCACCGGCGCCGTGTAGTGCCGCTCCTCGACGGTGCGGCGCACGAGGTCCGGCGCCTCGCGGAAGGCGATCAGGCGGACCTCGAGGCCGCGAGCCTTGTAGCGATCATAGAGCGCGTTGACGGAAGGCAACTCCTCCCGGCAGGTCACTCACCACGTCGCCCAGAAGAAGAGCATCACCACTTTGCCGCGCAGCTCGGCGAGGGTCGCGTTGCGTCCCTTCAGGTCGGGCAAGGAGAACGCCGGCGCCGGCCGCGGCGGATCGTATTCCTGGATCTGCATCGAGGCGAAGTCGGGCGCCGCCAGCGCCGGGCCTACGGTCGTGAGCACGATGGCTGAAGCGATGGCGGCGCGGCAGAGGTTCATTTCGCCCCCGAGTCCTTCAGGGCCTGCAGTACTTCCTCGGGTTTCAACAGGTCGAGCGCGTTGGCCTGGATCTTCTGATACCGCACGACGCCCTCGCGATCGATGACAAAGTACGCGCGCTTGGCGTAGCGGTAAATCGGACTCTGCTCATTCGTCTCCATCGCCCCGTAGGCGGGCAGCATCTGCCGACGGAAATCGGAGAGCAGCAGGTGCTTGGTTCCGTTCTGCTTCGTGAACGCCTCGAGCGTGGCGGCGTGATCGGCGCTGACGCCCACGACCTGGGCGCCCGCGGCTTCGAACTGCGGCAGCGCCGCGTCGAAGCCACGTATCTCCTGCGTTCAGGGCCCGGTGAAGGCCTGGATGAACGTGTAGAGCACCACCGGTCCCTTCGCCGTCAGATCCGCGAGCTTGACTGGCTTGTTGCCAGGCGCCGGCAGCGTGAAATCCGGTGCTTTCTGTCCAACCTCCAGCGCCATCGCCGGGCCGGACAGCAGCAGCGTCGCCAACGCGGCCACCGCAACCGATGAACGTCGGCTCGTCATGGGAGACCCCCGCAGTGAGAGTGTGTGGAACGATGGTACACCCCACGAACACCAGTGCCGGATCCCGGGTTCCCGCCTATGTTCTTCCGGTCAGCTCGCTGCGCACCAGTGCGGCGCCGGCGGCCAGACCCCGCAGCTTCTGGTTGCACATGTAGCGCGGCGACCAGCCGAAGCCGCAGTCGGGATTCAACGTCAGCTTCTCCGTCGGACACACCTGCAGCACGCGCCGGATGCGGCGGCCGACCGACTCCGCCGTCTCCTCCTGGAAGCCCTTGACGTCGACGACGCCCGCGCCGAGCTCCCGGCCATCTCCGTACTTGTGCCAGAGCTCCACCTCGGAGAGTTCCCGGCTGGCGAACTCCAGCACGAACTGGTCGGCGCGCGCCTTGAGCGCGCCCGGGAAGTACGGCTCGTAGGAGCGCGGGAATCGCGAGCGGCCGAATCGGTTGCCAAAGCAGATGTGGAAGGCGAGCTTCGCGCGGACGCCGTCGGTCGCCAGGTTGAAGAGCCGCGCCATCTCCTCGCCCGAGACGTTGCCGCGCGCCGGCTCGTCGAGCTGGATGAAATCAGCACCGGCGGCCACCAGTCCCTTCAGTTCGACGTTGATGACTTCGGCGAATCGCTCGGCGACATCCACCACGCCCTTGTAGGCCGTGCCGGGGTGAATGCGCGAGCCGAACGTGAGCGGGCCCGCGCAGGTCGCCTTGACCGCGCGCCGCGTGCTGGCGCGGAGGAACTCGAAGTCCTTGACGAGGCCGAAGCCGCCGGCGGGCAGCTCGATGCGCCCGGTGGCCTCGTACCGCTGCTGCTGGTCGTAGCCCCAGGGGCCGGCTTTCCGGCGCACGGGCAGCGGCGCGATGTTCTTGACGATCCGGTAGTACGTGTCGACGTAGCCGTCGGTGCGGCGCATCTCGCCGTCGGTGATGATGTCGATGCCCGCCGACTCCATGTCGCGGATGGCGGTGTGCACGGCATCGTCAAACATCTCCTCCATGTCGCCCGGGCCCATCTCGTCCGCCTCCCAGGCCTTCACGGCCGTGAACCACCAGCCGGGCTTGCCGTGGGAGCCGACGACGGACGTAGGCAGGATCGGCAACGCGCTCATGATGCTGTCCCTCCGATGACGCGAAGGACGGCGGCATCGCGGTGGGCCTCGTCGAGGCTTCCCGCGAAGACGATCTCCCCGCGCTCGATGACGTAGAGCCGGCTCGCGAACGCCGGCACGTGGTGGATGTTGGACTCGGCGAGCAGCACGCCGCGCTCGAGACGGGTGATGGCCGCGATCGACTCCGCGATCGTGGGCACGATGGCGGGCGACAGACCCTCGAAGGGCTCGTCGAGCAGCAGCAGCTCGGCATCGAGCGCCAGCGCCCGCGCGATCGACAGCATCTTGCGCTCTCCGCCCGAGATCTGCGTGCCGCCGCGTCCGGCATAAGCGCGCAGGCGCGGGAACACCTCGTAGGCGAGCGCGATCCTCTCGGCGGCGGGCCGGGCCGTCGCGCGGGTCCACGTCGCGATCTCGATGTTCTCGGCCACCGTGAGGTCGGCGAAGATCTCGCTCTCCTCCGGCGCAAAGCCGATTCCGCGGCGCGCGATGGCGTGCGTCGGCAGGCCGCCGATCGGCTCGCCCTTGAAGGCGATGGCACCGGCGCTCGGACGGCGGTAGCCCATGATCGTCCGCAGCGTCGTCGTCTTGCCGGCGCCGTTGCGTCCCACCAGGCACACGACCTCGCGCGGTTCCACGCTCACGCTGACGCGCCGCAAAATTTGGCTCGACTGGATGTGGACGTCGAGACGGTCGACCGCGAGCAGACTCATCGCGGCGCCCCGAGGACGGTGGCGACGACGTCCTCGTCGGCCCGGAGGACATCGGGGGCGGCGTCGGCGAGCACCCGACCCTGGTGCAGCGCCACGATGCGGTCGGAGTACGCGAAGACGATGTCCATGTCGTGCTCGACCTGGACGATCGCCTTCACGCCGAGCCGCGTGGCGGCCTCGACCAGTGTCTCCATGATCGCGGTCTTGTCGCGCGTGCTCACGCCGCTGGTGGGCTCGTCCATCAGGATGAGATCGGGCTCGAGCGCGAAGGCGCTCGCCACGTCGAGGAGCTTCTTGTCACCCTGCGCCAGCGTGCGCGCGGGGCGCCCGAGCTTGTCGGCGAGCCCGAACAGCGCGGCCGTCTCCGCCACGCGGTCGGTCACCTCGGAGTCCCGGGCGAGCGACGCGAACGGGCGACCGCCGCGCCCGAGTCGCGCCAGCGCCGGCACGCTGAGGGTCTCGGCGACGGTCAGGCCGGGGAACACGTTGACCAGCTGGAACGAGCGCGCCATGCCGCGCGCGGCCAGGCGCACGGGCCCGACACCGGCCACGTCGCGGCCCTTGAAGGCGACGTCGCCGCTGGTGGGGCGGAGGAGCCCGGTGAGGACGTTGACGAGCGTGGTCTTGCCGGCGCCGTTGGGACCGATGATCGAGACGAACTCGCCGTCGCTCACGGTGAGACTCACGCCGTTCAGCGCCCGGACGTCGCCGTAGCGCTTCACGACGTCGCGGGCGACCAGCAGCGGCGTCATGCGTCGACGCGGCCGGCCACGAGGCTCATGAGCCCCTGGGGCAGGAAGATCACCACCGCCGCCAGCACGACGCCGAACACGAAGCGCCAGTACTCGGTCACCGACATGACCAGGTCTTGGAGAAAGATGAAGACGAAGGCGCCGAGGACGGGCCCGAAGAAGTGGCTGAAGCCGCCCAGCAGCAGCATGAAGACGAGATTGCCGGAGTGCGTCCAGTACGCCAGCGTCGGCGCCGCGAGCCCGGTCGGCACCACCAGCAGCACGCCTCCGGCGGCGCCGAAGACGGCCGCGATGAGGAAGGCGTAGAACCGGTACCGGCGGACGCGCACGCCGACGTACTGGGCCTTGTCGGCGTTCTCGCGGATCGCGCGCAGCGAGAGGCCGAGCGGCGAGCAGACGATGCGCCACATCGCCACCCCCGCCACCACGCACAGCGCGAGCGAGTAATAGTAGTAGGGGCCGACGAGGTACGCCGTCTTGTCGAGCTCGCCGAACCCGTGGCCGAGAAGGGTGGGGCGCGCGACGGGGATGCCCTCGTCGCCGCCGGTCAGTCCGTAGAACTTGTAGAGAAACGAGTAGAACAACATGCCGAAGGCGAGCGTCAGCATCCCGAAGTAGATGCGCACATAGCGGACGCAGAGCCAGCCGACCGGCACCGCCACCACCGCCGCCACCACCACCGCCACCAGGAGCATCGCCTCCAGCGACCGTACGCGCAACGCGCTGCCGAGGTAGGCGGCGGTGTAGCCGCCGACGGCGACGAAGAGCGCGTGCCCGAACGAGAGCAGCCCGGTGGTCCCGAACAGCAGATTCAGGCCGAGCAGCGCCACGCTGTAGGCGAAAAAGGGCAGCATCAGGGTGGCGTGGTAGTCGCGTCCCAGCCACGGGACGAGCGCGGCGGCGGCCAGCGCCGCGGCGAGCATGAGGTGGCCGCTCATGCCGTGGCCCGGGCGAAGAGTCCGGCCGGCCGGAGCAGCAGGACGGCGATCACGATGACGTAGATGGCCAGCATCTCCGCCTCGGGATAGACGGCGATGGCGACCGCCTTCAGCACGCCCACGATCAGCGACCCGACGAAGGCGCCGCGCATGCTGCCGAGCCCGCCGATCACCACGACCGCGAAGGCCTCCACGATGAGCTCGATGCCCATCTCGTTCACAGCGGCCCCGGCCGGGATCACGAGCGCGCCGCCCACGGTGCCGAGCACGAGACCGAGGGTGAACACGCGCGTGGAGATGCGCGTCATGTCGACGCCGAGCGCCTCCGCCATCGCGCGGTTCTCGGCGGTCGCTCGCACGATGCCGCCGAAGCGGCTGCGGGTGAGGAGCAGGCCCATGCCGGCCGCGATGGCGAGCCCGGCGGCGATGACGACGAAGTTGTAGACGGGGATGCTGACGGCGCCGAGCCGCAGCTGGCCGTAGAGCAGGTAAACGCCGCCGACCTGGTAGGGCGCCGCGCCCCACACGAAGCGGATCGCGTCCTCGAGCATGAGGACGAGCGCGAACGTCAGCAGGAGCTGGAAGGCCTCGTCCCGATCGTAGATCGTCCGTAGCAGGCGCTCGATCGGCGGGCCCAGCACACCCAGGGCGACCCCGACCGCGATCAACACGAGCACGAAGAGCGGTGCCGGCACGCCGGCCGCCAGCGCGGCGTTCACGGCGGTGATCCCGGCGTAGGCACCGAGGGCGTAGAACGAGCCGCACGCCAGGTTCAGGATCTTCTGGACCCCGAATACCAGCTGCAACCCCGCGGCCACGAGAAAGAGCGCGGCGGCGTGGAACACGCCGCCGAGCAGGAGGTTCAGGACCTGGATCACCGCGCCACGATCAGACGTTCCAGGAGTTGATCCAGTCGTAGAGACCCATGCCGCTGGGCTTCTGGATCTGCTTCGTCGACATCGCCTCCACCGAGTCCAGCGTCACGAAGTCGTGCTTGTTCTTGTGCGTCGACACGCCCTGGAAGTACGTCGCCTCCATGATGTGGTCGGCGCGATAGCCGCGCTTGCCGGAGAGCGACTCCACCTCGATGCCCTCGAGCGCCTCGGCCACCTGCTCCATGGTCGGCCACTTGCCGCCGGCCGCCTTCGCCGCTTTCTCCACGGCGGCCTTGTAGGCGACGACGGTGAAGTAGCCGTGGTCCGACTCGTAGTTGGGCCACTCCTTGAACTTCTCCTGATGCCAGCGCGTGAACTCCTTCGACAGCGCGCTCGCCTTCGGGTCCTCGAAGTAGAGCGAGTTGTAGCCGAGGATCATCCCTTCCGGGGCGAATGCCTTCTTGAGCTGCTCGTGGACGCCGCCGGCCGTGGTCATCACCAGCTTGGTGCTGGCCGTGAGGCCGGCCGCGTGCGCCTGCTTCAAGAGGATCGGCGCGTCGCCGGACCAGAACGAGCAGAAGATGAGGTCGGGCCTGGCCTGCTGCAGCGTGGCGACATGGGAGGTGAAGCTCGTCTCGCCCAGCTTGGGCCAGAGCTCCGCCACCGGCGTCACGTTCATGCCGAACTTCTTCATGATGGCGAGGAACGCCGCCCAGTTGTCGCGACCGTACGAATAATCGTTGTTGATGCCGGCGACCGTCTTGAGCTTGCCCTTGAAATGCCGCGCGGTGAGGATCGATGCCATCACCGCCTCTGCCTCGTTGTCGACGCTGCGGAACGCGTAGCGCGGCTTCGGCATCGTCTCCTCGACGCCCTTCTGCGTGGTGCCGTCCCACATCAGGAGCAGGCGCTTCTCTTCCTCCGCGGCCGGACCGATGGCGAGTCCGACGCCGGTGGAGACGACGCCGGTGACCACGTCGACCTTCGCCTGCAAGACCAGCTTGCGGAAGCGCTCCACGGTGTCCTTCGGGTTCGATTCCTCCTCGACGACGAGCTCCACCTTGCGGCCGAGGATGCCGCCCGCCGCGTTGATGCGCTCCACCGCCCATTGCGTGCCGCGCAGTCCCGACTCTCCCACCGGCGCCGTCACGCCCGCCTTGGCGGCGAGCACGCCGATCTTGACGGGCCCGGCCTGCCCGAACGCCGGCGCCGGGTGGAGCCGCACGGCGGCGCCGGCCAGCGCAGCCGCGCCCGAAACCTTGATGAACTCTCGGCGTGTCGTCCGCATGAGCTCCTCCTTGACGTGGCCCGGCGACGCGGCCGGGGCGCGCCATTCTAGCGCGCCCGCAGAGAAAGGGGGAACGCCCGTCTTGATGCTAAGATCGCAGCATCGTGCACGTCAGGTTCTGGGGGACCCGCGGCTCCATTGCCGCGCCGGGCGATCGGACGACACGCTTCGGCGGCAACACATCGTGCGTGGAGCTCCGGGCGCCGGACGGGACGATCATCGTGCTCGACTGCGGAACGGGTGCGCGAGAGCTCGGGCTTCACCTCCTGCAGACGCTGCCGCAACCGCTTCGACTGCACCTGTTCATCGGCCACACCCACTGGGATCACATCCAGGGCTTTCCGTTCTTCGTGCCCGCATTCATCCCCGGCGCCGAGCTGAACGTCTACGCGCCGCTCGGGTTCCAGCAGAGCCTCGAGGAGGCGATGGCGGGGCAGATGGAGTACTCGTACTTTCCCGTGAAGCTGCGCGACCTGCGCTCGCGCATCCATTTCACCGAGCTCGAGGAGGGATTCTTCCGCGTGGGCGGCGTGCTCGTGGAAACGCAGTACCTCAACCACACGGCGCCGACGATCGCCTATCGGCTCTCCGCCGGCGGCGCCACCATCGCCTATGTCACCGACCACGAGCCGTTCTGGAAACCGGACAAGGGGGTGCTCCATCACCCCGGCGATCAGCGTCACGTCGCCTTCATGCACGAAGCCGACTTCGTCATCCACGACGCGCAGTACACCGAGGACGAATACCGCGGGCGCGTCGGCTGGGGTCATGCGACCCCGGACTACGCCGTCGACGTGTGCCTCGCCGCCGGCGTGAAGCGGCTGGCGCTCTTTCATCACGACCCGACGCACGACGACACGCAGATGGCCGCCATCGAGGCGGCCGCCCGCAAGCGCGTCGCCGACCGCGGCGGCGCCCTGGACGTCTTCGCGGCACGCGAGGGCATGACCCTCGACATCACGGGCGAGCACCGCGTGGAGCGCGTCACCGATGGCTCGGCGCTGCGGCGACGGTTGATCGCGGGCGCGCGGGTGCTGGTAGTGCTGGCCGACGAGGCGCACGTGGCGACCATCGAGGAGACGCTCGGCGAGGACGGCATCGTGGCGCTGCCGGTGCCCGACATGCGGGCGGCGCTGACGCGCGGCTCCGAGCACATGCCCGACCTCGCCATCATCGACGCCGATCTGCCCGCGCCCATCGGCCTCGAGCTCTTGCCCGCCTTCCGCACGCGGATGGGACGCGAGCACTTTCCGGTGATCCTGCTCGCCGACGACCCGGAAGGGCGGCTCGATCGGCCGGATGATTGGGCGACCGACTACCTGCCCAAGCCGTACAGCCCGCCGATGCTGCGCGCACGCGTGCGCTCGTGGCTGGCGCGCACGCTGATCGCCGGCGAGAGCACGACGGACGCCGGCCCGGCGGCGGTGCCGGCGGAGACGCGCGAGGAGCGCGCCGCGTCCCACGCCGTGCTCGCCAGCATGCTCGCGAGCGTGCCGCTCTTCTCCAAGTGTACCGACGAGCAGCTCGGCATCCTCGTCAGCCATGCCACCGAGCAAATCTATCCGGCGGGCTACATCCTGACCCGCCAGGGTGAGCCGCCCGAAAACCTCTACGTGCTCTTCTCGGGGCGGGTGCGCGTGGTGGAAGCGACCGCCGACGGTCAAGCGGAGATGCTGCTCGGCGAGATCGGCAAGGCCGAGATCCTGGGCGAGGTCGGCATCCTGCGCGACCAGCCGCGCTCGGCCACCGTGATCGCGGTAGACCGCACACACTGCCTCGTCCTGCGCCGACGGGACTTCCTCAAGGTGCTGACCGAATCGCCCGAGCTCGCCAACGGGCTGCTGCGCGTGCTCGCCGCGCGCCTCTACGACGCGGACCGCAAGCTCGCCCGCTACGCGCCCGACCCGCTGACCGGGCTGGCCAGCCGCCGCTCATTCCAGGAGCACTACCGTCGGCTGGCCGCCGGCGCGCGGCGCCGGAAGAGCGGCCTGTTGCTGCTCGCGATCGACGTCATGAACCTCAAGGCGGTGAACGACGGGTTCGGCTACGCGCTGGGCGACGAGGTCCTTCGCACCGTCGCCGATGCGCTCGGCGAGGCCACGCGCCGGACCGATGTGGTCGCGCGCTACGGTGGCGACGAGTTCGCGGCGCTGCTGCTCGACGCGCAGCCCAAGGACACCGAGACGGTCGTCGCCCGCGTCACCGAGAAGCTCGCCGCCCTCGCCACCCAGCGGCGGCTGCCCGTCAAGATCGAGTGCTCGACGGGGATCGCCTGGAGCGTCTCGCCTCCGGACAGTCCCGACGACTTCCTGCGCGAGGCGGATCGCGACATGCAGAAGCGCCGCGCGCGCAAGACCGCCCTCTAGCGCCCCCGCTTCCGCTCGACGAAGGCGCGGATGCGCTCGCGGGCGGCGGCGCCGGTTCGCAGCGCGGCGCCGTACGCCTCCGGCTCGCGACCCGGACGGCCCGCGCGGATGCCGGCCACAATGCCCTTCGTCGCGGCCAGCCCTTCGCGCGGTGAGCGCGCGATCTCCGTCGCCCACGTGCGCGCCGTCTCGGCGAGCGTCGGCGCCGCCACCACGCGGTTCACCAGCCCCATGCGCAGCGCCTCGGTGGCGTGGACGGAGCGCCCGGTGAGGAGCAGATCCCGACCGTGGTTGCCGCCGGCCACGTCGAGCAAGCGGGCGATGCCGTAGCCCGGGTTGAATCCGAGAGTGACCTCCGGCAGGCCGAAGCGGGCGCGGTCAGAGGCGATGCGGAGATCCTGGGCGAGGGCGAGCATCAACCCGCCGCCGAGCGCGTGTCCGTCGATGACGGCGATGGTGACCTGCGGCAGCGTCGCGAAACGGTCCATGATCCCGGCCCAGCGGCGGGAGATGGCCTCCGCATCCGCGGACGTCAGGTCCTGCATCTCGGCGATGTCGTTCCCCGCGCAGAACGCGCGGCCACGACCCTCGATCAGGAGGATGCGCGCCTCGGCCATCGCCGCCACCCGCTCGAAGGCGGCCTCGAGGCCGTCGGCCATGGCGCGATTCAGGGCGTTCAGGGCGCCGGGACGATTGAGCGTCAGGCAGGCGACGCCGTCGCCGACCACGTCCAGCAGCACGACGTCGCTCATGCCGGCGGCGTGCGGCGGCGGAGCCAGGCGAACAGCCCGAAGCCGACGCCGGCGACCGTGGCCGCGGTGGCGCCCGCGGCCGGCCAGAAGTTCGTCCGGAAGAATGGCACCTGGGAGAACGGCGACCGCCGAGCCGAGGGGTGCAGCGTCCCGTCGAGCAGGCCGTTCACGATCACCATCGCCTCCGACATCAGCACGTCCAGCGTGGCCTTGGCGAACTTCGGATCCGCGAGCGCGGGATGGCCGACGTAGCCCGGGCCGCCATTCTTCACCGCGTAATTCGGCACCACGCGCTTCGGCCACGAGTACCGTGCCGGCGGGAGCGTTCGGTACGTCGCGTCGACCAGGTCGGGACGCAGCAGGAGCATCAGCGACGTCTCCCACCAGCCGCCGTGGGCGTCCTCGGCGAAGGCGCGGCGCTCGTCCGCGCTGAGGACGCGTCCGAGCGCCGCCTCGATCTTGGCGATGTACCGGCCGCGCATGAACTCCCACGCGAGGTGACCCGTGAACGACGTCATCGTCACCCGGTGCCGGCGCGAGACGATCGCCGCCGCCTCGTCGAGCGCCGCCAGGTGGCCGGGGCCGCCGTGGCCGTTGGCGACGAGGATGTAGCGAAAGCCGGCGCGCGCGAACGCATCGCCGTAGTCGATCAGCGCATCGCGCACGACGCGCTGCCGCACGGATACCGTGCCGACCGTCTCGAACGTGAACGATCCCAGGTGCAGGGTCGGCGCCAGCACCACCGACCACAGCGGCCGCGCGCTGATGAGGCGCTGGGCGATCGTCTCGGCGAAGTGCCGGGCGGTGAAGGCGTCGACGCCGACAGGGAGATGCGGCCCATGCGTCTCCAGCGGGCTCAAGGTCAGGATGACGACGCTGCGCGAGCGATCGAGGAGCTCGAGGGCGGGGGTGGACATCTCCTCCAGCAGGTGGACGCTCAAAAGCTGCTTCCTTTCGTGGCGGCGAGCCACTCGTTCTTGGCGCGCTCGAGCTCGTCGAGGATCTCGGCGCGCTCGATGACGAGCCGCCGCGCGGCCGCCGCCTGGGTGATCATGAGCACGTTGAAGCGCAGCCGACGCCGGAATCGGCCGGCGCCGGCCCGGTAACGATACGCGATCAGCCCCGAGATCGGCAGCGACAGCGCGAAGAGCGCCGCCGTCCTCGGTCCCGCCAGGCGCCCCACCGCCCACGTCTCGAGCGCGTAGAAGACGGGATAGGCCACGATCGACGCGAGCAGGCGGATGGTCGCGTAGTCCGTCTCCTTGCGCGCCATGCGATGCGCGAGCGCTCGCGGAAGGAAATACGGCAGCGCGTTGACGGCCGCGCCGTAGACGAAGAACGGGAATCCGGCCACGGCGTCCCACGAGTAGACGAGCCGCTGGCGGGCCGGCACGGGCTCGCGCCGCGCGCGCACCGTTTCGTCACGCACGCGATGCTGCGCGAGCAGCGAGCGGTACGCCTGGATCCGCTGCCAGAGCGCCTCCACGCGGGCGGGCTCCCGCGCCTTGAACCAGGCGATGGCCTCCACGATCGACTGCGAGAGACGGACGAGGTCCACCTGCCGTGGCGCGAGGCCACGGCTCTCCATCACCTCGCGCGCGAGGACGTCGCGGTAGAGCTCTTCCACCGCGCGCAGCAGGCGGGCATCGTCGATGCGCGCGACGTTGACGACCTCGGCCTCCATCGCCTCTTGCAGGTGCGTGGTCAGCGCGTCGACGCCTTTCACCGGGTCGTCCCGGTAGGCGCCGAGGTAGGCGCCGACGGGCAGCGGCTCGCCGAAGGAGACGAGCACGCGTGCGCGAAAAGACTTGCGCGCCTCGAAGGTCAGGCCCACCGGCACCATGGCCAGCGTGCCCGGATGCTCGGTCTCCCAGCCGAGCGCGATGCGCGCCGCCCCCGTCTTGATCCGCTGCACCCGCGCCTCGGCGTGCGTGGTGCCTTCGGGATAGATGGCCACCAGGGCGCCGCGCGCAAAGGCGGCCGCACACGCGGTGAACGTGTCGGCGTTGCGGTCGATGGACGCGGTCGTGTCCGGGGTACGGTCCTGCTTGCGCCAGACGGGGATGGCGCCGGCGGCGAGCAGGAATCGCGCGAGCAGCCGATTGCGGAACAGGGCGGCCGTGGCCAGGTAATGGACCTTGCGGCTCAGCACGGCGCCGATCACCAGCGAGTCGATGAAGTTGTTCGGATGGTTGATGCAGAGGAGAACCGGGCCCTGAGGCGGGATGCGCTCGGCGTGACGCGTGTCCACCGCCTTGAAGAAGAACCACAGCCAGAAGCGCGCGACCGCGCGCACGCCACGGTAGAACGCGTCGATGGGCGGGCCCCCGGTCATGGAGTATGATCGCCGCCGTGCTCGACCGTCTCGCCGAGCTCGTGAACGCCGACGCCGGCCTCGTCCGTCGCGGGCGCTATCTCTCCACCATCTTCCTCGTCCAGACAGGCGCGACGGCGTGGCTCGTGAGCGTCCACGAGGGACGCGTGACGCGGGTCGAGCGCGGGCCGTTTCTGATGCGCGCGTGGTCCTTCGCCGTCCGCGCGTCGGAGGACGCGTGGCGCCGCTTCTGGGAGCCGCTGCCGGCCGCCGGCTGGCACGATCTCTTCGCGATGACGAAGGGCGGGCATGCGACCGTCGAGGGCGATCTTCGACCCTTGATGGCGAACCTGCGCTACGTGAAGGACGTGCTCGCCAAGTTGCGAAGGCAGGCCTGAGTGGCGGAGCTCGAGCCGATCGTCGGGCGCTACGTCCGCATGACGCTCGCCGGCCGCCCGCACCGCGTCTATTTCGAGGAGGCCGGGGCCGGCCTGCCGCTCGTCTGCTTGCACACCGCCGGCGCCGACGGCCGTCAGTACCGGCACCTGCTGAACGATCTGGAGATCACCCGACATTTCCGTGTCATCGCCTTCGACATGCCGTGGCATGGCAAGTCGCTGCCGCCCGTCGGCTGGCAGGACGAGGAGTACGCGCTGACGACGCGCGGCTACGTCGATCTCGTCCTGGCCTTCTGCGCCGCGCTGGAGCTCCCGCGGCCCGTCGTGCTCGGCTGCTCGATCGGCGGCAAGATCGTGCTCGAGCTGGCACGCCTGCACGCGCCGGACTTCCGCGCCCTGATCGGGCTGGAGTCGGCCGATTACCAGGCGCCGTGGTACGACGACACCGGCTGGCTGCACCGCCCGGACGTCCATGGCGGCGAGATCGCGGGCGCCCTCATGTCGGGCCTGATTGCGCCCCAGAGCCCGAGCGAGACGCGGTGGGACACGCTCTGGATGTACATGCAGGGAGGCCCCGGCGTCTTCAAGGGCGATCTCGTCTTCTATCGCGCCGACGGCGACCTGCGGGACCGCGTCGGCGACATCGACACCACGACGTGCCCGCTCTATCTCCTCACCGGCGAGTACGATTTCTCGTGCACGCCGGAGGACACCGCGCGCACCGCCGCCAGGATCAAGGGCGCGCGGCTGACCGTGATGAAGGAGATCGGCCACTTTCCGATGAGCGAGAACCCCGCGCAGTTCCGCCGCTACATCCTGCCTGTCCTCGACGAGATCCGCGCGCGCGGCTGAGCGACGCCGCCGGCGCCTCACGCGCTCCGCTCGGCGTGGCGCTTGAGCAGCGACTCGAAGTCGGGGACTTCCAGCGTCTCCGCCCATTCGCACCCTTCGGACTCGGCGCCGTAGACCTCGCGCATGAACGCGATGGCGTCCGCCTTCGTCTCGAAGCGGCGCCAGACGTGGCCGGCGCCGCCGCCGGGCCGGCGCAGATGAAAGATCGGATCGGCGGGGCCCTGCGGCTCGTAGGTGACGCGCTCGCCGAAGCGGTCGAGGGTGATCCACGCCGCGGCGATGGCGTGCACGGACAGCACGCGAGCCCGCAGCGACTCCTCGCGCGGCAGCGATTCGATGTCGCAGAGCTGCGGTCCATAGAAGATCGGCACGGCCTCGGCCGGCAGGGACAGCTGCGGGTTCATCGGCGCCTCACCGGCAGCGTCGAGCAGCCGCTTGGATTCCTCGCCCACCCAGAAGGTGCCGCCGCCGACGAGATCGGCCCAGGCCTCGACCACGGAGCCTCTCGGGACCAGCGAGCGTCGCCGCACCATCTCGTCGCCGCCGGCCATGAAGTACAGCCGGCTCATCCGCTCGAGGGCACCCGGACCCAGCCTTCCATGAGCCGCCGCGCCGTTCGGTAGACGGTCACGCGCTCCGCCCACGGCGCGCCATCCTCGAGCGACACGACGGCGTCGAGCGGCAGCACACCGGACGCATGACCGAGCCGGACATCCCGGCCGGCGGCGGCCGTGCTCGCTTCGTGCACGAGGCTTTCCTCGACGCGCGCGGCCACGGCCAGGCACATCGCGGCCGTCAGCGGGAACGCGCGATGGCAGTTGCCCATGGAGATGGCGCGGGCGAGGACGTCATGATCGGCGGCGCCGTAGGGGGCGCCGTCGAGCGCCGTGTACTCGCGCGGGGGCGCCACGAAGGCGATCTTCGGCACGGCCGCGCTCTCGGCGATGCCCATGCGGGCGGCGGCCTCCACGCGGAGCTTCTCCAGCCGCGCGCCGAGCTCCTGGTCGGCGTCGACGGCCTGCGGCGTCTCGGCGCCGGTGAGCCCGAGGTCGCGCGCGCGGACGAACACGACCGGGTTGGTGGCGTCGACGCACGAGACCTCGAGGCCGGCCACCACGTCGCGCGCCCGACCCGTCGGCAACAGCCGGCCCGTCCCCGCGCCTCCCGGCTCCACGAAGTCGAGGGCGATGCGCGCGCCGCGGCCGGCCACGCCGGCCAGCTCGAAGTCGCCGCGCGTGGCCGCCTCGCCGTCCTCGACGGGGACGTGGGCGACGATGAGCTTCTTCGTGTTCGTGTTGTGGATGCGCACCAGCGTCTCGCCCTCGCGCGCCGCCACCAGGCCCTCGTCGATGGCGAACGGCCCCACCGACGAGGAACAGTTGCCGCAGTTGCCCGCGTAGTCCACCGACGCCTTCCTCACCTCCACCTGGGCGAACGTGTAGTCCACGTCGGCGCCGGGCAGCGTCGGCGGGCCGATGATGCATGCCTTGGACAGCGACGAGATGCCGCCGCCGAGGCCGTCGAGTTGACGGCCGTACGGATCGGGGCTGCCGAACGCTGCCAGCAGCACCGCATCGCGCGCGGCGCCCGGCCCGGGCAGGTCGCGCGCGTGGAAGACCAGGCACCGGCTGGTGCCGCCGCGCATGTAGACCGCACGGATCCGCCGCTGTTTCATGCGTTCCGTGATCTCGTGTGGCTCAGGAGGCCGCCGTCCAGGAGGATCTCGCGCTCCCGTGGCGTCAGCGCGCAGGAGACGGTGAACGCAGCACCGGTCCGCGCGTTGGTGACGCGGATCTTGGTGCCGGCCGCGAGCGCCGAGCGCAGCCCCTCGAGCCGCAGCCGGTCGTCGCGCTCGATGCCGTCCCACGCCGTCGGGTCGTCGAAGACGAGCGGCGCCACGCCCCAGTTGATGAGGTTCGCGCGGTGGATGCGCGCGAACGACTTGACGATGACGGCCCGCACGCCGAGGAGCATCGGGCCGACCGCCGCCGACTCCCGCGACGATCCCTGGCCCCAGACCTCGCCGCCGACGAGGATGCCCCGTCCGGCCGCCCTGGCCCGCGCCACGAACTCGGCGTCTATGTTCCTGAAGGTGAACTCGGCGATGGCGGGCATGTTCGAGCGGAAGACGAGCACGGCCGAGCCCGACGGCGAGATGTCGTCGGTCGAGACCTTGTCGCCGAGCTTCAGCAGCACCGGCGCCTCGAGCGTCTCCGGGACCGCCTCGCCGAGCGGCACCGGCTTGATGTTCGGGCCGCGGACGATGTCACCGCCGCCGTCGGGCATCACGAGCCCGACATCGGAGGCGGCGAATCTGGGCGGCAGCGGCACGGCCGGCTCGGCGCCGAGCGTGCGCGGGTCGGTGATGACGCCGGTGAGCGCGGAGGCGGCCGCGACCGTGGATGAGCAGAGGTAGACCTCGTCGCCCTTCACGCCGCTCCGTCCGGGGAAGTTGCGGTTGAAGGCGCGCAGGCTCTTGGTGCCGGCGGCCGGCACGTGGCCGATGCCCGCGCAGGAGCCGCACGTCGACTCGGACACCGTCGCGCCGGCCGAGATCAGATCTGTCAGCAGTCCTTCGCGCGCCATGGTCTCAAGAATCCGGTGGCTGCCCGGAAAGAGAACGAACGAGAGGGACGGATGCACGCGTCGGCCGCGGAGCACGTTCGCCACCGACGCCATGTCGTGCCAGGAGCCGTTGGTGCAGGAGCCGACCATCACCTGCTCGACGGCGGTGCCCGCGACCTCTTCGATCGGCACCACGCGGTCGGGCGACCCCGGCAGCGCGACGAGGGGGCCGATGGCCGAGAGATCGAGCTCGATCTGATCGTCGTACGTCGCGTCGGGGTCGGCGGCGGCCGGCCGCCAGTCATGCGCGCGTCCGAGCCGGGTCATGTAGGACCGCGTCACCTCGTCGCTCGGGAACACGCTGGTGGTGAGGGTGAGCTCCGCGCCCATGTTGGCGATCGTCATCCGCTGCGCCGCCAGCAGGCTCGGCAGCCCCGGCCCCGCATACTCGAAGATCTTGCCGGCGCCGCCGCGCACGGACAGACGTCGCAGCAGCTCGAGGATGACGTCCTTCGCGGTCACCCACGGTCGGAGCGCGCCCGTCAGCCACACGCGGATGACGGCCGGCATCGTGAAGAAGTACGGCCCGCCGCCCATCGCCACCGCGACGTCCTGCCCGCCGGCGCCGATGGCGAGCATGCCGGCGGCGCCGCAGAGCACCGTGTGGCTGTCGGTGCCGAGCAGGACCTGCCCGGGCACGGAGAACGACTCGACGTGAACCTGGTGGCAGATGCCGTTGCCCGGCTTGGAGAAGACGGCACCGTACTTGCGCGCGGCCGTCTGCAGATACCGGTGATCGTCGGAGTTCCGGGAGTCGACCTGATAGACGTTGTGATCGACGTAGGCGACGGCGCGCTCCGGCACGATGCGCGGGAAGCCGAGCGCCTCGAACTGCAAGAACGCCATCGTCCCGTTGGTGTCCGTGAGCAGCACCTGGTCGACGGAGATTCCGACCTCGTCGCCGACCACCGGCTTGCCGGCGACGAGGTGGTCCTCGATCAGCTTTCGCGTGAGGCTCCGCGGGGTCGTCACCGCTTTGCGATCGGCACGAACGGACGGCGCGCCGGGCCGACGTAGTCCGCGCGCGGCCGGATCAAGCGGTTGTCGTCGTGCTGCTCGATGATGTTGGCGGTCCAGCCGGCGATGCGGCCGGCGGCGATGACGGGCGTGAAGAGGTCCACGGGGATGCCGAGCGAGTAGAACAGCGGCGCGGAGTAGAAGTCGACGTTGGGGATGAGGCCCTTGGCGGCGCCGATACGCTCGTGGAGCTTCACGGCCATCTCGTACCACTTGAACTGGCCGGACTGGCGGCAGGCCTCCTCGGCCATGCCGCGCAGGATGGCGGCGCGTGGATCGCCGGCCTTGTAGACGCGGTGACCGAACCCCATCAGCCGCCGCTTCTCGGCGAGCGCCTTCTGCGTGAAGGCGTCCACGTTGGACACCTCGCCGATCTCCATCAGCGTGCGCATGACGGCCTCGCCGGCGCCGCCGTGCAGCGGGCCCTTCAGCGCGCCGACCCCGCCGGCCACGGCCGAGTGCATGTCCGACTGCGTGGAAACGATGGCGCGCGTGGTGAAGGTGGAGGCGTTCAGCTCATGCTCGGCGTAGAGCGTCAGGCTCGCGTCGAAGGCCTTCACGGCGGCGGCGCCGGCGCGCTGTCCGGTGAGCATGTACAGGAAGTTGGCGGCGTGGCCGAGCCCGGCCGCCGGCGTCACGGGCTCCTGGCCACTGCGGATCCGGTGATGGGCGCAGATCGCGGTCGCGAGCTGGGCGGTCAGGCGCACCGCCTTGCGAACGTTCGAGGCATGCGAGTTGTCGGTGGCGTCGGGGTCGTGCATGCCGAGGATGGCCGCCGCCGCCTGGAGCGCGCGCATCGGGTCGGTCTGCTTGGGCATCAGCCGGAACGCTTGCGTCACGTCGCGCGGCAGCTCGCGGGCGGCGGTCAGCTGCACGGTGAGGCCGTCGAGCTGGGCCGCCTTCGGCAGCTCGCCGTGCCACAGCAGATAGGCGACCTCCTCGAAGGTCGCCAGCCGCGCCAGCTCGTCGATGTCATAGCCGGCATAGGCGAGACGTCCGTGGGCGCCGTCGAGATCGCACAGCCGGGTCTCGGCGGCGACGACGCCCTCGAGCCCGCGAATCAGTCCGCTCTCTTCCTTGGCCATGGCCCGGCGCCTCCCGGCGTGTGAAGCACAGGGCTCGACGGTATACGCACGGCCGGCCGCTCGCAAGCGTAGGTGGCGGACGCAGCCGCGCCCGCCTCGCTCAGGCCCGTTACTTCTTCTTGCCGCGCTCGGAGCGATCGGCGGGGGCGTCGACGGGCGCGCCGAAGCACGTGCCCGAGGTGGGCATCCGGCTGCAGTCGCGCTTGGCGGCCTCGGCGGCCGCGCCCTTGAGGCCGGCCGCGCGCGCCATGCATTCCTTCTGCGGGTTGCAGGCGTACGGCTTGCGGCCGCCGTCGCCGCGGTCGGCGGCGTGGGCGAAGGGAGGTGCTGCGGCGAGCAGGAGCATGGCGGCGAGGACCGGAACCACTCGTTTCATCGGCATTGTCCTTACCGGTCTGACGCCCGTCGCCGCCGCGCTATTCAAGCGGGACTACCGTGGCTGCCGGACGCCGAACGCCGGAAAGACCACGTCGACAAAGGCTTCGAGCGCGTCCCAGTCGTAGGGACCGTCGCGAAAGGCCAGGTTCACGCGCGCGCAGCCGGCATCGCGGAAGGCGCCGAGCATGTCGAGAGTCTGCTTCGGCGTGCCCCGCAGCCAGCCGGTCCGCTGGTCGCCCTGACCGCCCCAGTGAGACTGAAAGATCTGCTCGCCGCGGGCGGCGCCGGCGGTGTCGGCGCCGAGATAGAAGCCGAGATTCACCGTGCGAAGGATGGTTTTCGGATCGCGCCCCTCGGTCTCGCACCATCGGTCGAGGACCGTGCTCTTGGCCGTCCACTCCTCGGGCCCGATGTAGGGCGCGTTCCAGCCGTCAGCGTAGCGCGCCGCCGCGCGAAGCGTGCGCTTCTCGCCGCGACCGCCGATCCAGATCGGCACCCGTGGCTGCAGCGGCTTCGGATTGTTGGGCGCGTTCTCGAGGCGGAAGTGCGTTCCTTGAAAACTTGCCCGGCGCGTCTCGGTGGCGAAGAGCATCCGCATGATCTGAGCGTACTCCTCGAGCATGTCCTCGCGGACGCCGATGCGCGGGAAGTCGTAGCCGTACGCCTTGGCCTCGACCTCGTGCCAGCCGGCGCCGAGGCCACAGTCCACACGCCCGTTCGACAGGTGATCGATGGTGGTGAGGGACTTGGCGTGCAGCCCCGGGTTGCGGTAGGCGACGCAGTACACCAGCGCGCCGAGACGGACGCGGCGCGTCTCCACGGCGGCCGCCGTCAGCGTGGAGATGGCCTCGAAGCAGTCGATGTCGCCGCCGCGCGGCGGC
>JBIOXS010000033.1:0-13918 GCA_044869815.1 Candidatus Rokuibacteriota bacterium | reverse complement strand
CGACGGTCTTTCCGGCTGACCGCCGGTACTGGGGGAAGGTCTAGCCGTTCCACCCGCGAATGACGGCGGCCCGAGCGCCGTCTGATCCGGTGGAGGCGTTCGACATGTGGGCAGCCTGGCTGGCCGTCGCGTTGGTTCTGACGACCGGTGTCCCGGCCCGCGCCGAGGAGCCGGACACGACCTCGATCATGCCGCCTCGGCTGAGCTATCTGGATGGACCGGTCTCGTTCTGGCGCCCCGGCGCCGACCAGTGGACGGCCGCCCAGCTCAACACGGCGCTGGCGCCGGGTGATCAGCTCTACACCGGGCACCGGGGCACCGTCGAGCTCCAGGTCGGCAGCCGCGCCTTCGTTCGCGCGTGGGGTGACACCGAGCTCGCCATCGTCGATCAGGCGAGCGGCTCGCTTCGGCTCAAGATCGACGACGGCCACGTGGTCGCTGACGTGCGCACCCTCGACGCGGGCGGGATCATCCACGTCGAGACACCGGGCGCCACCTTCACGCTCGATCGCGCCGGCTACTACCGTCTCGACGTCACTCCGCAGGCGACATCGCTCACCACGCGCCGCGACGGGCAGGCGAGAACGACGCGCGTGGAGGCTGGAGGCACCCAGACCGGCCCCGCGCCGGCGCTCGACGCGTGGGACCAATGGAACCAGGCGCGCACCGATGAGCTCCTCCACGCCGCGAGCGTCCGGTACGTCGGCGAGGGCGTCTATGGCGTCCGCGACCTCGACGAGTTCGGCGACTGGCGCGTGCTGCCGACGTACGGGGCGGTGTGGGTGCCGCGTGGCGCACCGGCCGGCTGGGCGCCGTACACGACGGGGCGCTGGGTATGGGATCCGCGGTTCGGCTGGACGTGGGTCGACACCGCGGTGTGGGGCTGGGCACCGTTCCATCACGGCCGCTGGATCTATCTCGACGGTGTATGGGCATGGGCGCCGGGCCCACTGGTGGCGCGTCCGGTGTACGCGCCCGCGCTGGTGGCGTTCTTCCAGACGCCCGGCGTGCGTCTCACCGTGACGTCGCCGTTCGTGAGCTGGGTGGCGCTCGGCTGGGGCGAGCCGGTCGTCCCGTGGTGGGGACGCCCCGGGTTCGTCGGGCGTCCGGCCTGGATCGGCTGGGGCGGTCCGCGCGTCGTGAACAACGTCGTCGTGACCCGCACCACGATCGTCCAGGCCAGCGACATCCGCGTCTATCGCAACGTCAAGGTCAACCGTGCCGTCGTGGCCGTCGCGCCCGAGCGCTTCGGTCGCGCACGCGTCGAAGACGTCAGGGTCACCGCGATCGATCCGCGGCGGCTCGAGCCAGTCCGCGGGCCGCTCCGTGTGGTGCCCGAGCCCGCCGCCCGTACCGATCCGCCGGCTCAGACGCCTCGCACGCCCGACGTCGAGCGCGCGCGTCCGGCTGACGGCCCACGGCCGGTGCCGCGCTCGCAGACGCCCGCGCGGCCGTCGCCGCCCCGCAACGACGCGACGCCACGGGCGCCGCAGACGAGCTCGGACGGCGCGCCCACGGCGCCCCGCGATTCCGCGCCGGCGGCCGCGCCGCGCCAGGAGCCGCGCTCGCGCCCGGAATCGTCAGCCGTCGAGTCGCCGCGTCGCTCCATCGAGCCGCCGCGGCCTGACATGCCGCCACGCGCGGATCGTCCGCGGACCGAAGTGGTTCCAGAACGGCCTCAGCGCGACGAGCGTCGCTCGCCGTCGGCGTCGTCGGTGAGAGGCGGCGCGGCAGCGGAGATGCCGCCGCGCATGGAGCGCTCCCGGATCGATCGGCGCGACACGCCGAGTGTCGCCGTTCCGGAACGACGCGAAGAACGTCGCGCACCGGCGGCGTCCGCGCCGTCGGTCAAAGGCGCCGCAGCGCACGAGCGGCAGGACCGCGGCGAGAGTCAGCCTCGCCACGACGGGCGCCCCGAGGGAAAGAAGGTCTCCGGGGCCCGGCCGACTAACTGATCAAGCCGTAGAAACGGCCGGCGTTCTCGCAGGTGATCTTGTGCGTGACCTCCGCCGGCAGGTGCCCGAACTGCTCGGCGATGTATCTCGACGACTCCGGCCACACCCCGTCACCGTGCGGATAGTCCGACCCCCACATCAGGGTCTCGACGCCCATGTCGTCGATCAGCTTGGTCCCGATACGGTCGAACTGGAACGTCGCCTTGCACTGGCGGCGCCAGTAATCGCTCGGCCGCATCTTCAGCCCGAGGTCGCGGAACCGGTCCTCCCACTCGAAGTCCATGCGGTCGAGCGCATAGGGCAGCCAGCCGATGCCGCTCTCACCGAGCGCGATGCGGATGTTGGGGTAGCGCTCGAGGACGGCGGCGCCGATGATGGCGGCGACGAGGTTGACCAGGTTCATCTGAAATGCCGAGACGACCGTGAAGAAGGCCGCGCGGCGCGTCAGCCCCTTCTGGCGCTCGAGGACGCTCGGCGGCAGGGCCGGGAACGTGTGAAAGTGCAGCGGCAGGTTCACGTCGTTGACGGCCTTCCACAGCGGCTCCCACGACGGATGCCACATCGGCTCCATGTCCCACGAGCACGACAGCTCCATCCCCCGTAGCCCGAGCTTGGCGACGCGGTAGATCTCCTTCACGGCGGCGTCGATGTCGCCGTACGGCAGGCACGCGAGCCCGATGAAGCGGCTCGGATCGTGGCGGCAGAAGTCCACCAGCCAGTCGTTGTAGATGCGGAACATCTCCGTGGCTGCTTCGTGATCGTTCAGCCGCGTGGCCGCCCCGAGGATGCCGTACATGACCTCCGCCTGCACGCCGTCGCGGTCCATGTCCTTCGCGCGGAGCACGGGGTCCGAGACGCGCCGGATGCCCTTCTGACCGTCCGCGTAGAGACCGGTCGCCGCCATGACGTCGACCCGGTGATGCATGCCAGGCACGAGTTTCTGGCCCGCCGGCCCGACGCCGTTGACCAGACCGAACGAGATGCCGTTCTTGCAGGTCCAGTACGGGCCGTCGGGACCCTCGGCCACGTACGGCATGCGCTCTTTCATCGCTGGCGTGGCGTTGCCGGTGAACAGGTCCGGCGGCATCCAGGGCAGATCGAGATGGCAGTCGGCCGAGATCCTCGTGTAGCGCATGGCGCCTCCTTGCAGGCCGCATTATAGTCGCCCCCGTCCAGTGGGGAGGTGACTCATGAGGACTCTGGCTCTGGTGGCACTGGCGGCATTGCTGACGGGATGCGCGAGCGTCGATCGGTCGCAGGCGGAGGCGAGCCGGATGGCCTCGCTGACCGCGGCGAACAAGAAGCTGGTGGTGGACTTCTATCGCGTCGTGTTCATCGAGAAGCGGGTGGTCGAGGGATTCGAGCGCTACGTGGCGCCCGGCTACATCCAGCACAATCCGCTGCTGGCGAGCGGCCGCGAGGCTGCCGTCAAGTTCCTCGCGCCGCGCGCGACGCGCGAGTCCATCACCGACATCAAGCGCGTGGTGGCCGAGGGCGACCTCGTCGTGCTGCACGTCCACTCGCGCACCAACCTCAACGACCGCGGTCGTGCCGTCATCGACATCTTTCGCGTCGTCGACGGCAAGATCGTCGAGCACTGGGACGTGATCCAGCCGGTGCCGCCGACCTCCGCCAACACGAATACGATGTTTTGACCATTGGTGACGCCTCCCGCCACGGCATCGGCACCTCCTCGGTGTCCGCGCCAGTGTTTTGGATGTTATCCATGCCCCTGGACTGAATTGTTACTGATATGTGCGGACCGGTTCGGTTACTTCGATGACGAGGCCGATGATCTGCGCGTTCTCGAGCTGGTTTGCGAGACTCGGGTGCGTAAGCGGTGGTTAGGAAGTTGGTTTCGGAGACTCCGCAAATGGCCAGGGCTTCGGGCCAACGCACAACATCACACGACCTGCCAGGGAGTCGTCGTTAATGATCGTGAGAACCGCTTCAGCAATCTCTTCGGGTTCGGTCATAATCGCTGGTGCCATTGCGCTCCACTCTTCGGTTGAGAGGGCCGCCCGTGTGCGCTGCACCATCGGAGTATCGACCCAATCCGGACAGATACAGTTCACCCGGATGTTCAACCTGCGTCCAAGCAATGCGAGCGCGGCCGTAAACCGGATCACCGCTGCTTTGGTTGCCGCGTAGACGGGGGCCGGATGTGCGCCGATGCCCAACCCGGCCATCGACGAGATATTGATGATCACGCCGCCGCCGGACTGCCGCATGGCGGCGATGGCATGCTGTGTTCCAAGCAGGACGCCGCGCAGGTTGATGTCCAGCACGCGTATCCACTGCTCCGGCTCCAGCTCGGGGAAGACGACCCGCGGGGTGTCGCCAGCCTCGACGACACCCGCGTTGTTCACGAGGACGTCGAGTCGTCCGAGCCGAGCGCGCACGTCGGCGATCATGGTCCGCACATCATCATCGCTCGCCACGTCGCCGGGGACCGGAATCGCGCGTCGAGCGTCCTCTTCGAGCAATCGGACGGTTTCGCGCGCGCGCCCTTCATCAATGTCGTTGACGGCAACCGTGGCGCCGCGACGAGCGAGGTGCTGCGCAGTGGCGCGGCCGATTCCCGAGCCGGCACCTGTAATGAGGACAACTTTTGCCTCTACATTCATGTTCTCGTCCCTGTGTAGGGAGAGGTATCACATGCGCGTTCGAGCCCCGGATATAGCCAGATAGAGCATTAGGCATCTCGCCCCGCGGCGTACCGATGAATCAGACGGTGACGACCAATCCGTCGTAGGCGCACTCGTCGGGAACCTTGTCCGCGTGCGCCAGCATGTCCCGGCTCATGTGGGTCAGGATGACCCGTTTTGCTCCAAGACGCGCGCGCCGCGCTGCGATGACCGGATAGTTCAGGTGCCATTTGATCGGCTTGTCGTAGTAGTACGACTCCGCGATGAACAGGTCCGCACCGGCGGCGACCCTGGCGATGTCGTCCGTCCATTCGGTGTCGCCCGTGTACGACACCACCTTGCCGCCGATCTCCAGGCGAATCGCTGTCGGATTGGTCTCCGCGGTGTGCCGCGCGGGCTGCGGCGTCACGATGGCGTCCAGCAGCTGGTGTGGCCGGCCTGGCTCCATCTCGATCCACGTCAACGGGAACTTCGGCCTCATCACTTGCGAGCCCGGGAACAGCGCCTCGCGGATGTCGCCCATACGACGCTCGAGGTCTCGCGGCCCCGCGACGACCAAGGGGCGCGCGCGCTTCGCGGCGAGCATGGCGTCCATGAGCAAGAACGGCACGCCGCCGCAGTGGTCGCCGTGCAGGTGCGTGAGAACGATCGCATCGATCGAGTTGTGTTCGATGTCCTGCTGCGCAAGGGCGATCAGTGAGGACGTGCCGAAGTCGATGGCCACTCGGGATTGCGGCCCATCCACGAGGATGCACGTCTGAAACCGTCCGCCGCTGCCGAAGGAGTCGCCGGAACCGACGAAGCGCACGCGAACGGCCATCAGATGATTCCTCGCTCCCGCAGCGCCGCGCGTTGCTCGGGACCGACCTTCAGCACGTTGTCCAGCACGTCATCGGTGTGCTGACCCAGCGTCGGCGGCGGTCGTCGAAACGTGACGGGCGTTTCGGACAGCTTCAGCGGGCTGCCGATCAGCGGCGCCGACCGTGCCGGGTGCGCCATCGAGATTTTCATCCCGCGATGCAGGACGTGCGGGTCGGCGAACACGCGGTCGATCGTATTGACCGGGCCGCACGGCAGCCCGGCCGCTTCGAGGGCATCGACCCACTGCTGGGTCGTGCGCTTCCGCGTCAGCTGCGCGACGATGTCGACCAGGTCGGCGCGGTGCTCGAGACGGAGCGCATTGGTGACAAAGCGCGGATCGGTCGCGAGCTCGGGCGTGCCGGCGACCTCGCACAGCCGCCGGAACTGGGCATCGTTGTTGGCGCCGAGAATCACATGGCCATCGCTGGTGGCAAACACCTGGTACGGCACGGTGTTCGGATGCGCCGTACCCCAGCGTCGAGGGACTTGCCCCGACAGTAAATAGTTGAGACCGACGTTGTAGAGCCAGCCCACCTGGACGTCGAGCAAGGCGATGTCGATCTGCTGCCCCTGCCCGGTGCGGTCGCGGTGGCGCAGAGCGCCGAGGATCGCGACGGCAGCGTACAGTCCGCTCATCACATCGTTCACGGCGACGCCGACCTTGACCGGCGGCCCGTCCGCCTCCCCGGTCACGCTCATGATTCCACCGGCCCCCTGCGCCATGAGGTCGTAACCCGGCCGTGCGGCGTAGGGTCCGTCCTGGCCGTAGCCCGTGATGGAGCAGTAGACGAGTCTCGGAAACTGCTGGCGTAGCTGCGGGTACCCGAGCCCGTACTCCGCGAGGCCGCCGGCCTTGAAATTCTCGATGAGCACGTCCGCGTGCTCCAGGAGGCGCCGGACGAGCGCGGCGCCTTCCGGCTTCGCGAAGTTGATCGTCACCGAGCGCTTGTTGCGGTTGGCGCTCAGGTAATAACCGCTCTCGGTCGTCTCGCGGCCGTCGGCGTCGCGCAGGAATGGCGGGCCCCAGGTCCGCGTCTCGTCTCCGACTCCCGGACGCTCCACCTTGATGATGTCCGCGCCGAGATCGCCGAGCATCTGCGTGCACGACGGGCCGGCCAGCACGCGGCTGAGGTCGACAACCGTGATGCCGTCCAGCGGGCCCGTCGCCGCGGTCACTAGGCGCTCGCGCAGCAGCCGCCGACGGTGTTCACGACGGCCAGCCTGGTCTTGACCGATGCTTCGCCGGCTCGCGTCCGCGTCTCCTCCAGGTCGTAGTTGAGGACATACACTTCCCACTCCACGCCATCGGGGTCCTCGACCCAGAACTTGTCCTGGTTGGCGTGGCAGCAATCCACGCCGATCTCCTCGCGCACGGGCAGGCCAGCAGCCTTCACCCGCGCCAGCTCGCGGGTCACGATCTCGGCTGACTCCACCTGGATGCCCATGTGGTCGACGTGACCGCGCCCGCCCGCTGGCCCGGCCTGCGAGAGCGCGAGGTTGAGCGGTCCGAATGCGGGCAGAAACTTCACGTATCCGGGCTTCACCTTCACCGGCGCCGTGCCGAAGAACTTCTCATAGAACGCACGGCTTTTCTCGAGATCCGACACCGCCATGTGGACATGAACCTTCGGGGCGTCCGTCTTCATGCGTGACCTCCTCTGTGGGGTGTGGCGGACTGTTCCGCCGGGATTTCACTGGTGTGGAGCACTGTCGTTGCGCGCGAAAGAGCGGCCGGTGGCGGCACCAGCCAGCGGAAGAGCGACGTCGCGGCACCCGCTCCGACGAGCTGCGCGGCGATGAACGCCGGCGCATCGGCCGGCCGGATGCCGGCGAACGTGTCGCTCGCGGACCTCGCCAGCGTGACTGCGGGATTCGCGAACGACGTCGATGCGGTGAACCAGTAGGCGGCCGTGATGTAGGCGGCGACCGCCAACGGCACGCGGGACGGGTTCAACCGCGCGCAACCCCAGATGACCGCCAGCAGCCCGAAGGTTGCGACGAACTCGCTGAACACCTGGGCCGTGCCCGCCCGCGCCTGGCGCGACGCGAAGAAGACCGGTTCACCGAACATGAGATGGGCCGCGGCGACGCCGCTGAAGGCGCCGGTCACCTGCGCGACGACGTATGCCGGCACGTCGGCCCACCGCAGCCCGCCCTGAAACGCGTCGGCGAGCGTGACGGCCGGATTGAAATGGCCACCGGAGATGGGGCCGAACGTCAGGATCAGCGTGACGAGCGCAGCGCCCGTCGCCAGCGTATTGGCGAGCAGGGCGACGGCAACGTTGCCGCCGGCCAACCGCTCTCCCATGATGCCGGAGCCGACGACCGCGGCAAGCAGCATCGCCGTTCCGAGCGCCTCGGCGACGACCCGTCGGTCGAGGCTGGGGCCGCTCACACGTCCGCCCTCACGCCGACCGCGCCGCATCGTGTTTGAGCCATGTCTCGATCCGCGCCTTGATCTCGTCGCGGACGCGCCGGAAGACAGCGAGGCGTTGTGCGTCGCTTCCGACCGCGGCCGATGGATCGTCGAAGCTCCAGTGCAACCGGGTCACCTCGCCGGGGAAGACCGGGCAGGACTCGTTCGCGTGGTCGCACACGGTGATGACGTAGTCCCAGGGGTCCCGCAGGAATCGATCGACCGTCTTCGAGGTATGTCCACGCAGATCGATCCCGATCTCGTCCATGGCGCGCGTGGCGAGCGCGTTCACGCCGCGCGCCTCGGTGCCGGCGCTCGCCGCCTCGAACCGATCACCGCCGAGGGTCCGCAACAGCCCCTCGGCCATCTGGCTGCGGGCCGAGTTGTGGGTACAGAGGAAGAGCACGCGCTTGCGGCTCGTCACGACCGCGGCTTGCGCGCGCGGAGGAACGCGCTCATGAACTTGCCGTCAACCTCTGGCGCGATCGAATCCGCGTCGATTCCCTGTGCCCGGAGGAATTCACGGGCGTCCTCCACGCGGTACACCCTCGTCGGCTCGACGCCGATCGACTCGAACCCTGCCTTCGCGAGCTTGTCGCGATACTCGCGCTCCTCCAGCGCGCCGGCGACGCAGCCGATCCAGAGCTCGACGTTGCGCCGGATCGCGCTCGGGACCTCCCCGCGCACGACGACGTCCGAAACGGCGAACCGGCCTCCCGGCTTGAGGACGCGGAATGCTTCTGCGAGGACGCGGTCCTTGTCGCCCGAGAGGTTGATGACGCAGTTCGAGATGATGACGTCCACACTGTCCTCGGGCAGGGGAATGCTCTCGATCTCGCCCTTGAGGAACTCGACGTTCGTGACGCCCGCCTTGCGCTGGTTGTCACGGGCGAGGTCCAGCATTTCGTCGGTCATGTCGAGCCCGTAAGCTTTCCCCGTCGGGCCGACGCGCTTCGCGGAAAGCAACACGTCGATGCCGCCGCCCGAGCCGAGATCCAGCACGACCTCGCCTTCGTGGAGCTCGGCGAGCGCAGTCGGGTTGCCGCAGCCCAGCGAGGCCGCCACCGCGGTCTCCGGAAGCTCCGCTGTCTCGCCACAGCCGTAGAGATCGCTCGTGATCGGGTCGGCGGCGCCCCGCGACGATGCGCTTTCGCAGCAGGATGCCTCCTGTCCACCGGCGACCCGCAGGGCGGCCTGTCCGTACTTCTCCTTCACGACGTCTTTCAACTCGCGCTCTTCGATCGGACGCTCAGCCATCGGCGTCTCCTCCCATCAAGCAGTCTTGATCAATCCAGGCAAAAAAAGGGTCAGTCGCACCGCGTCGCGGCGAGCCGTAGTCGCGAGGGGCGCAGCGCCGCCACCGTCGACTCGATCTCCGCGATCGCTTCCGGGTTGAGCGCGTAATAGATCCACCGACCCTCGCGGCGGTCCCGCAGCAGGCCGGCTTCCTTCAGGCACTTCAAGTGAAACGAAAGCCTCGATTGTGCGGCGTCGAGCGCGTCCGTGAGATCGCACACGCACTGCTCACCGCCGCGCAGCTTCTCGATGATCCCCAGTCGGGTCGGGTCGGCGAGGGCCCGGAACAACGTCGCTGCGCGCTCGAGGTCGGTCGTCGTGGTCGTCACGGCGGTGAATATATCAAATCTGGTTGATGAGTCAAGCTCGGTCATGGGGCTCAGGCACGGACGGCGCGCTGGACCCTCGCGGCTTCGCCACCCAGGACGCGTTCCAGCTGGGTGGCGTCAATCGGCTTCACGAGATGGGCGTCGAAGCCGGCGTCCTCGCTCCGTCGCCGATCCTCGGCTTGACCGTAGCCGGTCACCGCGATCAGCCGCAGTGCGCTGCCGCCGGGCAGCTCGCGGAGTCGTCGCCCGACCTCGTACCCGTCCAGCCCTGGCAAGCCGATGTCGACGACGACAGCATCCGGTTTCCGGAGGCGGACCTGCTCGATGCCTCGCGGACCGTCCTCGGCATCCCACACCGCGTGCCCGGCCAGCTCGAGCGCCGTCGTGAGCATCTCGCGGGCGTCCGCGTTGTCCTCGATGACAACGATGCGATGAACGACGGGATGGCGGGCGCCCTCCTCCTTGGCCAGGAGCGGTCCGTCATTCCGCTCCACCGGGACGATGGCGGGAAGACGGATCGTAAAGGTGCTGCCGTGGTTGATGCCGTCACTCGCGGCGGCGACCCTTCCGCCATGCAGCTCGGTGAGGCGCTTCACGAGCGTGAGCCCGATGCCGAGGCCACCGTGCGACCGATCGAGCGTCCGCTCGCCCTGGAAGAACAAGTCGAAGATCTGCGGCAGGCGCTCGGGCAGGATCCCGATGCCCGTGTCCTGAACGCGGAGCACCGCCTCATTGCCCTCCTGAGCCACCGACACGCGGATGCGGCCGCCGGCCGGCGTGTACTTGAGCGCGTTCGTGATGACGTTCCCGGCGATCTGCTCGAGGCGCGTCTCGTCGCCGCTGACCCACACCGACCGGCCATCGAAAGTCACGTCATGGCCTTTCGTGCGGCCATCCGTCTCGAGCGTGTCAAGGCAATGTCCCACGACTCCGGCGAGGTCCACGGTCCGGAGCGTGAGGACGATCTTGCCCATCGTGACCCGGCTCATGTCGAGCAGGTCATCGACGATGTCGACGAGGTGCTGGAGCTGGCGGCCGATGATGGCGCGCGCGCGGGCCGCCGGCGGCTCGGCGTTGCCGACTCGGCCCAGCACGACGTTCGCGCTGGCGATGGCGCCAAGGGGGTTTCGCAGCTCGTGGCCGAGCATCGCGAGAAACTCGTCCTTCTCGCGGCTCAGGCGCTCCATCGTCTGCGTGCGGCGCTCCGCCTCGGCCTGCGCCGTCTCCGCTGCGAGCCGCCGCTCGCGCTCGGCGGCTCGTTCGCCCAGCGCCGCCGCCGTCCGCACCATCGCCTCGCGCACCGCGGAGACCTCGGCCACCGGTGATGGCGGTGATGGTGAGATCGGCTCCCCGTTGGCGAGCTCGGCGGCGGCCCTCGAGAGCGCCGTGATCGGGCGAGCGATGCGCCGCGCGAGCACCGCGGAGACAACCAGCGCGCCGGCCAGCACCGCGATGCCCCCGACGGACAGCAGCCCCCAGAGCCTCTGCGGCTCGGCCGCCACGGCCGCGATCGGCACGGCAACCACCACCATGAAATCAGACGTGGGCACGCGGCTCGCCGCCGCGAGCATGGGGCTGCCCTCCAGGCTGTCGATCTCGAAGACCGTCGCACCGCGCTCCCGCGCCAACCGGATCTTCTCCTTGAATTTCACTCCCGGGGCTCGCCCGAGATGGCGCGCATGGTCCCGGCTTCGCGCCACGAGAACGTCGCGGCGGTCGCGAACCGTCGCCAGCGATCCGAGGGAGTCGACCTGGCCGGTGAGCAGGTCGGCAAGGGCGTCGGTCAGGACGCTCGCCCCGAGGATGTACCGGACGCGCCCCTCGCGAATGACGGGGACATTGACGTGGATGACGTGCCGCTGGGAGATCGTACCGAATTCGAGGTCCGACACGTACGGCTGTCCGCTCCGGCGGACGGCTTGCACGAAATCGAAGGCGCCGGCATCAGGCAGCGTGGCGCCGAGCGGTCGGAGCAGCGTCATGAGCTGGCGGCCCGAGGCCTCGACCAGGTACACCGTGAGCCAGCGCCGATTGACGTCCCGCGTACGCCGCGCCTGCTCGTAGAAGGCTGGCAAGTCGGGGGTGTCGAGGAACGGTGTTGCGGCCAGACTGTTGAGTGCGGTCACTGACGACTCGAACTCCCGATCGATGGCAACCGCCAGCGCTCGCGCCTTTTCCTGGAGGCCGCGCTCCACCGACCCCCGACGTTCGCGCTGCACCAGAAACATGACGGTCACGGCAAGGATGAGGACCGGCACCAGGGTCACGGCCACGAGGAGCGCGAAGTGGCTTCTCAGCTTCAAGGGGGGCAGCATAGCCCAGGTCACACGCCTCGCGCGAGATCAAAGCCGACGCGCGCTCGCGATTGTAAAACTGCTTCAGCCGCGCGGGATCTGCGTCAGGCCCGGCAGCCGCCCGAGGAAGTTGCCGCTGACAGCGCCGTCGACGACGAGGTCGTGGCCGTTGATATAGCGCGCGTCGACGCTGAGGAGGAAGGCGATGGCGTCGGCGATGTCGTCGGGCGTGGCCACGCGGCCCAGCGGCACGAGCGCATCGCGCTCGGCGGCGATGGCGGCGTTCTGGTAGACCTTCTCGGTCATGCCCGTCCTCACCATGCCGGGGGAGACGCCGTTCACGCGGATGCCGTCGCGGCCGAATTCCTGGGCGAGCACCTTCACGAGCATGATCGCGGCCGCCTTGCTTGGTCCGTAGGCGCCGAGGCCGGCGTGGGCGAAGCTGCCGGACATCGAGCACACGGAGACGAGGCTGCCGCGCGCGGCCTTCAGCGCCGGGAAGGCGGCCTTCGCGAGCAGCCAGGTCGCGCGTGTGTTGACGGCGAAGAGCCAGTCCCAATCCTCCACGCTGTAGTCGACCAGGGGCCCCGGGCGATTGACGCCGGCGTTGCTGACGAGTCCGTCGAGACCGCCGAACCGCGCGAGGGCCTCGGCCACGGCGCGCGCGGGCCCCTCGACGCTCCCCATGTCGGCGTGGACGACGAGGACGGTGGCTCCGAGCTTCTCGAGGTCGCCGCGCAGCGCATCGAGCCTCGCTGACGGCGCGATGTCCACGGCGGCGATGTTGCCGGCGCCCCGCGCCGCTGCGTCGCGCGCCAATCTGAGGCACGTCGCGCGGCCGATGCCGCTCGCCGCTCCCGTCACCAGGACACGCATGATCACTCTCCCCGGAAGTTCGGCTTGCGCTTCTCGAGCATCGCCCGGCGGCCCTCGCCGGCGTCGGCGCTCTGCCGCGCGGCGAGCGCCTGCGCGTC
The DNA here is from genome assembly GCA_044869815.1 of Candidatus Rokuibacteriota bacterium. Taxonomy (GTDB): domain Bacteria; phylum Methylomirabilota; class Methylomirabilia; order Rokubacteriales; family CSP1-6; genus AR12. The sequence goes on along the minus strand of JBIOXS010000033.1, from coordinate 1,145 downwards.
GAGATCCGCGTGCGCGACCTGCCCGCGCGCGGACAGCGCGCGCTGGATCGTCGCTTTCATCCCGGCCAGCGACCGCGGCGCGTTGTCGGCGATCGTGCGCGCCAGCGCGTAGGTCGTCTTCTCGACGTCGGCCGGCGGCACGACCTCGTGCACCATCCCGATTTCCTTCGCGCGCGCGGCGTCGATGAGGCGACCGGTGAACAGCAGCCGGCGCGTCTCGGCGGCGCCGACGATCTCCACCAGCTTCTGTCCGAGCGGGAAGGGCACCACGAGGCCGATGCGCGAGAGCGGCATGCCGATGCGCGCCTCTTCGGATGCCACGCGGAGATCGCAGTGCAGGGCCAGCTCGCAACCGCCCGCCACCGCGTCGCCGTGCAGCAGCGCGATGGTCGGATGGCGCGACGCCTCGACGCGCTGCAGGACGGCGACCACGCTCTGGTCGGGATCGCCGACGGCGCCGCGCTGCGCCTCCATCTCGCGCAGATCCATGCCGGCGCAGAAGGCGGGGCCCGCGCCGCGCACGACGATCACGCGGACGTCCCGGCGCGCGTCGAGCTCCTCGACGGCGCGGCGCAGCTCGGTCAGCATGGCGGCGTTCATGGCGTTGCGCTTGTCCGGCCGGTTCAGCGTGATGGTGGCGATGTCGTCGGCGACGGCGGTCAGGATCTCGTCCGACATGGCGCCGATGGTATCATCCCGGCCGATGACGGGTTTCGCCGGCTTCACGCTGCCCGACGAGCTGCGGATTGTCCGCGAGCAGGTCCGTCGCTTCATCCGCGAGGAGATCGTGCCGCTCGAGCAGCGCCTCGATCCCGATGCGCCCGGGATCCCGGACGAGGACTTCGAGCGGCTGTCGGCCAAGACGAAGGCGGCGGGCCTCTGGGCGCTCGGCGCGCCCGAGGAGTACGGAGGCGGCGGCCTCGACACCTTCAGCATGTCGGTCATCCTCGAGGAGATGTCGCAGCACCGGATGGGCCTCTACGCGCCGGGGTGCGGCGTGTTCGGTCGCTATCCGCCGCCCGCGATCTGGGCGGGCAGCAAGGAGCAGATCGCGAAGTACGCCGTCCCGACGGTGCGCGAGGGCTGGCGTACGTTCTTCGCGATCACGGAGCCGTCGGGCGGCTCCGACCCGGCAGGCGCCATCC
>JBIOXS010000032.1:0-5251 GCA_044869815.1 Candidatus Rokuibacteriota bacterium | reverse complement strand
GCGTGAACCCGTCGGTGCTGGAGAAGTGCGGGCTGCAGCGCTGGCAGCCGTTCTCGATGGGACGCGGCCCGGGCGCCTGAGGCCGCCGCCGCCGGGTCGCTGCGACCGTGGCCGCGCATCAGCTGCGACATGGCTCGGAGATCCTCGAGCATCTGATCGAGCACGAGTTCTTCGACGGCGAGCCGTGATGATGGTCTCGGAGCGCCTGCAGTTCGTCCCGGTGGCGCCGGCGACGCTGGCCGGATTCCACGCCTGGTGCAGGACCCGCACGTCCGCCGTTACCTGATGGACGGCCACATCCTTTCACAGGAGTGGAGCGAGGCACGGATCCGCGAGAGCGCCGCGCTGTTCGAGCGCCGCGCGGTCGGACTCTGGCTCGCCTACGAGCGCGCGAGCGGCGCGCTCGTCGGCTTCTGCGGATTCGTGGAGTTTCCCGAGATTCATCCCGAGCCGGAGCTGGTCTATGCGCTGGTGGAGCGCTATTCTGGTCGCGGGTATGCGACCGAGATGGCGCGCGCCTCGATCGCCCGTGCTCGCACGCGGGGCGGCTTCCGTGACATCGTCACCTCCGTGGACGAGGTCAACCGCGCCTCGCTGCGCGTCCTCGAGAAGCTCGGCTTTGAGCGCTGTGGCTGCCGTCCCGGCGCCTTCGGACCACCCTGCTGCTTCGGCTCGCCGGTCAACCGGCGGAGGCCACGGTGACCGAGATCCCGATCGCCTGCACGCTGACGGAGCGTGAGCTCGCGGAGCGTCGATCCGGCCTGCTGGCGGAGCTCCGCCGCCACCGCGAAGACATCCGCTGGCTGGCCGACGGCGCGGCGTTCCGGTATTCTCCGGCAGTCGCGGTCGTCGATCTGCTCACGGAATTCGTCAGGCTCGAGAGTCGCTGCTGCCCGTTTCTGCGGTTCCGCCTCACCGTCGAGCCGGCCGGCGGCCCGGTGTGGCTCGAGCTCACCGGTGGGCCCGGGACGCGCGAATTTCTGGAGGCGCAGGCGAACGAAAGCGCCTAGAGGGGCACGCCACGATGCTGCGCAAGATGCGCGGAGTTCGGGCTCCGAACGATCGATGGACATCGCATCACGTTCGGCTGTCCGCTCCGCGCCTAGCCCCCGATCGCGCCCTGCGCGTCGACGTACAGGGAATACAGCGACTGGCTGGCGGCCATGAACAGCCGGTTGCGGTGGATGCCGCCGAAGCAGAGATTCGCGCAGCGCTCCGGCAGGCGGACACGGAGCACCATCTTGCCGTCGGGATTGAACACGACGACGCCGTCCTCCGCCTCGCCGCCGCCCCAGCCGCACCAGAGATTGCCCTCGGTATCGCAGCGGAATCCGTCGGGAAGACCGGCGCCGCAGCTGACGAAGACGCGCTTGTTCGCGAGCTTGTCGCCGAGCACGTCGAAGAGATGGATCAGCCGCGGGCTGGCGCCGCTCTCGACGACATAAAGCCGTGACTCGTCGGGGGAGAAGCAGAGACCGTTCGGGCGGTTGATCTCGCCGCTCAGCACCTTCGCCTCGCCGGTCCGCGCGTCGACGCGGTAGACGTTGGTAGGCAGCTCGAGCGGCGCCCGGTGCCCTTCGTAGTGGCCGAGGATGCCGAACGGCGGATCGGTGAACCAGATCGAGCCGTCGCTCTTCACGACGACGTCGTTCGGCGAGTTGAGCCGCTTGCCGTCGTAGCGGTCGCACACGACGCTGACGCTCCCGTCGTACTCCGTCCGGGTGACCCGACGGCTGTCGTGCTCGCAGGTGACGAGACGTCCCTGACGGTCGCGGGTGTTACCGTTGGCGTTGTTCGACGGACGGCGGAAGACGCCGACGGTGCCCGTCTCCTCGTCCCAGCGCATGATGCGGTTGTTGGGGATGTCGCTCCAGAGCAGGCATCGCAGATCGCCGAACCAGACGGGCCCCTCCGCCCAGCGAAATCCGGTGGCCAGGCGCTCGACGGCGGCGTTGTTGACGCGCAGGCGCGTGTACGCGGGGTCGAGCACCTGCACCGCGGGGTCGGGATAGCGCACCATCGGCTCCACGCGCATCAGGCCGACCGGGCGGCACGCACGAGCGCCAGGATCTCGTCGGTGCTGTCGGCCGGCGTGATCGCGCGGAGCACCAGCTCATCGACGACGCCGTCCCAGCGCGCGATGGCCGCACGCAGCGCCGCCGGCGTCTCGGCCATGATCGTCGTGTCGATCGGCTTCACGCCCATGCGCGCGAAGTTGTCCGCATAGGCCGGGATCTTGCCGTAGCGATCGGCCTCGTCCTGGAGCCGCGGCCGGGAGGCGGCGCCGAGAGCCACGCGCACGTACGAGTAGAGGGCGGGGACCGGGCGTCCGGCCTTCCGCGCGCCCGCGCGGACCAGGTCGGCGGAGGCGCGCGCGTGCTCGGGGGTGACGAAGTTGAAGAGGACGCCGTTGGCGACCTCTCCCGCGAGCTCGCACATCTTCGGACCGAGCGCGGCCACGATGAGCTTTGTCGGAAGCGCCGCGCGCAGCTCGGCCACGCCCGCGCGCACGCGCCCGAGTGCGCCAGGGTTGGGACTGCCGACGCCGAGCAGCAGGCGATCCATTGGCAGCGTGTTCGCCCGGACGCCCTCGATGATCGATTGCGGGCCGCGCGTGTTCAGCGGAATGACGCCGATGCCGAGCGCCACCCGGCGCGTCTCCCGCGCCGCGCCGCCGAGCGCCGTCAGACCATCGACGGGGCCCGGATGATTCACCCAGAAGGACGAGTACCCGAGCGACTCCGCCTCGCGAGCGGTGGCCTTGATGACGTCGGCAGCGATCCCGGCGAACAACGCGAACCCTTGTCTCATCGCACCCTCCGTGGCCGGGAGTATCCCACGAGCAAACGCTGACGGCATGCCGTACACTCTCGGCCGAGGAGGGACCAATCCGTGAAGGCAGCGTCGGTCGTGGCCAACATTCTCAAGCGCGAAGGCGTGGAGTTTCTCATCGGGTATCCCGTCAACCAGATCATCGAGGCGGCGGCCGAGGCCGACATCCGAACGATCATCGTCCGGCAGGAGCGCACGGGACTGCACATGGCCGACGCCGTGAGCCGCGTCACCTCCGGCGACCGCATCGGTGTGTTTGCCATGCAGCACGGCCCCGGCACCGAGAACTCCTTCGGCGGCGTGGCGCAGGCGTTCGGCGACTCGGTGCCGATCGTGGTGCTGCCGGGCGGCTATCCGCGGAAGCTCCTCAACATCACGCCCAACTTCAGCTCCTTCCTCAACTATCAGCACGTCACCAAGTGGGCCGAGCAGGTCGTCCTCCCCGAGAGCGTGCCGGACGCGATGCGCCGTGCGTTCACGCAGGTGAAGAACGGACGGCCGCGGCCGGTGCTCGTGGAGATTCCCGTCGACGTCATGCGGGAGGAGGTGCCCGACGGCTGGACCTATACGCCGACGCCGCGGCTCCGCGTGGCGCCGGATCCGAAGGCGGTCAAGGACGTCGCGGCGGCGCTGGTGGCCGCCACTCGCCCGGTCATCTACGCCGGGCAGGGCGTGCACTATTCCAAAGCGTGGACGCAGCTGCGCGAGCTCGCGGAGCTGCTCGAGGCGCCGGTGACGACGAGCCTGCAGGGCAAGAGCGCGTTCCCCGAGACGCATCCGCTCTCGCTCGGCTCCGGCGGCCGATCGATCAGCAAGCAGCTCTACCACTTCCTGAAGGAGGCCGATCTCATCTTCGGCATCGGCTGCTCCTTCTCGACGACCAACTACGGCGTGGCGATGCCGAAGGGCAAGCGGTACGCCCACGCGACGCTCGATCCGCTGGACCTCAACAAGGACGTGCCGGCGGAGCTCGCGGTCATCGGCGACGCCGGCCTGACCCTCGACGCCCTGCTCCTCGAGGTCCGCGATCGTCTGAAGGGCAAGTCGCGCGGCCGCAGCGCCGCCGTGACGGCGGAGATCAAGAAGCTGAAGGACGAGTGGCTCGCGCAGTGGATGCCGCGGCTCACGCAGAAGACGACGCCGCTCTCGCCGTATCGCGTGCTGTGGGATCTGCTGCACACGGTGGACGTCGCCAACACCATCATCACGCACGACGCCGGCAGCCCGCGCGATCAGATCTCGCCGTTCTGGGAGTGCACGACCCCGCTCTCCTACATCGGTTGGGGGAAGACCACGCAGCTCGGCTACGGACTCGGCCTCGCCATGGGCGCCAAGCTCGCCCACCCCGACAAGCTCAGCATCAACGTGTGGGGCGACGCGGCCATCGGCTTCACCGGTATGGACTTCGAAACGGCCGCGCGCGAGCGCATCCCCATCCTCACCGTGCTGCTCAACAACTTCTCGATGGCCATCGAGCTCAAGGTGATGAAGACGGCGACGCAGAAGTACCGCTCGACCGACATCAGCGGCAACTACGCGGACTTCGCGAAGGCGCTCGGCGGCTGGGGCGAGCGGGTCACGCAGCCCGACGACATCGTGCCGGCCATCAAGCGCGCGATCGCCAAAACGCACGAGGGCACGCCGGCCCTGCTCGAGTTCATCACCGAGAAGGCCGAGGACTTCTCGATCTTCAGCTAGGACGCTAGCGAAGTCATCGACAGCGACCGTCGCGCTCGCCTTGGCGAGCGGCGCGACGGTCACGCCCGCCCGGAACACTCGCGCATCGGCGTAGCGCCCCCAAATTCGCCGACGCGCCGGGCACCGGCGGCCGCCGCACTTCGAGCGCGCAATCGACGGGATGTCAACTTTTGATGGCAGTCAGCAAATCACTTTCTTGCCTGCCCCGAGCTTCTCCAACATTTAAAAATAGTATGCGTGCAGCACCAAGGGGACTTTGATCGCGGAGGCGGCTGGGTGGAGCTCCCCGCCGTCCCGCTGACCGGCTGCTCAGACCATGACATCCGAGATATACGGCGACGCCCCGCAGGGTATCCACGCTCACTGCCCGAGGCGCCGCAACCGTATGACGTTTCGACTGAATCTCTTGGGTGCGATCGATGTGGGTCGTCATGCTACCTTGCAGCGCCGGTTCTTTTGCCGGTATATACGGTTCTCGGTAATAAGAGTTCGCCGCACGAAGCGGGCGACAGGCCATGCAGAACCCAGGGCGTTCCCTTCGAGCCCCGAGATGTATGAGACGCGTTGAGGCCACGCTCGTCATCGTGTTCTGCGTCCTTCTGGCCGGCACCGTCATGATCATGCCACCGGTCATCGGGGCGCAGCAGACGAGCAGGGTCGCCCGAATCGGCCTACTCTGCGCGACCCGGTGCGAGGGGCCGGCGCGCGACGCGCTCAATGC
>JBIOXS010000031.1:0-17306 GCA_044869815.1 Candidatus Rokuibacteriota bacterium | reverse complement strand
GCCGATCTCGAGGCGCACGTTCGCCAGGCGTACGAGATCGCCCGCGACATCGGCGACGAGCGGCTCATCGCGCGGACGCTGTATCTCATGGCCTCGCTCCAGCAGATGCAGGCCAAGCTCGCCGACGCCGAGGCGGGATTCGCCGAGTCGCTGGCGCTGGCGCGGAACGGGAACTATCGCGACATCGTCGTGCAGTCGCAGACGCTGCTCAGTCTCCAGCGCAACTGGCAGGGCCGGTTCGACGAATCGACCGCGATGTGCCTGGCGGCGGAGGCAGCCGCGCGCGAGATCCACGACGGCTTCAACGAGGTCTTCGCGATGTCGAACCGCTGCTTCGCGCTGATCGGCCGCGGCGACTATCGCGGGGCGTACGACGTGCTCACGCGGGGCCGGGCGCTGGCACGCGAACGCCAGAACCATTTCATGTTCGGACGGATGACGAACACGCTGGGGTGGCTCCGCCAGGAGTACGGCGATTTCGCGGGCGCGCTCGAGCTCGACCACGAGAGCCGCGACATTGGTCACCGCATCAAGAACGGCAACGTCGAGATCAGCGCGCTCATCAACCTCGGCTTCGACGACGTCGCGCTGAAAGGGCCCGAGGCCGCCGTTCCCCTCTTCGAGCAGACGCTGGAGCGCGCGCGCAAGGCCTTTGGCGCACATCGCTGGCGGTGGTCGATCCACCTCTCCTTCGGTCTGACGACCGCGCTGATGATGCTGGGCCGCGACGGCGAGGCGCTGGCGCAGGCCAACCGCGGGCTCGCCGAGGCGGAGCAGACGGACTCGCTGAAGTACGTCGGCTGGTTCCACGCCCGCCGCGGCGAGATCGCGCTGCGCGCGGGCGACGCCGCGGCGGCCATCGACAGCCTCGACCGCGCGGTGGCGATCGCGCGCGGGATCGGCTATCCGACGCTGACGTGGCAGGCGGCCGATCTGCTCGCGCGCGCCCACCTCGAGGTCGGCGCTGCCGAGCCGGCGAGCGCGGCCGCCCGGCTGGCCGAGGACACGGTGGCCGCGATCGCGGCCGCCGCGCCCGACTCGTCGCTCGTCCACACGCTGTGGCGCTGGCCACGCGTGGTCGCCATGCAGGAGACGGTCGAGCGCGTGCGCCGGATGTAACTCGTCAGCGTCCGCGAACCGGATACATGCGGATGAAGTTGTCGCGGTTGGGCATCGTGACCTTCGGCAGCGTGCGCGCGTCGATCTCGTCGTTCTCGCCGACGAGGCCGTTCAGGTGGAGCAGGTACGCGGTGACCGCGTACACCTCGTCGTTGGTGAGCGATTGGGGCTGGATGTACGGCATCGAGCGGCGCACGTAGTCGAACACCGTCGTCGCGTACGGCCAGTAGCTGCCGATCGTCCGCACGGGCGTCGCGCTCGCGAGCGTCCCCTGCCCGCCCACGAGGCGATCGTTCGGCTGGCCGGCGCCCTTCGCCCCGTGGCACGCCTGGCACTTCTGCTCGTAGACGGCGGCGCCCCTGGCGGCGGTCCCGCTTCCGGGCGGGAGCCCGACGCCGTCGGGGCCGACGCTGATGTCCCAGCCGGCGATCTGCGCCGCCGTCGCCGGCTTTCCGAGATTCGGCGACTCGATCGTCGTGGCGCGCGCGCAGCCGGTGGCCGCCAGGACCATCACGACCCAGGCGAGATCACGCGTAGACATGCTTGACCTCGCCGTTCGGCGCCACGCTCCAGGCCGCGATGGCGTTGTAGTGGAAGATCGCGTTGCTCCCGTGCTCGGCGATGAACCTGGCGCGCTCGGGCTGCGCGTTGCCGGCATCATCGGTCGCCCGTGATTTCAGCACGGCGGCGGCGCCGTCCCACCGCCATGGCAGGCGGAAGCGCGTGAGCGCGCGCGGCAGCACCGGCCTCGTCAACGTCGCCTCGCGCCAGGTCGTCCCGCCGTCGGCGCTGACCTCCACCTTCGTGATCGTCCCGTTGCCCGACCAGGCGAGACCGGAGATCTGATGGAGTCCCGCGCCGTTCACGGTCATCCCCTGCGAGGGGTGCGTGATGATCGACTTCACCTCCATCGGGTAGGTGAACATGAGCGACTTGCCGTCACGCTGGAGGTCGGTGTAGCGCGAGGTCTCGTCCTTGGTCATGATCGGCGCCGCCACGACCTTGAGGCGGCGCAGCCACTTCACGCTCATGTTGCCTTCCCAGCCCGGCAGCAAGAGCCGCAGCGGGTAGCCGTTCTCCGGCCGGAGTCGCTCGCCGTTCTGGAACAGCGCCAGGATGGCGTCGTCCATGGCCTTGGCCATCGGGATGCTGCGGCTCATCGCCGCCGCGTCGGCACCCTCGGCCAGGATCCAGTCCCCGCCGCCGTCCACACCGGCCTCCTCGAGCAGCAACCGCAGCGGCACGCCCGTCCAGTCGTTGCACGACACGAGGCCGTGCATCTGACCAGCGGTGAGGTTCGGCGGCGCCGCCTGGTAGAGGAGCTGGCTGTTGCCCGAGCACTCGAGGAAGTGGAGGCGCGAAACCATCGGATAGCGCAGCAGCGCATCGATCGTGAAGATCAGCGGGCGCTTGACCATGCCGTGGATGAGCAGGCGATGCTGCGCCGGGTCGATGTCGGGCACGCCGCTGTGACTGCGCTCGAAGTGCAGGCCGCTCGGCGTGATGGTGCCCTCGAGCGCCTCGAGCGGTGTGCGGATGGCGCCGCTCCCCGTCGTGCCCGGCTGCGACCGCATGAAGGTCCGCGTGACCTTGCTCTCGTGCTTCGACGGCGCGCCGTAGGGGCTGAAGCCCGCTCCCGGCCCTTTCATCCACGGCGGCACCTCGGGCGGCTCGGCGGCCGCGGCGACATCGGGACGGCGCCCCACGAGACCCGCCGCGGCGAGCAGCGCGGCGGAGCGCTTCAAGAACCCACGTCGTGACTCGCTCGAAAAAGGACGCATGTCGCTCCTCCTCCAGGCCGTCACCGGCATGGCCGGATATGTCGACGTGCAGCGTGTCGACGTGGGATCCGAGTCGCGTCCTGCTGAACGTGACACGCGCCGTCCGCTGACGCGCTAGCCGTCTTCCCAGGGGCTGTGCTTGACCGGGGGCGGCAGCCAGATCCGCTCGTAGTCCTTCTGGAGCACGCGCTCGCGCGCGACCTCCTCTCTGGCGCTCAGCTTCGCGTACTTCGCCTCGGTCGGACTGGCAAAGTTGCCGCGATTGAGGTTGGGCGCCGACATCAGGCGCCGCACGGACCCCTCGCAGCGCGGGCAGGCCGCGAGCGGCGCATCGTTGATGCCGTGCTGGGTCTCGAAGATGGTCCGGCACGGCGCACACTCGTATTCATAGGTCGGCATGACGTCCCCCCGCGAGCGCGGGGCGGCCGGCGTGCGGCGCCGGCCGCCCGTCGACTCAGACGGCGACCGCGCGTCGCGGCTCGAGCGGCGCCGCGGCTGCCGTCGAGTTGAGGTTCCAGATCCGCGCCGCGTTGAGCCCGAACACCTTCGCCTTGATCTCGTCGGTCAGCTGCGGATAGCCGTGACCTTCCACCAGCTGATCGGGGATCCGGAACTTCCGGAACGCGTCGATCTGCCACTGCGGGTTTCCCCACAGCGCCGAGTCGGTGCCCCACATGACGTAGTCGGGACCGAGGTCCCGCAGCAGCGTGCCCAGCACGTGCGCGCACTCGAGCGGGCGGCTCGTCACCGTGGCCGCGAAGGTGGACCCGACCTCCGCGTAGAGGTTCTTGCGCTGGGGCTTGAAGCCCTTGAGGGCGGCCAGCTCGTGCTGGTACGGCCACGCGGCGTGGTAGGCGATGAAGTTCAGATCCGGGAAGTCGTCGCACACCGCGTCGAGATCCTCCGGATGGGCGTAGCGCGCCATGAACTGGCCGAACGGGATGCCCTTGTGGCAGCCGATGTTCTTGAGGCCGAGCTTGCGCGCGCGCTCCCACATCGGATAGGCCTGCTTCTGATCGTCGAACCACCAGCCACGTTTCTTCGTGGAGTCGAACGTGTACAGCTTGAGGCCGGAGATCTGGTACTTCTCCACGAACATCGTCATGCGCTCGAGCGTCGCCGACAGGCCCTGATTGGGCGTGAGGCCGCCGCCGAGCATGACGGTGCGGGTCGGCCAGCGCTGCTTGACCTCGGCCTGCTCCTCGATGGGGATCATGTCCTTGCCGCCGTAATCCTCCCGGAAGCCGAACGGGTTGAAGACGGCGACGCTGGTGTCGCTGCCCTCGAGGATGAGCTTGCCGAAGTTCTCGACGGTCATGTCCTTGGTGCCATTGGCCAGTCCCATCGCCTTGCCCAGGTCGTCGAGGAGCTGGACGAACCACATGCCGCGCTCGGTCGTGTTGACGCCGGGGATGTAGCCGTCCTTGCGCGTGCAGATGTGGGTGTGGGCGTCGACGATGAAGTCCTTCCCCGGCTTGCGGCTGACCTTGATCTCCTTGGCCACGACGGGGTCGTACGCCTCGGCGGGCGTCACGTCGAAGAAGCGCATGCCGGAGATGTGGTTGACGGCGAGCATGGCCGCCGGCAGCGCCGAGGCCGAGCCGAGGAAGCTCCGGCGCGAGAGCCCGGCCTTCCTCGCACTGTCGTCGACGTGCTCGCTGATCCGCGGCCCGAGCTGTCCGCCGAGGAAGAAGCGGGCGCCCTGCTCGTCCGGTGTTCGAGGGCCGTCGGTCGTGCCTCGATATCCCTTGAAGTGCTCGAAGACGTTGAACTCCATGAGATGTCCTCCGACTCCTCGCGCGTGAGGTGCTCGTGGTCAATGCGTGTGCGCGATCCTCACCTCCTTCGCTGGCGCAAGATCGGACAGCGGCGTGACGGAACCATGAACCCGGCCCGCGCGCATGTCAAGACGGGCCGCGCTGCACGCTATACCGCATTTGTCTCGGTACGTACCGTCGTGGCAGACTGTACGAACCAAGGGAGGGTGCGATGCGAAAGAAGCTGACGAAGACCGGCAACAGTCTGGCGCTGGTCCTCGACAAGCGTCTCCTCGATCAGCTTGGAATCGATGCTAAAACATCGCTGGAAGTATCGACGAACGGTGATGTCCTCGTCATCTCGCCAGTGCGCAACAAACGTCGCAGCACACAGCTCAAGCGCATCGTCGCGGAAGCGCATGCGAAGTATGGAGGTGTGTTCCGCCGTCTCGCCGAATAGTGAGAGTCATCTTTCTGACGCTCGACGAGGTCCTTGCGCTTCATACCGATCAGATCAATCGCTATGGAGGCCGGCCCGGCGTCAGGGCTCTCGATCTGCTGCAATCCGCGGTCGCCGTACCGGCAGTAACGTTCGGGGGCGTCTTCCTCCATGAGGGCCTCCACGAGATGGCAGCGGCGTACCTGTTCCATCTCGTGCGCAACCATCCGTTCGTGGACGGCAACAAGCGCACCGGGCTGATCACGATGCTCGCGTTTCTCGGGCTCAACGGTTTACGATTGGACGCCGCCCTCGAGGAACTTGCTGATCTCGTTACCGGTGTCGCCGACGGCCACACGAGCAAAGCAGAGGTCGCGGTCTTCGTGAAGGCCAGCAGCCGGCCTCGCGGACCCGGACGGCGGGAGCCCTGACACCGTCCACCGCTCGGCCCCTCGCGCGTGTATGCTCCGGGACGATGAACGACGGCCGGAAGGCGCACGGCAGAGCGTGATGGAGCTCCGCGCCGAGCCCCACGGGCCGCACGTCGTCGTCCTCACCATCGACAACCAGCCGCGCCGCAACGCCATGCCGCGCGCGATGATGGCCGAGCTCGCCGCGCTGTGGGATCGCCTCGAGGGCGACGCCGCCTGCCGCTGCATCGTGCTCAGCGGCGCCGGCGACCGCGCGTTCACGTCGGGCGCCGATATGAGCGGCGATCTCTCGGCCGATCCCGACGCGGCGCGGATGGTCAATCACGCGCTGCTGAAGAACAAGGCGTACGCCAAGCCGATCGTGGCCGCCGTCAACGGCGACTGCGTGGCGGGCGGGCTCGAGCTGCTGCTCTCGACCGACGTCCGCGCGGCGGCGCCGCACGCGCGGTTCGGGCTGCCGGAGGTCCGCTGGTCGATCTACCCGTTCGGCGGCGCCACCGTGAAGCTCACGCAGCAGATCGGCTACGTCCACGCCATGGAGCTCTTGCTGACGGCCAGGCTCATCGACGCCAGCGAAGCGGCGCGGATCGGGCTCGTCAATCGCGTGGTGCCGGCGGACCGGCTGATGCCGTGGGCGCTGGAGACGGCGGAGACGATCGCCGCCAACAGCCCGACGGCGGTGCAGGCGGTGAAGCGGCAGATCAGCAGTACAATCGCGGACCACGCGGCCTCCCGGGAGGCGCTGGAGCAGGAGCTCGGTGACCGGGTACGGCGGAGCGAGCACTTCCAGGAAGGCGTGCGTGCCTTTCTCGAGAAGCGGAACCCGAACTACACGTGAGCGGGGCCGCGCCCGCCTCTCTCGGGCCACCTACGGGAGAAGCGGACACAGCGCTCCGATACAGAGGAGAGGACGAATGAAGCCACTGGCGATGCTCCTGGCTGTGCTGGTCGCGACGCCCATGCTGCTCGTGCCCGCCCCGGCCCCAGCCGCCGACGACGTGAAGATCGCGCTGGTGGCGCCGCTCTCGGGACGCTGGGCGCGCCAGGGGCAGCTGAAGAAGATGGGCGCGGAGATGGCCATCGCCGAGATCAACGCGCAGGGCGGGATCAAGGCGCTCGGCGGCGCCAAGCTGGTCCTGCGCGAGGCCGATGCCGGCGACAGCGTCGAGAAGGCCGTGAGCGCCGCCCAGCGCGCGCTGACCCGCGAGAAGATCAGCGCCGGCATCGGCGCCTGGCTCAGCTCGTTCACGCTCGGCGTGACCGAGGTGGCCGAACGGCTCGAGGTGCCGTGGTTCACCCTCTCCTATGCCGACTCCATCACCGAGCGCAACTTCAAGTACACGTTCCAGACGAGCCCGGTGTCGTCCGTCCAGGCCGAGCAGGCGCTCGAGCTCGTCACCGATCTGGCCAAGCGCAACAATCATCCGCTGAAGAAGGCCGCCATCGTCGGCGACAACACGGCGGCCACCGTGTTCTTCTTCAAGCCGCTCCGCGAGAAGCTGCTGAAGGCCAAGGGCATCGAGATCGTCGTCGACGAGGTGTGGACGCCGCCGCTCGCCGATGCGACGGCCATCGTGCAGAAGATCCGCTCGACCCAGCCGGACGTCGTGTTCTACGGCGCCACCAACTTCCCGGACTCGATCCAGGTGCTGCAGAAGGTGAAGGAGTTCGGGGTGAAGGTGCCGATCCAGGGCGTGGGTGCATGGCTCGTCACGCCGGAGTACGTCAAGACGGTCGGCAAGGAGCTGCTCGACAACATCATGACCGTCACCGCGGCACACCCGCTCAAGGGCCAGGAGGACCTGGTCAAGCGTTTCACCGAGCGCACCGGTGAGCCGTTCATGACGCAGGACCCGCTCATGACCTACGCGCATGTCTGGATCATCAAGGAAGCGGCGGAGATGGCGAAGTCGGCCGACCCGAAGGCGATCCGCGACGCGGTGGCCAAGCTCGACCTCAAGTCAGGGCCGGCGGCCAACACGCTGGCGCCGGGGCGGATCAAGTACGACGAGCGCGGCCGCCGGGTGGGCGCCGCCCCGATCATCGTGCAGTGGCAGAACGGCGAGCCGTTCACCGTCGTGCCCGTGGAGTACGCGACCCGGAAGCCCGTCTGGCACTTCGGCAAGTAGCGGCGGCGTGGCCGTCGGCGACCTCGCGCAGTACGTGGTGACGGGCCTGCTCGTGGGCGGCGTCTACGCGCTCATGAGCATCGGCCTGGCGCTCATCTTCGGCGTCATGCGCGTCGTCAACTTCGCGCAGGGCGACTTCATGATGCTGGGGATGTACGTCACCTTCTTCCTGGCCGTCGGCGCCGGCGTGGATCCGCTGCTGGGCGCGCTCGTGACGATCCCGCCGTTCTTCCTGCTCGGCGTGCTCGTGCACCGGGTGCTGCTCGTGCGAGTCACCGGCGGCGGCGATCCGCAGCGCATGATGGACTCGCAGCTCATCCTCACGCTCGGCCTCTCGCTCGTCATCACCAACGGCACGACCATGCTGCTCACGCCGATGCCGCGCGGCATCAAGACGGTCTACGCGACGCAGGCCTTCGGCGTGGGCCCGCTCCTGTTGAATCAAGCGCGCTCGTACGCGTTCCTGATGGCGCTGCTGCTGGCGGCGCTCGTCTATCTCTTCCTCACGCGCACCGATCTCGGCAAGGCGCTGCGCGCGGCCGCCGACGATCCGGAGGCCGCCGGCTATCAGGGCATCGACGTGCGCGCCATGCACGGCCTCGCGTTCGGCGTCGGCATCGCGCTGGTGGCGGCCGCGGGCGGGCTGCTCGCGACCTATCACCCGATCGAGCCGACCGTCGCCGTCAACTTCATCGTGCTCATGTTCGTGGCCGTCGTGCTCGGCGGGCTCGGCTCGATTCCGGGGGCGTTCGCCGGCGGCCTCCTCATCGGGCTCGTCCAATCGCTCACGCTGCTGATCCTGCCGTTCCAGCTCCAGAACGTCGGCGTCTTCATCACGTTCCTGCTCGTGCTGTACCTGCGGCCGCAGGGTCTCTTCGGCCAGCGACTGCGCGCCGTCTGATGCGACGGCTCTGGCCGATCGGGCTCGTCGTCCTGGTCGGCGTGGCGCTGACGTTCGCGCTCACCGAGCGCTACCACCACCGCGTGCTGACGCTCGTGCTCGTGTGGGCCACGATGGGGCTCGCCTGGAACATCATCAGCGGCTACGCGGGCCAGACGTCGTTCGGCCACCAGGCGTTCTTCGGCATCGGCGCCTACGTCACCGTGCTGCTCGTCGTCTCCGCGAAGCTGACGCCGTGGATCGGCATCGTCATCGGCATGGTGGCGGCCGTCGTGGCCGCCGTGTTGATCGGCCTGCCCACGTTCCGGCTCGCCGGCATCTACTTCGCGCTCGCGACGCTCGCCTACCCGCTGATCTTCCGGATCGTGATGGACTTCCTGGGCTACCAGGAAGTCTCCATACCCATGGTGCGCGATCGACCCGCGGTGTTCATGCAGTTCCGCGATCCGCGCGCCTACGACCTGCTCGCCCTCGCCGCCCTGGCCGGCACGCTGTTGCTCTCGCACTGGATCGAGGGCTCGCGGCTCGGCTACGCGCTGCGCGCGCTCAGGGCCAACGAGCAGGCCGCGGAGGCGGCCGGTGTCGACACGTTCCGCGCCAAGATGACCGCCTACATGCTGAGCGCGGCGCCGGCGGCGCTGATCGGCGCGATCTATGCGCACGCCATCCTCTTCGTGGTCACGCCGGACGCCGTCTTCGGCGTGCTCGTGATCGTGCAGACGCTGGTGGTCTGTCTCGTCGGCGGCGTGGGCAGCATGTGGGGGCCGCTCATCGGCTCGGTGATCATGGTCCCGCTGAGCGAGACGCTCGACGCGACCGTCGGCGATCAGCTCCCCGGGATCCAGGGCGTCGTCTACGGCGGCGCCCTCATGCTCGTGATGCTCTTCGCCCCCGAGGGCATCTACTGGCGGTTCCGCGGTCTGCGCCCGGCGCCACGCGCGATCGCCGGCGTGGTCGCGCCGCGCATCGACACGGCCGTCGCCGGGCGCCCGCCGCTGCAACCGGACGTCGCGCTGCTCGAGGTGCAGGGCGTCTCGCGCGCGTTCCTCGGTCTCCACGCGCTCGACGACGTGAGCTTCGGCGTCCGCGCGGGCGAGATCCTCGGGGTGATCGGACCGAACGGCGCCGGCAAGACCACGCTGTTCAACGTGCTGAACGGCTTCCTGCTGCCCGACCGCGGCGAGGTGCGCTACCGCGGCGCGCACATCAGCGGCTTGCGCCCGAGCGCGATCTGCCGGCGCGGCATGGGCCGCACCTTCCAGGTGGTGCGCACGTTTCCGCAGATGACCGTGCTGGAGAACGTCATGGTGGGCGCCTTCGCCCACGACACGTCGCCGGCGCGCGCCCGCGACCGCGCGCTGGCGGCGCTGGGCGCGGTGGGGCTGAGCGCGCGTGTGGCGGATCTGCCGGGCGCGCTGACGACGCTCGATCTCCGCCTCATGGAAATGGCGCGCTGCCTCGCGAGCGGGCCGGACCTGATCCTGCTCGATGAGCCGCTGGCCGGGCTCTCACGCGACGGCGTGGACACGATGGCGGCGCTGGTGCGCCGCGTGCGGGAGGCGGGCGCGAGCGTGGTGATCATCGAGCACACGATGTACGCCGTCGTCCAGCTCGTCGACCGGCTGGTCGTCCTCGACCACGGCCGCAAGATCGCCGAGGGACTCCCGAACGACGTCGTCCGCGATCCGACCGTCATCGAGGCCTACCTGGGCAAACGGTGGTTGCGCCATGCTGAAAATCTCAAACCTTAGCGTTTCTTACGGCGGTCTCCACGCGCTGTCCGACGTCTCGCTCGACGTCGGCGAGGCGGAGTTCGTCACCATCGTGGGACCCAACGGCGCCGGCAAGACGACGCTGCTGAAGGCCATCGGCGGCAGCGTGATGCCGCAGGCCGGCCGGATCGAGTACGGCAGCACCGAAATCGCCGGGCGACCGTCGCACGTCCGCGCGCGGCTCGGCATCGCCCACGTCCCCGAAGGGCGCAAGGTGTTTTCGTCGCTGAGCGTGCTCGAGAACCTCGAGATGGGCTCGTATCGTGCCGCCGCGAAGTCGCAGCGCGCCGAAGGCCTCGAGACCGTCTACGGACTTTTCCCGGTCCTCCGCGAGCGGCGCGCACAGCTGGCCGGGTCACTCTCCGGTGGCGAGCAGCAGATGCTCGCGATCGGCCGCGGCCTCATGGCCCGCCCCGAACTCTTGCTGCTCGACGAGCCCTCGCAGGGCCTCGGGCCGCGCATCGTCGAGCTGATCTTCGAGGCGATCGCGGCCATCCGCGCCGCCCGCCGGCTCACGATCCTGCTCGTCGAGCAGCGCGTGGTCGAGGCGCTCGAGCTGTGCGACCGCGGCTACGTGCTGGAGACCGGGCGCGTCACGCTGGTCGGCGACCGCGACACGCTGCTGGCCGACCCCCGCGTGCAGCACGCGTATCTCGGGGCCTGAGTTATTTCGGCTTCTCCGCGACGATGAGGCTGATGGGGCCGGCCACCGGTGTGCGCTCGAGCTTCCGCCATCCGGTCGCTTCGAGCCAGTCGCCGACTTCCTCGCCGCTGTAGACGTCGCCTTCACCGCTGACCAGGAGAAACGCACCGGCCATGAGCGCCGCCGCGAGCGGCTCGGTATGCGTCGCGTCCGTCCAGAAATCGAGGAGCAGG
Source organism: Candidatus Rokuibacteriota bacterium (assembly GCA_044869815.1). Classification (GTDB taxonomy): domain Bacteria; phylum Methylomirabilota; class Methylomirabilia; order Rokubacteriales; family CSP1-6; genus AR12. The sequence goes on along the minus strand of JBIOXS010000031.1, from coordinate 6,101 downwards.
AGGCGGGCGCCCGCCGGCGCCGACGCCGCGATACGACGCAGCAGCGCGCGATTGCGCTCCGGCAGCATGTTGTGGATGACGTTGGCGACGAGGATCACGTCGTGGTCGTCGGGAAGGTCGCCCGTGAAGAAGTCGCCCTCCACGATGCGCACGCGGGGCCCCAGCGGGTCCGCCGCAAGGCGCCGACGGGCCAGGTCTGCAACCGCCGGCAGGTCGAACACCGTGGCCTCCAGCCGATCGTGCTGGCGGAGGATCGCCAGCGTGAAGGATCCGGTGCCACCACCGACGTCGAGCAGCTTGCGATGCCGTCCGAAGTCATATGTCGTCGCCAGGGCGCGCGCCGCTCCCGTCGTGATCGCCTCGACGCCCTCGGAGTAGAGCTGCTGCTCCTCGGCCGTGAACACGAAGTCTCCGAAGACGGCCTTGTCACTGCGAACCGCCTCCTCCAGCTTTGCCCACCGTTGGTAATTGAGGCGGTCCCAGTATCGCAAGGCGGGGCGCAAGTCCATCGGACCCCGACCGCTCAGGAAGGTCGACGAGACCGACGTGTTCCGATACTCGTCGCCATGCCGCTCCAGAAACCCGAGCGACACCGACGCGTCGGCGACGATGCGCAAGGTGCGTCGCGGAATCCCGGTGCGTGTGGCCAGCTCGTCCAGCGTGGCGGACGATTCTCCGAGCGTCGTGAAGAGTCCGACTTCATTGGCGACGAACAGAAGCTTCGCTGCCATGAAACCATTTGCGACCTGGAAGATCGGATCCGGGGTCGTCGCCGTCATTGTTGGCTCCTTGAGCGGAGCCAGAATTCGCGGAGTCTTGACGCGTGTCAAGAAGTACTTCTGAATGGCGGCGCACGCCTCGGCAAGCGCGCGCCGCCGTTCGACTAGAACTCGATCGTCAGCGTCGGTGCGAGATCGGCGTCGCCTCGCGCGGCGGCGCCCTCGACGGAGTGATAGGCCGCGTGCCCGGTCTGGCTCTCGATGGCCCGGCGGATCAGCCACTGCACCGACGGTGCGCCCTCGGAGAGCGCCTGCAGCACGTCGGCCGTGACGTCCCACTCGACTGCGCCCGTCTGGCCGACCGTGTGCAGCACGCTCGCGGACGCAGTTCCGGCGGCCGTCGAGCCGCCGTTCCACTGGGTTGCGCAGTTGGCCGCGCTGTTTCCGATCTCGCTGTCCGTCGCGCAGCTCCAGGTGACTCCAGGTCCGTTGCCGCGGTCACGGATCCCCGACGTCAGGTCGAGCCACTTGCCGTTGCCCTCGGTGAACGGCACGGCGAGACGGTGTACCGAGACGTGGCGGCCGTCGGGGCCCCACCCACTCGCCGCCTCCGCCAGCATCAGCCGCAGAGTGACGCGGCTCACGCCGGCCGCCGAGAGCCCGGCCAGACTGAAGCCGACGACGGTCCGGTGCGTGTCGACGACGAGCAGCGGGTGCGCGCCCTCGTTGAGGTTTTTGGAGCCCGGGGACAGCATGCTGTCGGCGTCGGCAACCCGACGGATGGTCCCCTGCGGCCGCTCCCACGCGCCCATGTCGACCACGCCCACGCCATCGGAATCGCCGTCCACCACACGGGAATCGCCGTCGAGGTCGGTGGCCGGAACGTCGGCGGCCGCGCTGTCACCCGCATCGACCGCGGGCGAGCCGGCCAGCAGCCGGTAATCACCGGTCCCCGGCGCGACGAAGAGCGGATCGGCCGAGCGATTGCCGTTGACGCCGGTCTGATCGGCGCAGATGCCGCCGTACGCGGAGCCGCCGCCGGCGAAGACGTCGTTGAAGCGGATGACCGGCGCGTTCGGGTCGTTGAAGTTGCCGCAGTAGAGCGCCGTCTGACCAGCCGGCGCGACGAGGACGTTGTTGATCAGCGCCGCGTTGACGTCGAACCCGTCGGCGAACACGGCCGAGCCGCGACCGGCCACGGTGGCGAGGTTGTCGGCGATGGTGTTGTTGACGAGCCGCGGCCCGCGCGCCCCCGACGGGACGAGCCAGTACACGCCGCCGCCCTCGCCGGCGCTGTTGCCGGCGATGAGGTTCTGGACGATCAGCGCGTCCGACTGGTTGACGATCCAGATCCCGCCGCCCTCGGCGGCCGGCGACACGCCAGATACGCTGTTGCGCACGATCACGTTGTTGCGGATCAGGGGGGCGCCCGCGGCAAAGAGCGAGATGCCGCCACCGTTGCCGCCGCTCAGACGGTTGTCCGCGATGATGTTGCCCTCGATCACCGCCACGCTGGCGCCCCCTACCTTGATGCCGGCGCCGCCGACGCCGCCAGAGCACGTCGTGCGGACGTTCCCCGAGATCTCGTTGTTCGCGATCCGCGGCGAGCCGAAGCTGACGTTGACGCCGACGCCATCGCAGCCGGTGTTCCCGCTGATCACGTTGGCCTCGATGGTGGGTGATGCATTCGACACGGCGATACCGCTTCCCCAGAAGCCGCCTCCGTTCGTGACGGTGAAGCCACGCAGCACGGCGGCGCGGCCTTCGCCGGAGCCGAACGTGACGACGACGCCGGCGCGACCGCCGTCGATGACGGTGACCGCGGGTCCGCCTTCACTGGCGACGGTGATGGCCTTCCCCAGGAAGTTGAGGTTCTCCACGTACGTCCCGGGCGCGACGAGGACGGTGTCGCCGTGCACGGCCGCGCCGATCGCCGCCTGGATGGTCGGCTGATCGGCCGGGACCCGAATGGTCGTCTGTGCGGTGGCGGTGCCGAGCGACAGGCCGAAGACGAGCAGCACGAGGGCAAACACTCTCGAAATCATTCGGTCTCCTCGATATCAATGGGGCAAAGCTGGTCGAGTAAGCTACGGCGGCGTCGGACAGCGTGTCAGCAATTTCGTGTTCAGGTCCGGTCCACGAGCTTGTCGAAGCCCGCGCCGGCTCGGCGGATCAGGCTCTGCAGGGGCGGGCATTCGTAGGGCCGGGGCTCGAACATCCCGTTCGTGGCACTGAGACGGGTGAGGGCCGTGTGGTGGACGCGCTCGGATGGATCGGTCGCGCACAGCGTCCGAGCCTTCGCCGGGAGGAGCCGCCACCTGAGCGTCCGCGAATCCACGAGCAGCTCGCGCGTGCCGTCCTGCTTGCGCTCGACGTAGTCCCGGTCGAGCGCCAGGCCGCACGCCTGCGCCTTGTGGGCCATCCAGACGAACGCGAGATCCGACAGGCCGGTGTCCGGGTATCCGCCGCCGACGTTCGAGTGGGCGCCGGCGAACCACGCCTGCTCGATCACCTGGTCGTCGATACCGTTGGCACGCAGCCGCTCCTCGATGCCCGGCTCGCGCTTCCAGATGGCCGGCGCGAACAGGCGGCGCCGCTCGTCGATGGCGAGCGCCTGGTACGCGTGGGCGACGTTGTCACCGAGGTTCGTGTTGTGGAACTGGAACTTCCGCTGGCCGAAGTACCGCAGCGGCCCGAACGGAATGCCGAGGGCGCCGACCGTGTCCCACACGCCGATGAGATCGATCCGCATCTTGCGCGGCGGCGCGTCCCCGAACCGGCGCAGGAATTCCTCGCGCTGCCGCGGGGTCCGGCGGGCGGGCGGCGTGCGGTAGTAGTCCCAGGCGTGGCGGAACTTGTCCATGTGGCGCTTGTCGAGAATGCCGACGAGACCGATCAGGCCGCCGAGGCTCCGCACGGTGAACGCGCCGCGCGAGAAGCCGAAGAAGAAGACCTCGTCGCCCGGCGCGTAGTTGAGCGCCAGCGAGGCGTAGGCCTGCTTGACGTTTTCCGCGAGGCCCATGCCGAGCACGCCGCCCGCGATCCGGTCGAACCGGTTGCCGGTCCCGACGCCCGTGTCGTAGAAGACCGTCTGGACGGTGTCGTCATCGGCGGCGGGGCGGATGGCGCGCGTCATCTTCACGACGTTGGTGGGGTTGCCCTTCTGATCGGGCCAGTTCCACGTGCCGTCGCAACAGACGATCAGCCGCTTCTTCATTGCCCGAGCTCCTCCCTCAGCCGGGGCTTCTGCACCTTGCCCGTCGGCGTGCGCGGAAACTCGTCCGCCTTGCGGAACACGAACCGCGCCGGCACCTTGTAGCCGGCCAGCCGCTCGCGGCAGAACGCCGCCAGCGCCTCCGCCGAGACCGGAACGCCCTCGCGCAGCTCCACGGCCGCCACCACCATCTCGCCGCGCGCGCGATCCGGCACCCCGACGACGTGAGCCTGCTTGACGGCCGCGTGGCTGAGCAGGACGGCCTCGACCTCGAGCGGAGCCACGTTCATACCCGCCGTCTTGATCATCTCCTTGAGCCGGCCCCGGAACCGCACTCTTCCGTCATCGCCGATCAGGCCGAGGTCGCCGGTCACGAGATAGCCATCGGCGTCGAAGGCGGCGCGTGTCTGCTCGGGGTCGTTGTAGTAGCCCGGCGTCACGCGGCCTCGGACTCGGAACTCTCCCACCTCTCCGGGCGGCAGCGTGCGGCCGGTCTGCGGGGCGACGACACGGATCGTCATGCCGGGAAGCGGCCGGCCCTGGGTCTCCAGGCGCAGCGCGAGGTCGTCGTGGGCGTCGGTCACCGCGCAGTTGCCATAGGTCTCCGTCGAGCCGTACACGTTGCAGAGCTCGTGCGCGGCCACGGCCTCCATCGTCATCTGGATGTCTTCGGGCAGGCCGATGGTGAGCCCCGTCCGCATCGCGGCGAGCGCGCGACGACCGCGATCGGGATGCTCGAGCATCGCGCGCGCCATGTTGGCCATCCCGTAGTACACGCTGCAGCGCTCCGCGTCGAGGAGGGTGAGGGCCTCGCCGGCCTCGAAGCTCTCCTGGAGGACGATCGATCCGCCGTGGGTCAGGAGCGCGGGCAGCGCGTTGGCCGAGCCGAACGACCAGAACAGCGGCACCGCCAGCCAGACTCGATCGGCTGCGGTCAGATGCATGCGCTCGCCGATGCCGAACCCGTTCTCGATCACGCCGCCGTGGGCCAGCACCACCCCCTTCGGCGTGGCCGTCGAGCCGGACGTATAGAGGATGTAGCAGGGATCGGTCGGCGTCACCGCGGCGGCGCGCAGCGCGTCGCCTGGCACGGCCGAGCCACGCTCGACGAAATCGCGGAGCCGGTAGACGCCGTCGTGACGGCGCTCGTCCACGGAGATGACCGCGCGCAGCTCGGGCAGCCGTTCGCTTCGCAGCTCACCGGGCGCCGAGGTCGCGAGCTCGGGGCACGTCGCGTACAGCGGCTCGAGATAGCTCCGGCCGCGGAACGACTCCATGGTGACGATCGCCGCCGGGCGGCAATGCTCGAGCGTCCACGCGATCTCGCGCGGCGCCGAGAACGTGCTGACCCCGACCGTGATGGCGCCGAGCTTGGCGGTCGCGAAGGCGGCGACGAGCCACTCGGGACGGTTCGGCAGGAGCACGGCGACGCGGTCGCCGTTGCGGACGCCGGTCGCGAGCAGCGCGCGCGCCAGCTCGTCCGCCCGCGCGCGGAGCGCACCGTACGTGAGCCGCTGATCGCGGAAGATCACCGCCTCCGCGCCGGGACGCTCCCGCGCGATTTCGTCCAGCAGGTCGCCGAGTGTCCGGCTGCGGGGCGGCATGCCGCCTCCGACTATAAGCTCGCTTTCGAGCGGCGGCTTTGCCGCCGCAATCCTGTCCTGGGGGGAGGTCTCGGAGGGGGCCGTCGAGGCCCCCTCCGAAGTTAACGACCGGCCGAGAAGGCGACGTAGAGGGACATGGGACCGCGCTGCAGCAGCAACGTGAGTCGGTCGCCTTCCTTGACGTCTTTGGTGAGGCGCTCGAAGTCGGACATCGCGCGGACCTTCTGGCGGTTGATCTCCCGGATCACGTCGCCGCGCTGCACCCCGGCCTCGGCGGCGGCGCTGCCGTCTTCCACCTGGGCGATGACCACGCCTTCGGGCGTTCTCAGATTGAGCTGGCGGGCGATCTCCGGAGTCACCGGACGCACGTCGAGACCCAAGGTGCCCCGTCGACCGGCGGGGGCGGTGCGCGCCTCCCGCTCGTCGGGCGCTTCGCCGACCTTGACCTCGAGGCTCTTCTCGCCCTGATCCCGCCAGACCTTCATCTTGGCCCCATTGCCGGGCGCGGCCATTCCCACCGCGCGCTGCAGGTCGGCCGGACCTTCCATCTTCTTGCCGTCGAAC
>JBIOXS010000030.1:0-25415 GCA_044869815.1 Candidatus Rokuibacteriota bacterium | reverse complement strand
ATCGGCGGCGTGCGCATCGGTGACGTCGACATCCCGTGGGACGAGGTCCGGCGCCGGGCGGAGGTATCCGAGGTCCGATGCGCGGATCCGGCGACGGAACAGGCCATCATCGCGGCCATCGACGTCGCCAAGGAAAAGGGTGACACGCTGGGCGGCGTCTTCGAGACGGTGGCGCTCGGCTGCCCGGTCGGGCTCGGCTCATACGTGCAGTGGGATCGCCGGCTCGACGGCCGCCTGGCCCAGGCGTTTTGCTCGATCCAGGCCATCAAGGGCTGCGAGTTCGGCCTGGGCTTCGAGACGGCGCGGCGGCCCGGCTCGGGCGTCCACGACGAGATCGTGTTCGAGCCCGGACACGGATTCAACCGGTCGTCGAACAACGCCGGCGGTCTCGAGGGCGGCGTCACCAACGGACAGCCGGTCATCGTCCGCGCGGCGATGAAGCCGCTTTCGACGCTTCGCACACCGCTCAAGTCGGTCGACCTCGCCACGAAGGAGGCGGTCGAGGCGGTGGTCGAGCGCAGCGATGTGTGCGCCGTGCCGGCCGCCGGCATCGTGGGCGAGGCCATGATGGCCATCGTGCTGGCGGACGCCTTTCTGGAAAAGTTCGGTGGCGACGGCCTCGAGGAGGTCCGTCACAACTATGGCGCCTATCAGGACAGTCTGCGCAACTGGTAGGCGGACGTGGGCCTGACGTCCATGGTGATCCCGGTCAACCTCGGTGCGCGGTCGTACACGATCGTCGTGGAGCCCGGCGTCCTCGGCGCGGTGGGAGCACGCGTGCGCGAGCTCGGCGTCGGCTCCCGGACGATCGTGATCACGGACGCCACGGTGATGCGGTTGCACGGCGGCGCCGTCGCGAAGAGCCTCGAGGGGGCCGGCTTCGCCGCGACGATCGTGGAGGTGCCGGAAGGCGAGGCGGCAAAGACGTTGAGCGTCGCCGAGCGGTGCTGGGAGCATCTCCTGAAGGCGGGGATCGACCGCACCTCCACCGTTCTGGCCCTGGGCGGCGGCGCCGTCGGCGATCTGGCCGGCTTCGTGGCCGCGTCGTACATGCGAGGCGTCAACTTCGTGCAGCTGCCGACGACGGTGCTCGCGCAGGTGGACGCGTCGATCGGGGGCAAGACGGCCATCGACCACCCGAAGGCCAAGAACCTGATCGGAGCGTTTCACCAGCCCCGTCTGGTGCTCGTCGATCCGGCTGCCGTCCAAAGCCTGCCCGATCGGGAGTTCCGGTCCGGCCTGGCGGAGATCGTCAAGCACGGGATCGTGCTGGACGCCGCCTATCTCGAGGACGTCGAGCGCTCGGCGACCGCGTTGCTCCGGCGAGACCTCGAGGCGCTCACGCGGATCATCGGCGGCTCGTGCCGTCTGAAGGCGGGCGTCGTCGAGCGCGACCCCGAGGAGAAGAGCGAGGTTCGCTACGCGCTGAACGCGGGACACACGATCGGCCACGCGCTCGAGGCGGTCACGGCCTTCGCGCGGTGGACGCACGGCGAGGCGGTCGCGCTCGGGCTCGTCGCGGAGGCGCATCTCGCGGAGGCGCTGGGCCTCGCCGCGCCGGCGACCACGCGCCGCCAGGAGACGACGCTGGCCGCCGTCGGCTTGCCGGTCCGCGCGAGCGACATCGACGCCAACGCCGTGCTGCAATCGATCACCCACGACAAGAAAGCGCGCGATGGTCGCGTGCCGTTCGTGCTGGCGCCCGCCATCGGCGCCTTCCGCGTCGTGTATGACGTTCCCGGCGATGACGTCCGGCGGGCCGTGGCCGCGCTCGGCCGCGAGGAGACGCGTTGACAACCGAACCGGCCGCTCCGTATAACAGACCCTCGATGCCGGCGGACGACGTCGCGATGGCAGCCACCATCCGCCGGCAGGAAGAGCGGCTGGCGAAGGATCCGACGTCCCTCGCCTTCGCGCAGCTCGCGGATCTCTACCGCAAGGCGGGTCGTCCCGGCGACGCGATCGCCACCTGCCGCGCCGGTCTGCTGCGTTACCCTCACTACACCACCGCGCGCCTCATCCTCGCCAAGACGCTGCTGGCGGAGAACGAGCCCGCCGGGGCCCTTGCGGAGATCGAGGCCATTCTCCAGGTGAGCCCCAAGGACGTACAATGTCACCGGCTCGCCGCCGAAGCGCACCGGCGGATGGGGGACCTCGATGCCGCGGTGCGGTCACTCGACAGCGCCGTGGCCCTGGACCCGGGCGATCGTGAATCGCGTGCGCTGCTCACGGTATTGAGAGCGGACGCGGGAGTCAGCGAGACGGCCGGTGTGGCACGATTGCTTGCGGACGACACCTTCGTCACCGCCGCCTTCGGGACTCTCTGCCTGGACCAGGGTCTGGCCGAGGAAGCGGCGCTGGTCTTCACACGCTTGCTGCGGCAGGATCCCGGCAACGCGGACGCGCGCGACCGGCTGGAGACGGCGTTGCGCGCGCGCTCACGACGGAAAGGCTGAGAACGGTTCATGGTGGTTTCAACCGCGGAATTCAAGAAGGGCCTCCGGATCGTCTTCGACGGTCAGCCGTACGCCATCGTCGACTTCCAGCACGTCAAGCCCGGCAAGGGCGGCGCCTTCGTTCGCACGAAGCTCAAGCACATGCGACTGGGGAAGGTGATCGACAACACCTTTCGATCGGGTGAGAAGGTCGAGCTGGTCGAGTACGACGAGAAGCACATGCAGTTCCTGTACAAGGACGACCGCTTTCACTTCATGGACACCGAGTCGTACGAGCAGGTCTCGCTGTCGGCGGACGAGGTGGGCGACGCCCGCGAATACCTCAAGGAGAACACCGAGGTCGACATGCTCTACATCGACGGCGCGCCGGCCACGGTGGAGCTGCCCAATTTCGTCGAGCTCGCCATCGCGCGCACCGATCCCGGCGTCCGCGGTGACACGGCACAGGGCGGCACCAAGCCGGCCACGCTCGAGACCGGCGCCGTGGTGCAGGTTCCGCTGTTCCTCAACGAGGGCGACGTCGTCAAAGTCGACACGCGGACCGGCGAGTATCTCGGCCGCGTCGCGGCCGCCGGCTGATGGCCAAGAACGTCGCGAGCCCGCGCGCGGCGGCGTCCGCCGACGATCGGCTGCTCGACCTCGCGCGGCGTCTGGCGGACGTCATCAATGAGCTCGGGCTCTCCGAGATCGAGGTCGAGTCGGCGGGCCTGAAGCTGCGCGTGCAGCGGGCGGCCGCCGGGCCGGCGGTGGCGACGGCGCCGGCGGTGGCGATGCCGCTCGCGCCGCCGGCCACGAGCGAGCGCCCGGTCGTCGCCGACGCCGCGCCGCTCACGGCGTCGATCAGCATCGAGGCACCGATGGTGGGGACCTTCTACCTCGCCTCCTCGCCGACCGCCGAGCCGTACGTGCGCGAGGGGGACATGGTCAAGGAGGGCCAGATCCTCTGCATCATCGAAGCCATGAAGCTGATGAACGAGATCGAGTCGAAGTCGGCGGGACGCGTCGCCAAGATCCTGGTCGAAAATGGCCAGCCCGTGGAGTACGGCCAGCCGCTCTTCCTGCTCGAGCCGCAGCGCTGAGCGGCGCTGTGGCGAGGGCCGTCCTGCGCCGCGCTCGAATCGCCGTGGTGTCGACACCTCGGAGGCCGGGCATGGATCGCGTCACCGCGCGAGCCAGCTGATGTTCCACAAGATCCTCATCGCCAACCGCGGCGAGATCGCGCTGCGCATCATCCGTACCTGCCGGGAAATGGGCATCCGCACCGTCATCGCCCATTCGAAGGCCGATGCCGAGTCGCTGCCGGTCCGGATGGCGGACGAGTCGATCTGTGTCGGACCGAACGACGCGCGCTCGAGCTATCTGAACATGCCCTCGATGATCTCGGCCGCGGTCGTCACCGACAGCGAGGCGATTCATCCCGGCTACGGCTTCCTCGCCGAAAACCCCGCCTTCGCCGAGATCTGCCGCTCGTGCGGGCTCAACTTCATCGGTCCGAGCCCCGAGGCCATCCGTCTCATGGGAGACAAGGCCCAGGCGCGCGTGATCGCCAAGCAGGCGGGGGTCCCGGTGGTACCGGGCAGCGAGCATCCCCTGAAGGACGAGGCGGAAGCGCTCGAAGTCGCCGAAGCCGCCGGCTACCCGGTGATGTTCAAGGCTTCGGCCGGCGGCGGCGGCCGGGGTATGCGCGTCGTGCGCTCGCGCGACGAGGCGGCGCAGGCCTTCGCGGCATGCCAGGCCGAAGCCGGCGCCGCCTTCGGCTCCTCGGACATCTACTGCGAGAAGTACGTGGAGCGCGCCCGGCACGTGGAGGTGCAGGTCCTCGGCGACCGGAACGGGATGCGGGTCCACCTCGGTGAGCGCGACTGCTCGGTCCAGCGGCGCCACCAGAAGCTCATCGAGGAGTCGCCCGCGCCTTCGCTCCCGCCCGAGACGCGGGCCGGACTGCACAAGGCCGGGCTCCTGGCGGCCGCCGCCGTCAACTACTTCAGCGCGGGGACCGTCGAGTTCCTCGTCGACGCCGAGGGCCGGTTCTACTTCATCGAGATGAACACGCGCATCCAGGTCGAGCACCCGGTCACCGAGATGATCACCGGCATCGACCTCATCCGCGAGCAGATCCGAATTGCCGCCGGCGAGCCGCTCGGCTACCGCCAGGAGGCCGTCCGGTTCGAGGGGCACGCCATCGAATGCCGCGTCAATGCCGAGGATCCCGAGACGTTCACGCCGAGCGCCGGACGTGTCACCGGCTGGGTGGCGCCCGGCGGCTACGGCGTCCGCGTCGACAGTCATTTGATGGCGCCCTACGCCGTCCCGCCCTTCTACGACTCGCTGCTCGGCAAGATCATCGTCCACGCGCGGACTCGTGAGGAAGCGGTCGCGCGAATGCGACGCGCCCTGGCCGAGACGGTCGTCGAGGGCGTGAAGACGACCATCCCGTTCCATCTGCGGTTGCTCGCGCATCCCGCCTTCCTCGAGGGCCAGTTCACCAGCGCCGAGTCCACCCGCCTCGCCGGCTGATGGATCCGAGCCTGTACGTAGTGCTCGACCGCGTGGCGACGCGGGGTCGCAGCCTCGACGACGTGCTCACGGCCGTGATCGACGGCGGTTGCCGGATGGTCCAGCTCCGCGACAAAGACTCGCCGTCCGGCCGCCTGCTTCCGGTCGCGGAGCGACTCCTCACCCGCGCCCGGCGCGCCGGCGTGATCTTCGTGGTCAACGACCGCGTCGACCTGGCGGTGGCCGTCGGGGCCGATGGCGTGCATCTCGGACAGGACGACCTTCCGGCGCGGCTGGCGCGACCGCTCCTGCGCCCCGGCATGATCCTCGGGCTCTCGACGCACGACGTCGCGCAAGCGCACGCTGCGCGGGATGCAGGGGCAGACTACGTCGCGGTGGGCGCGATGTTCGCCACCTCCACCAAGCCGGACTTCCAGCTGGTGGGCCCCGCACTCGTGCGGAAACTTCGACCCGACATCCGAGTTCCCCTTGTGGGGATCGGTGGCATCACCCACGACAACGTGGCCGACGTGATCCGTGCCGGGGCCGACGGCGTCGCCGTCATCTCGGCCGTCTGCGGAGCGCCGGACCCCGCGGCCGCCACGCGGCGATTCCTCGAGATCATCCGTGACGCCCGGCCGTCTTGACCACGGAGGCGCGGTCGTTATAATGGCGGCGCGCAACTCCTCGATTCGACACGCCCAAGGAGGGAGCATCTCATGAAAGCGACTATCACCCGCAGCGTCCTCACTGTGTGCGCGACGCTGGCCATCGCCCTCCTGCCATTGGGCTCGGGACCGGATGCGCAGGGCAAGGGCACCATCAAGATCGCGACTCAGAGCCCGCTGAGCGGCGGCCAGGCGGCGCTGGGTGAAGGGATCAAGCTAGGTACGCAGCTGGCGGTGGAGAAGTTCAAGGGACCGCTCGAGAAGATGGGATTCAAGGTCGAGGTCGTGCCGTACGATGATCAGGCCAAGCCCGACGTCGGCGTCGCCAACGCCCGGAACATCATCGCCGACAAGGACATCGTGGCGGTCATCGGTCACCTGAACTCGGGTGTGGCCATCCCCTCCTCGGACGTGTACAAGGAAGTCACGCTGGCAATGATCTCGCCCGCGAACACGAACCCCACCGTGACCGATCGCAACTATCCCAACGTCAATCGCGTGTGCGGGCGCGACGACGTGCAGGGTGTGGTCGGCTCCGAGTTCGCCGCCGGTCAGAAGGCGAAGTCGGTCTACGTCGTGCACGACAAGACGACGTATGGCCAGGGTGTCGCGGAGTTCTTCCGCGACGACGCCAAGAAGAAAGGCATCGAGGTGCTCGGCTTCGAAGGCACCGAGGAGAAATCCAACTTCGACCCGATCCTGACGCCGATCCGGGCCAAGAACCCCGCCGTCCTTTATTTCGGCGGTATCTATGACCAAGCCGCACCGTTCTTCAAGCAGGCCCGCGAGAAGGGCGTCAAGGCCAAGTTCATGGGACCCGACGGCATGGACTCGTCCGATCTCACCAAGATTGCCGGCAAGGCCGTGGTCGGCATGTACTACACCTCCGCGGCCGGACCTGCCTCCGCGCTGCCGAAGGCGAAGGGCTTCGTCGAGGAATACAAGAAGAAATTCGGCAAGAACCCTGAGCCGTATGCCGCCGAGGCGTACGACTCGACCGCCATCGCGCTTAAGGCCATCGAGGCCGCGGCCAAGGGTGGTAAGGTGCCGGCGCGCGAGACGATCGCCACCGAAGTCCGCAAGGTCAAGCATAGCGGGATTACCGGGGACATCGAGTTCGACGGCAAGGGCGACCGCAAGAAATCCAACTACTTCGTCCTGGAAGTCGCCAGCGACAACCCGGAGAAGTGGGGGGACAACAAGATCGTCAAGCAGCTGACGATCGCCGCCCCGGCCGCCAAAAAGTAGCGATGCGCCGACGGCGGAGCCCCGGAGGGCTCCGCCGTCGCGCACGCGCCGGCTCGCATGGATTTCCAGCTCCTCTTCGCGATACTCCCGCAAGTCCTGCTCGACGGCATCATCCTCGGATTCATGTACGCGCTGATCGCCCTCGGCTACACGATGGTCTACGGCGTGCTCGAGTTCATCAACTTCGCGCACTCGGAAATCTTCATCGTGGGCGCCTTCGTCGGCGTCGAGCTGCTGCTCGGGCTCAAGACGGCGGGACTGCTCGAGGCCTGGCCCTGGCCCCTCGTGCTGCTCGGCGTGCTGCTGGCCGGCATGATCGCCAGCGGCGCGCTGGCCGTCACCATCGAGCGCGTGGCCTACCGGCCACTGCGCACGGCACCGCGACTCATTCCACTGATCTCCGCGATCGGCATGTCGTTCTTCCTTCAAGACGTCATCCGGCTGTTCGAGTCGCTGTGGCGCAACGCCTTCAATCTCGTCTACCCGTCGATGGACCCGCTCAACCACCGCTTCGAGCTCACGGAGACCATCGACATCTCGACGAAATCGCTCGTCGTGATCGTGGCCGCCCTCCTGATGCTGTGGGCGCTGCACGTCATCGTGAACCGCACGAAGATCGGCACCGCCATTCGTGCGGTGGCCGAGGACCAGGCGGCGGCGAGCCTGATGGGCATCAACGTGAACCGGATCATCTCGCTCACGTTCCTCATCGGGGGCGCCATGGGCGGGGCGGCCGGCGTGCTGTTCGGCGTCCAGTACGGCCTGATCAATCCCTACACCGGCTTCATTCCGGGTCTGAAGGCCTTCACGGCCGCCGTCCTGGGCGGGATCGGCAACATCCCGGGCGCGATGCTCGGTGGCATCGTCCTCGGCCTGCTCGAGGCCTTCGCGGCCTCGTACATGTCGCTGCTGACCGGTGGCGCCTTCGGGGCCGAGTACAAGGACATCTTCGCCTTCTCCGTCCTCATCCTCATCCTCATCTTCCGGCCCAAGGGCCTGCTCGGCGAGGTCGTGCGAGAGCGCGCGTGATTCACTCCGCGGCGGCGGTGGCATTCGTGGCGCTGTCGGGCGCCGGCGTCGCGATGTTTCCCCGATCGATCCTCATCTTCCTCGTCTTCCAGTCGAGCCTCGTCTTCGTGTACCTGGCCAGGATCCCGACCTGGCTGCGCCTCGGCCTGCTCACGGCGGCCCTCGGCGTCATGATGCCCGCCATCGGCACGTACAACGGCTATTACCTCGAAGTGGCGACCCAGGTGGGCATCTTCGTCGCGCTCGCGCTCGGGCTGAACATCGTGGTCGGGCTCGCCGGCCTCCTCGATCTCGGCTACGTGGCCTTCTTCGCGGTCGGCGCGTACTCCTGGGCGATCTTCGGCTCGCCGCAAGGCAACATCCTGTTCGGCGGCACCGGCTTTCCGCTCTCCGCGTGGTGGTTCTACCCCTTCCTGGTGATCGGCCTGGCCGTGGCCGCCGCCACCGGCGTCGTGCTGGGGCTGCCCGTCCTGAGATTGCGCGGCGATTATCTGGCCATCGTCACCCTCGGCTTCGGCGAGGTGATTCGCGTGCTCGCCAACAATCTCGACAAGCCGATCAACGTCACCAACGGGCCGAAGGGCATCACGCCGATCGGCCGGCCCCCGCTGCCACCGGACATGTCCTATGCGATCGGCTTCTACTTCCTGGTGCTCCTCATCGTGCTCGTGGTTATTCTCGTGAACCGCAGGCTCGAGGACTCGCACATCGGCCGCGCCTGGGAGGCCATGCGCGAGGACCAGCTGGCGGCCCAGGCGATGGGCGTCCCGCTCGTGCGCGCCAAGCTCCTCGCCTTCGCCTGTGGCGCCTCCTTCGCCGGAGTCATGGGCGTGGTCTTCGCCTCCAAGCAGATCTTCATCAATCCCGAGTCCTTCACGTTTCTGGAGTCGATCGGCGTGCTGGCCATGGTCATCCTCGGCGGCATGGGTTCGATCCCCGGCGCCATCATCGGCGCGACCGTGGTCACCGTGCTCAACCTTCAGGTCCTGAAGGGACTCTCGCTGTGGCTGAACGAGTTGAAGAACGCCGGGGTCACGGTGCTCGGCTACAACCTCGCCAATTTGCCGACCCAGCTCGAGCCGGCGAAATACGAGCGGATGATCTTCGGCATGATCCTGGTGCTCATGATGATCTTCCGGCCGCAGGGCATCTTCCCCGCCCGCCGCCGCCAGCGAGAGCTCGGCAAGTGAAGGGTCTCTTCGAGGCGCAGGGGATCACGAAGCGATTCGGGGGCCTCACCGCCGTGCACGAGGTCACGTTCGGGATTGAGGCGGGGATCGCCTCCATCATCGGGCCCAACGGCGCCGGCAAGACCACCCTCTTCAACGTCTTCACCGGTATCTACGCGCCCGACGAAGGACAGGTGACGTTCAAGGGGCAGCCGCTGGTCGGCTTGCGACCGGACGAGATCACGGCGCTCGGGATCTGCCGGACGTTCCAGAACATCCGGCTCTTCGCCAACATGACGACCGCCGAGAACGTGCTGGTCGGCATGCACTCGCGGGTGCGCCTCGGGGTGCGCGACGTACTCGGCCGCACCTCCCGGTTCCGCGACGTGGAGCGGGATCTCTGGCGGCACGCGGGTGAGCTCCTCGAGCGCGTCGGCCTTCGCCTCAAGGCCAACGAGGTCGCCCGCAACCTGCCGTACGGCGACCAGCGTCGGCTCGAGCTCGCGCGGGCGCTCGCGTCGCACCCCGCGCTGCTGCTGCTGGACGAGCCGACCGCCGGCATGACCCAGGGCGAGGCGGTCACGCTGATGGCGCTGCTGCGGCGCCTCGTCGGCGACCTCGGCGTCGCCATCATCCTGATCGAGCACAATATGCGGGTCGTGATGGAGGTGTCGGACCGCGTGGCCGTCCTGGACCACGGCGAGAAGATCGCCGAGGGACCACCGCGGGAGGTCCAGGCCAACCCGCGCGTGGTGGAGGCCTACCTCGGCCGCCGCGCAGCCGCCCGCGCCGGCTCCTAGCATGCTTCGCCTCGACGGCCTCGACGTCTACTACGGCGAGATCCACGCCCTGCGCGGCGTCGCCCTCGAGGTGCGCGAGCGCGAGATCGTCGCGCTGCTCGGCAACAACGGCGCCGGCAAGAGCACGACCCTCAAAACTGTCTCCGGGTTGCTCCGTCCGCGCCGCGGCACGATCAACTTCGACGATCGGCCTCTCACCGGCGTGGCCGCCCACGACATCGTCGCGCGCGGCATCGCGCACGTGCCCGAAGGCCGTCGAATCTTCAATCGCCTCAGCGTGCGCGAGAATCTTGCCATGGGAGCCTACCTTCGTCACGACGGCGGCGTGGCGGGCGATCTCGATCGCGTCTTCGATCTGTTCCCGCGGCTGAAGGAGCGCATCGGTCAGGTGGCGGGCACGTTGTCCGGCGGCGAGCAACAGATGCTCGCCATCGGCCGCGCCCTCATGGCCAATCCTCGCCTGCTCTTGCTGGACGAGCCGAGCATGGGTCTGGCGCCGGTGCTGGTGGAGCAGATCTTCGCCACCATCGACTCCATCAACCGTCAGGGCACGACCATCCTGCTCGTCGAGCAGAATGCGGCCATGGCCTTGTCGATCGCGCACCGTGGCTACGTCCTGGAGACGGGAGCCATCGTGCTGACGGGCTCGGCGGCGGAGCTGGCCGGCAACGCCGACGTTCGACGCGCCTACCTGGGGGAGTGACGTCATGCGCAACGAGGGACTGAACTTCGAGGAGCACCCGATCGGCGCCGCCTACCGCACGCGCGGCCGTACGGTATCGGAGACCGACATCGTCAACTTCGTGAATCTCTGCGGCTTCAACGAGCCGCTCTTCTACGACATGGAGTATGTCAAGCGGGAGTCGGTCTTCGGCCGGCGGGCCGCGCCCGGCGCCCTGACCTTCGCGCTGTCCGAGGGTCTGGTCATGCAGACCGGGCTCATCCACGGCACCGGCATGGCGTGGCTCGGCGGTGAGGTTCGGGTGTCGGCCCCGGTCCTCGAGGGCGACACCATCCGCGTCGAGGTCGAGGTCCTCGACAAGCGCGAGACGAAGAAGACCGACCGCGGCATCGTCACCTACCGCCACCGGGTGCTGAACCAGCGCGACGAGGTCGTCCTCGAGCTGAAGATCCAGCGGATGATCCGTCGCAAGGCGGGCGCGTGAGCGCGCTCGGCCGGATCGTCCAGATCAGCGTCTCTCCGGGCGGCGTCCCGAAGCTGCGCGTGGAGGCCGCGCGCGTCACCACCGAGGGGGTGGAAGGCGACGCGCACCGTGATCGCGAGCACCACGGGGGGCCGGAGCGCGCCGTCTGCCTCTATTCGATGGACGTGATCCGCGCGCTGGTCGCCGAAGGTCACGCGGTGGAGCCCGGGACCCTCGGCGAGAACGTGACCGTCGAGGGCCTCGACTGGACACGCGTGGAGCCGGGGACCCGTGTCCGGCTCGGCGCGGAGGTGCTGCTCGAGGTCACGCGTTACACGACGCCCTGCTTCAACATCAAGGCGGCGTTCGTGGGCGGCGCGTTCGCTCGTGTCTCGCAGAAGCGCCACCCGGGCTGGAGCCGCGTCTACACGCGCGTGCTTCGGGAGGGGACGATCCGCACCGGCGACCCGGCCGCCCTCGTCCCCGCCTGAGTCAGCGCGGCCCGGGGCTGTCGCGCATCTCGAGCACCAGCGCCTGCAGCACCAGCTGGAAGCCGACGATGAACGGCAGCACGCTCAGCATGACCGTCCCCGTAGAGGCGAACCGGTTCAGCCGCCAGGACTGCACCCATGTATAGCCGCCGAGCAGGACTCCGAAGACGAGCAGCGGCAGCCCGGCCAGTATGAACAGCGCGATGGGGGAGAAGTCACGGAGGACGTACTTCCGATAGAATCGCGACCAGTACCCGCGGAACAGATGGAACGGAAACGAGAGCAGCACGCGGCCGACGCTCATCGCAGAGCGCTCGTCGCCGTAGCGGGACGGCATCGGCACGTCGGCCACCGGCACGCTGAACACGTTCAGGTTGATGAGCATGTCGTTCTCGAAGAACCACCGCCGTGACAGGCGGTCGAAGTCGAGGAGCCGGAGCACGGACGAGGCGATCGCGAGGTAGCCATTCTGCGGATCGAAGACGTGCCAGTATCCCGACGCGAGCTTGGTGAGGAACGTGAGCGTGAAGTTTCCGACCAGACGATGGCGCGGCATGACCGCGAGCTCGCGCGCGAAGAGGAAGCGGTTGCCCTTCGTGTAGCCGCACCGGCCGTCGACGATCGGATCGAGGAGGCGGGACAGCATGGCCGGATCCATCTGCCCGTCGCCGTCCATCTTCACGATGATGCCGTCGCCGTCCACCAGCGCATCGCAAAAGCCGGTGACCATGGCCGCGCCGACGCCCTGATTCACGGCGTGGCGGAGCACGCGGAGCCGCGGATCGGCGACGGTCAGGGCCGCCTCGCCGGTGCCATCACGGCTGCCGTCGTCGACCAGCGTGATGGCGTCGACGAACTCGGGCACGGCCTTCAGCACGGCGGCGATGCGGTCGGCGACGTTGTAGGCTGGGATGACGACGTGCACCCGCGTCTCACGGTACACGGCAGCCTCCTCCCTGATTGCGCCCACAACACATCGTCATCTCCGTCCGCGGCGGCGGCCACGGTGCGGCCAGCGCCGGCGCGTCGGCGATACGAGACGTCGATCGCAGCGCTTCCAGCCAGCGCATCAGTCCTTCAGCGCCAGCTCGGCAAGACCGAGGCGATGAGTCCGGAGGGCGTGCCGCCACTGGGCGGATGTCATCCGTCGCAGCGCGCGCTGCCGATACCGCCGCTCGAGCATCCGGGGCGCCAGGACGATGGCGGCACACCACGCCCGGAGGAGCAGCATCACCAGCGCCGTCGGCGACGTGCGCTCGGCGAGCCGCGCCGCCGCTCCCCGCCGGATCGCCGCCCCCCAGGCCTGCAGCGCGTAGCGCGCGATGGTGTACGGCAGGCTGGCCGCGATCGCCCCGACCGGGAAGCACTTCAGGAGGACGAAGCACCGGTTGCGCTCCACGTGGAAGGCCTTGAACGTCGAGTACGGGGCCGTCGAGCGGGAGTAGGCGTGGTGAACGACGGCGGTCGGGACGTAGCGGCACCTCCACCCTGCGACCCGGCCGCGAAGCCCGAGGTCCGCGTCCTCGCAGTAGGCGAAGAAGTCCTCGTCGAAGAAGCCGATCTCGTCCAGCATCGCGCGCCGGTACAGCGCCGCACAGCCGCTCGGAATGAGCGCGTCCTCCGCGTGTGCGTATGCTTCGCCGTCCGGCTCCAGGCGACCACGACCGCGGCCGATCCCGTCCGCGGACATCAGCAGGCCGGCGCTGTCGATCAGCCCGTTGCCACCCAGCATGAGGATCTTCGAGGCGCACATGCCGATGCGTGGGTCGGCCTCGGCACCGTGGACCAGCGCTCCGACCCACTCCGGCTCCGCCACCGCGTCGTTGTTGAGAAGCACCACGTAGGGTCCCTTGGCGACGCGGAGAGCGAGGTTGTTGCCGCCCGCGAAGCCGAGATTCACCGGACTCTCGACGAGCGTGATCCGCGAGCCGTAGCGCGAGCGGACCAGCTCGCGCGAGCCGTCGGTGGAGCCGTTGTCGACCACGATGATCTCGAGGGCCGGCCAGGTCTGGCACAGCAGCGAGGCGAGGCACGCATCGATGCAGTCGATGCCGTTCCAGTTGACGACCACCGCGGAGACCAGCGGCCGTGCGACTGCCGGCGATCGCATCACGCCTACCGCGCCGCCGCGGCCAGTCCGACGAGCCGCTTCCGGACTTGCCACGCCGTATAGCTGCGCGGCTCCAGCCGGACGAACGCGTCGAAACGGCGTCGCGCGGCGGCCGTGTCACCGCGGCGCTCGTCGAGCAGGGCGAGGCCGTAGTGGGCCGAGGCAAGCCGCGGATCGAGCCTCAGTGCCGCGTGCTGCGCCGCCGTGGCGTCGTCGAAACGCCCGGTGAGCGCGTAGGCATAGGCCAGGCCGCTCTGCGCGCGGGCGTCGGCGGCGTCGAGCGACAGCGCCGCGGCGAACTCGCGCGCCGCCTCGGCCCCGTGTCGCTCCCGAAGCAGCGCGCGTCCGCGAGCGGCATGCTCGCGCGCCCTCGCGCGCGTCTGCGCGCGCGAATAGGCGGCCGTCACCTCTCGTTCGGCCTCGGCGTCGCCTCGGCGGCGATAGGCTTCGAGGAGCAGAGGGTAGGCGCCGACCAGACCAGGATCCTGACGACGCGCACGCTCGAGATACCGGACGGCGTCGCCGTGGCGACCGGCACTGAGGGCCACCGCGCCGGCGTAGTACGAGACCGTTGGCTCGTCGATTTCGGTCAGGAGTCGGTCGTAGGACGCAAGGGCGCGGCCGAAGTCGCCCTTGGCGCCGGCGGCGAGCGCGGCGCCCTGGAGCGCGTAGAGCCGTCCCGGACCGTCGTCAACGGACGCGAATCGCGCGAGCGCGGCGCCCCAGTCCTGTCGGTGGAGCGCCGTCACCCCGGCCAGTGTCCGCGCCATGGCCGACCCCGTCTCGCGCTCGTTGCGGGCGATCTCATCGCCAACGGCCTCGGCAGCGGTGCCTGCCTGGAGGGCGCGCGCCAGCGCGGCCGCTCCGTTGGCGGGGCGCAGGTATCGATACTCATCCCGCGCTGCGACGGCAGCGAACGCGCCTTCGCGACGGAGGTACACGAGGGCGACGTCGTCCCAGTACACGAGGGCCCACGCCGGGGAATTCAGTCCGGCATCGGCGCCCGGCGCCACCTCGTCCAGCGGTTCGCCCGCGAAGCTCGCGTAGTCCATCACCGCCGCCTCGAAGCCGTACACCGTCTGGAGCCGTGCGAGGTGGGCCGGGTAGACCCGCGCGAAGTGGATCTCCTCGATCAGCTCGGCCGGGACCGAGGCGCGCCCGTCGATGATCGGCGCACGGACGGGAAAGTCCCGCCATGCGACGTAGCCCCCGAAATGGAAGGCGTTGAAGACGCGGCCCTTCACACCGGCACGATCGAGATAGGCCAGCGCGCCCTCGGGAACGGCCCGCGCATCGACACCGAGGCCGGGCTTTCGGTCGCGGGCGCCGAGGGGACCGATGTTGGCAACCGCAACCCCCACCGCCACCGCGAGCGCCAGCGCGGTGCCGGTCACGAGGACGCTCACGGGCCGCGGCCAGGAGACGAGGCGCGAGGAGCCGAGCGCTTCCGTCACACCGCGGGCCACGAGCGGCGCGGCGACCAGCGGGAACAGGAACACGAAGCGTGTCCCTGAGACGGCGAGCCATGCGAACGGCGCCGCCAGCAGCGCCGCGCCGATCGGGACGCAGCGGAATCTCATCAGCAGCGTGACGGCGAGGAGCACTCCGAGAGCGAACGCGATGGGATGGTCGCCGAGCCGCGGCCGCTGGAGCTCGGTGACTTCCTGCGTGAACCACTCCGAGCCGGCGAGGCGGAAAGGCAGCGTGATGGCGTCCGAGCCGTACGGATTGAGCAGCGAGGCGAGGACGCCCGCCACGCCGACGGCGGTGACCACGCGGAGCTGCGCGAGCGTCGGGGTCCCGCGCATCTCCCCCCGCCACCGGCCGAGCACCCGGAGCACGAGGCCGCCCGCAAGCGCGGCGGCGAAGGGCCCGGCCGCCACGATGACGCTCGGATGAACGTTCGCCCAGATCACGACCAGCGGCACGAGGAGGTAGAGCGGCCGACGCCGCCCCTCGAGCATGAAGGCGTCCAGGGCGTAGACGGTGGCCGCGATGAAGACCATCAACGCGATGTCGGGCCGCTCGACGAACCGGTACCGCATCGCCAGCAACGCGGCCAGGACGGCGGCCACGGCGACACGGCTGCGGAGGACGCCGGCGTCGTCGCCGGTCACGGCCGGCGCCAGCATGGCCGTGCGCCAGAGCAACGCGGCGGTGAGCGCGAGGAGTGAGGCCTTGAGGACGACCACGGCCGTGAATCCACCGAGCGCGTACGCGAGGTAGAGCGCGACGCCGAACAGCCACTCGGTGTTGTAGTACGGCAGCGCCGCCCCCGGATACGTGAACGGCTCGTGGGGGGGCAAGGCGCGCGCTGCGATGAGGGCGCGCCCATGAGCGAGATGGGTCCAGACGTCGGAATCGCCGATCTGACGGAGACCCAGAAGGAATGCCCCCGCGACGACGACCGCCTCGGAGACCCGGCGACCGAGAGGCACGCGCAATCCTTACCGGGTTCCTGGACCGGCGCCGGTGGGGGTGCCGACTCTCAGCAGACGGGGAGTCGGATCAGCCGCGGGGCGCGTCGCCGAGGGCGACGACGACCAGGGAGCCGCGGGCCGCGGTCGGTTGAACGCCTCGCCCATACGCAGCCACCTCTTCGACGAGCCATCCGACGCACGGCGTCGTCTCGTCGATCTGGCTGCGCATGGCCGCCCACTCGGTCCGCGTGGCGTCACCGAGCATCGCATGACGCTCGGCGCTCTCGATCACCACGACGAGCTTCGCGGGGCGGCCGTCCAGTCGTTTGACCGCCGTCAGCGTCGCGTCAGCGGCACCGTGCACGAGAGCGTCCGTCGAGGGCGCGCCATCGACGCAGGTGAGGTCGGTGTAGCCGAGGCCGGTCGAGTACGGCGCCTCGACGCAGGCAACGCTGACCAGCGGCGGGCGCTCCCCCGCGCCACCGTACAGCGCCGACGACGTGAGAACACCGCAGACCGTACGCATCTTAGGCCCCATGAAGTCGCGCCAGGAGTCCAGGAACAGTTGCGCCGAGTCTCCCGTCGCCGGACGCGCGAAGGCGATACCGAGGCCGCGCGGATAGCGCGCGCGGAATGGCCAGCCCGACAGAATCAATCGGGCGGCCGCCTTGCCGGCATCGGCGAGATCGCGTCCCGCGGTGGCCGCGACCCCGCTCGCGGCGCCGTCTGCGTTGGCCACGCAGGCGACGAGCGCGCCTTCCTTCATGGGGCCGTCATCCGTCAAAATTGCAGCGGTCGCTCCGCCTGCGATCTGGATCGGTCCGAGCACGCTCCGCGCGTGAGTCCCTGCGTCGGGCACCGGTGAGCCGGCGGTCACGATGAGGGCGAGGTCCGGAACGGCGCCATGCAGCCGCGACGTTGCGATCGAAGCGGCACGCGCGACCGCTTCTGGTCCGGAACAGCGAGAGGCGAGCCCGAGTCCGACCTCCAGTGTCGAGGGCGTCGGACCGGCGAGGGCCGTGGTCATGGGGCCGGAGCCATGCAGCGCGAGTGCCAAAGCGCAAATCAGTGAAAACACATGGCATTGTGCTGAACATGGCTCGCTCAGTGTCAGCCGGACACCAAGTCGCTGACGCGATTCGGCACCGTCTCCGTGTGCACTTGAGGTTGTTCGTCGTGCAGTCGTACGCGCGACGCCGTCACTGCACGCGGCGCGGCGTGCGGCAGAGAACTAAAGGACTCCGTACTCCTTGAGGCGGCGATAGATGGTGCGGCGGGAGATCCCCAGCGCCTTTGCGGCGGCTTCCTTGTCGTCCTTGAACACCGCCAGCGCCTTGAGAATGAGCTCGCGCTCCACGTCGCCGAGAGCGGGCACCGTATCGGGGGACGTGACGGGCGGCGCCGCCGCGGACGCCTTGCTCAGCGTTGGCAGGTCGCTGAGCTGGATCTGCTCGCGCGCGCCCATGGCGTACGCCCGCTCGATGAGGTTCTCGAGCTCGCGGACGTTGCCGGGAAACGTATAGGCGGTCAGGGTGGCGAGGGCGTCGGCGGCGATGCCTCGTACGTCGCGATGGAACCGCCGGTTGAAGCGACGCAGGAAGTGGCTCACCAGCGCCTGGATGTCGTCGCGGCGCTCGCGGAGCGGCGGCAACATGATCCGCACCACGTTGAGACGATAGAACAGGTCCTGGCGGAAGGAGCCCTCGGTCATGGCGCGCTCGAGGTCGCGGTTCGTGGCCGCGATGACCCGCACGTCGACGGGATGGGCCTTGGTCGAGCCCACCGGGCGTACCTGCATCTCCTGGAGCACCCGCAGCAGCTTCACCTGGAGCGCCGGTGAGAGCTCCGCGATCTCGTCCAGGAAGATCGTGCCTTCGTCGGCGCCTCGGAAGAGGCCGAGCGCATCCGCCACGGCGCCCGAGAACGCGCCGCGCACGTGGCCGAAGAATTCCGACTCGAGCAGATCTTGAGGAATCGCGCTGCAGTTGACGGGGATGAACGGCCGCTTCGCGCGCGACGAGAGGCGATGGATGGCCGCGGCAACCAGCTCCTTGCCGGTACCGCTCTCCCCTTCGATGAGCACCGGGGAGTCGGTGACGGCGACCTTGCCGATGATCTCCTTGACCCGCTCCATCGGCACCGAGGTGCCGATGAGCTCGTTGACGGTGAGCTCCTCGCCCAGGCGCGCCCGCAGGGTCGAGACTTCGCCACGCAGGAACTTCCGCTCCATCATGCGGGACATCAGATGCCGGAGCTCGTCGAGGATCAGCGGCTTGGACAGGTAGTCGTAGGCGCCTTCCTTCAGGGCCTGGACGGCGGAGGCGATCGTCGGATACCCCGTCATCATGACGACTTCGATCGACTCGTCCTGCTTTTTGACCTCGCGCAGGAGCTCGAGGCCGCTCATGTCGGGCATTCGGATGTCGGTGATGAGGGCGTCGAAGAGCTCGGACTTCAGAAGGGCGAGGGCGTCGGCCGCCGAGGAGGCCACCGTAACCTGGTAGCCCCATTGGCTTAGGGCTTCCTTCAGGAGCAGCAGGATGGAGCGCTCGTCGTCGACGACCAGAACTTTCGCTGGATCCACTGTAATTGCGACTCTAGCATGCTGAGGTGTCAAACTGACAAGTATTAGATGCTCCTGCCCTATCACTGGTCTTGCCGCGACGCGACGGCCATGTTAGCGTGGTCGTTGACTTTTTACAGAGGAGACCATATGGCGGATTCGACGGTCCACCTGACCGATCAGAATTTTGATGAGACTCTCGCCCAGGCCGACGGGGTGCTCATGGTGGACTTCTGGGCCGAGTGGTGCGGCCCGTGTAAGGCGATCGCGCCCGTGCTGGAAGAGCTGGCCCGCGACGCCGTCGGCCGGCTCACGCTGGCGAAGGTGAACGTGGACGAGAACCACGCGCTGGCGGCCCGTTATGGCGTCCGGTCCATCCCGACCGTCCTGTTCGTGAAGGACGGAAAGGTCCTGGATCAGGTCGTGGGTGCCGTTCCCCGTGCAAAGCTGAAGGAAAAGCTGGCCGCGCTGGGCGTCTAGCGCGCCATCGCCGAGCCGCGCATCAGATCCGCCGGCATAGCAATCCCGTCGCTGTCGCCGACCCGGGACGACTTTCGTCGACTCGCAGGCCAGGGCAACCTCGTGCCCGTGTTCGCCGAGCTGCCCGCCGATCTCGACACGCCGCTCTCGGCCTATCTCCGACTTCGTCCCGGCCCGTACGCCTTCCTGCTGGAGTCCGTGGAGGGCGGCGAGAAATGGGCGCGCTATTCGTTCCTCGGCAGCGACCCGCTCGTGGTCTTGAGCGCGAAAGATGGACGAATCACACTGCGCCGGGCAGGCCGCACCGAGCGACTGCCCGACGGCGATCCGCTCGAGGCTTTGCGGACGCTCCTCAAGGAAGTGCAGCCCGTGGCCGTGCCCGGCCTGCCACGCTTTCAGGGTGGCGCTGTCGGCTTCCTCGGCTACGACATGGTCGGCCACATGGAGCGGCTGCCACGCGTCGCCAAGGACGACCTCGGTCTCCCCGACGCGGTCTTCATGCTGACGGAGACGCTCCTCGTCTTCGACAACCTGCGCCATCGCCTGCTCGTCATCGCGAACGCGCAAATCGACGGGCGCGAGCCGGCGGCGCTCGACGCGGCCTACGACCGCGCTGCGCTCAAGATCGGCATGACGTTCGCGAAGCTCGCCCGACCCGCTCGCCCGCCGGCGCCGCTGCCGCTGACGCCGGCGGCGCCGCTGCAGGCGCTCGGCGAGGACGGCTTCACGTCGACGATGGACGAGGGAGCCTTCACCGAGGCCGTCCGCCGCGCGAAGGAGTACATCGCGGCCGGTGACGCCTACCAGATCGTCGTCTCCCGGCGGCTCGACACGCGGCTCGAGGCGGACCCCTTCACCGTTTATCGGGCGCTGCGAACGATCAACCCGTCCCCCTACCTCTTCTTCCTGAGGCTCGGGAAGACCACGATCGTGGGCTCGTCCCCCGAGGTGCTGGTTCGCGTGGAAGGCGACCGCGTCGAGGAGCGCCCGATCGCCGGCACGCACCCGCGCGGAGCCAACGAGGCCCAGGACCAGGCGATCGAGGCGCAGATGCAGAGCGACCCCAAGGAGCGCGCCGAGCACGTGATGCTCGTCGATCTCGGGCGCAACGACGTCGGCCGCGTCACCGAGCTCGGGTCGGTGAAGGTCACCGAGTTCATGGTGACCGAGCGGTATTCGCACGTCATGCACCTGGTCAGTCACGTGGTCGGAAAGCTCCGCCCCGGCGCCGATGCCTTCGACGTCCTTCGCGCCTGCTTCCCCGCCGGCACCGTCACCGGCGCCCCGAAAATCCGCTCGATGGAGATCATCGACGCCATCGAGCCGACGCGCCGCGGACCCTACGCCGGCGCCGTCGGCTACATCTCGTACTCCGGCAACCTCGACTCCTGCATCACGATTCGCACCATCATCTGCCACGGCAACCGCGCCTCCGTCCAGGTCGGCGCCGGCATCGTGGCCGACTCCGATCCCAAGACGGAATGGCTGGAGACCTGCTCCAAGGCACGGGGCGTGATTCTGGCACTCCGCATGGCGGCGGCGCGGAGACAGGCATGATCCTCGTCATCGACAACTACGACTCCTTCACGTACAACCTCGTGCAGTACCTGGGGGAGCTCGGCGCCGATCCGCACGTGGTTCGCAACGACGCCCTCGACGTCGCCGGTGTCGCGGCCCTTCGACCCGACCGGATCGTGATCTCGCCCGGCCCGGGGACGCCCGAACAGGCGGGAGTCTCCCTGGAGGTCATCCGCCGCCTCGGTGGCGGCACACCCATTCTCGGCGTCTGCCTCGGTCACCAGGCCATCGGGCAGGCGTTCGGCGGGATCGTGGCACGCGCCAAGAGGCAGATGCACGGTAAGACGTCCGAGATCCGCCACGACGGCCACGGGCTGTTCGCCGGGCTGTCCAACCCCTTCACCGCCACGCGCTACCACTCTCTGGTCGTCTTGCCGGACAGCGTGCCCGCCGAGCTCGAGGTCACGGCGTGGGCGGAGGACGGCGAGATCATGGGCGTTCGCCATCGCACGCTGCCGATCGAGGGCGTGCAGTTTCACCCCGAGTCGATCCTCACGCTCGAGGGCAAGCGGCTGCTCGGCAATTTCCTGGGCGCGGCCGTCGCGCGCGCATGAACGCCGATCGACGACCCTCCGAGGACGATCTCGTCCGGCTGATCCGGGCTCGCGCCGCCCGGCCCGCCACCATCGGCGTGCAGCGGTCCATCGGCGACGATGCGGCAGTCCTCGAGCCGTCGCCGGGCACGATGCTCGTCGCCACGACCGATCTGCTCCTCGAGGACGTCCACTTCCGGCGGCGCTGGGCGGAGCCGGCGGACATCGGCTGGAAGGCGATGGCCGTCAACGTCTCGGATATCGCGGCGATGGGCGCCACGCCGCGCTGGGCGCTGGTCGCGCTGGCGTGTCCCGAGTCGACGGGGCCGGAGGAGGTCGAGGCGTTCTACGAAGGCGCGCTGGCGGTGTGTGACGCGTACGGTGTCGTCGTGGTCGGCGGCGACACCTCGTCGTCTCCGGCAGGCTGGATGGTGAACGTCACCATCCTGGGCGAGGCGGTGTCGCCGGTGCTGCGCTCGACGGCACGCCCCGGGGATGTCATCGCCGTCACCGGCTTCCTCGGCCGGGCCGGAGCCGGGCTCGCCGTGCTGGAGCGAAAGCAGGCACCGCCGGGCGTCCCCGCCGCTGTCCTCGCGGAGGTCACCGATGCGCATCTGCGACCGCGCCCGCGTGTCGCCGAGGGCCGCTGGCTGGCGGGCGCCGGCGGGCTCACCGCCATGATGGACCTTTCCGACGGGCTGGCGACCGACCTGCCCCGACTGGTGGCGGAGAGCGGCACGCAAGCGACGGTGGGTCTTCATCGACTGCCGGTCGCGCCGGCGGCGCAGGCGGTGGCGGCGGCACTCGATCAGGATCCGCTCGCCTGGGCCACGGGCGGTGGCGAGGACTACGAGCTGCTGGTGACCTGCGAGCGCAGCGCCTTCGAGCCCCTGCGCGCAGGCCTCGCCGCCGCCGCGGGAACGACACTCACGGCGGTGGGCGAGATCGGCGTCGGCAGCGGCGTGCGCTGGATCGACGCGGAGGGCCGGGACGTGATCGTGGCCGCCGGATTCGAGCACTTCAGCCGTGCTTGACTCGTTGCTCCTTCAGCTGTCGCTCCTCCTCGCCCTCGTCGGCTGCTCGGCGCTCCTCACCGGCGCCGAGGCCGCCTACTTCTCGCTCGGGCGGGCGCGACTGCGTCGCATCGCGAAACCTCCCGGAGCGGCCGAGCCGCTCGTCACGCGGCCTCACGACCTGCTGGTGACGCTGCTGGTCGGGATCACGTTGATCAACATCGGCGCCTCCGCGCTCGCCACCCGCATCGCGGACGACCTGTTCGGGATGCGCTACAGCCTGGTCGTCGAGATGATCGCGATGGTGCTGCTGTTGACGACGTTTGGCGAGGTTCTCCCCATGACGCTCGCCGTCAAGTATCCCGAGCGCTTCCTAGCCATCGTGCGGCGGCCCGTGCGCTGGCTCGAAGTCCTGGTGACGCCCGTGCGGGTCGTGCTGGCCGGCCTCACGGCGCTCACCGTCCGCCTGATCGGCCATGCCACGGAGGCGCAGGCGTCGCTCAGCGAGGAGGAGCTGCGGACGCTGGTCGACGTCGGCGCCAGCGAAGGCGTCGTCGAGCGCGAGGAGCGCGAGATGATCCACAAGGTCTTCGAGCTGGAAGACACGCTCGTCCGCTCGCTGATGGTGCCCCGCACGGACATGTTCTGCCTGGACGTCGAGACCCCGGTGGCCGAGATCCTGCCGGCACTGCGCGAGCATCTGCACTCGCGGGTCCCGGTCTACGAAGGCTCGATCGACGTGATCGTCGGCGTCCTCTACACGAAGGACCTGCTGCCCCACGTGAAAGGATTGCCGTCGGGCTTCGACCTTCGCGCCCACCTCCACCCACCCTATTTCGTGCCGGAATCCAAGCGAGCCGAC
Source organism: Candidatus Rokuibacteriota bacterium (assembly GCA_044869815.1). Lineage (GTDB taxonomy): Bacteria > Methylomirabilota > Methylomirabilia > Rokubacteriales > CSP1-6 > AR12. The sequence goes on along the minus strand of JBIOXS010000030.1, from coordinate 2,354 downwards.
GCGCTCTTGCAGGAGTTTCAGGCCAAGAAGCTGCACATCGCGATCGTCGTCGACGAGTTCGGCGGCACCGCGGGCCTGGTGGCGCTCGAGGACCTGCTCGAAGAGCTCGTGGGCGAGATCGCCGACGAGTACGACGAGCCCGAGCGCCTCATCCAGAAGATCGACGCCCGCACCTACCGCGTGGCCGGCAAGCTGTCCGTTGAGGCGCTGAACGCCGCCACCGGGCTCGCCATCTCCGACGAGGCGTACGACACGGTCGGCGGCTGGGTGCTGGACCTCTTCGGCCGCGTGCCGCGCAAGGGCGAGCGGACGGAGACGCCCGAGCTGGTGGTGACGGTCGAGAAGGTCGAGCGCACGCGCGTGATCGAGGTGCTGCTCTCGCTTCCGCGGCCGGTCTCGACGGAGGCCGCGGCGTGAGCCTCGTCTGGATCGCGGCCGCCTGCTTGGTGGTGACGATGTTCTTCTCGGCGGCGGAGATGGCCTTCATCGCCGCCAACCGGCTGCGCTTGCGCCACCTCGCCGAGGAGGGCAGCCGGACGGCCGCTCGCTACCTGGAGGACTTTCGCCGGCCGGAGCGGGTGCTCTCGACGGCCATGATGGGTGTGACCATCGCCCACATCGTGGCGTCGTCGGCGGCCACCTTCGCCCTCCTGCCGGTGCTGGGCGGCTGGGCCCCGTGGCTGGTGACCGCGGCGCTCACGCCGGTGATGCTGGTCTTCGGCGAGATCATCCCCAAGGCGGTCGCCCGCGAGTGGGCCACCACCCTCATCCTGCGCGTGTACCGGCCGATCCGCTGGGCGTCCGCGCTGCTCGTGCCGTTCGTGTGGGCCACCAACACGATCGTGTCGGCGTTGTTGCGCTTCTTCGGCGGCCCCAGCGCCGACACGCGACAGTTCGTCTCCCGCGAGGAGCTCAAGGCCCTGCTGTCGATGGAGCCGGACGAGGCGGACGTCACCACCGTGGAAGCCGAGATGATCGACAAGATCTTCGACCTCGGTGACACGACCGTGCGCGAGGTCATGGTGCCGCTGGTCGAGGTAGCGATGCTGTCCGAGCGCGCGACGCCGGCCGACGCCATCGCGCTCATCGCCCAGCGCGGCTTCTCCCGCATTCCGATCTACGCCCAGCGGGAAACGGACGTGGTCGGGCTGGTGACGGCCATGGACCTGCTCAAGCGCGGCGCCGAGGTGGCCACGCTGGCCGAGCTGCGCCGTGCCGCCTCCTACATTCCGGAGACCAAGCGCATCGACGATCTCCTGCGCGAGATGCAACGCGCGCGCAACCACATGGCGGTGGTGGTGGACGAGTACGGCGGATCCACGGGCGTGGTCACGCTGGAAGACATCCTCGAGGAGATCGTCGGCGAGATCCAGGACGAGCACGACCGCGCGCCGGCCTCCGTCGATCGGCTGCCGGACGGCAGCTACTGGGTGGCCGCCCGCACCAACATCGAGGAGCTCAACGAGGCGCTGGACTGGAGCCTTCCCAAGCAGGATTACGAGACGGTGGCGGGCCTGGTGCTGGCGACGCTGCATCGCATCCCGCGCATGGGCGAAGAATTCCAGGTCGGTGGCTATACCATCACCGTGCTGGATGCCGACGCGCGCCACGTCAAGGCCGTGAAGGTGGCGGCGCCGTCGGCGACGACACCCGAGACCGCGGTCTAGGCGAGAGGAGGTCACGTATGGCAGGCAAGATGGTGGAGTTTCCCTCCAACGGCGGCAAAACGGCGGGGTACCTGGCGGCGCCCAAGAGCGGGAAGGGTCCGGGCGTGCTCGTGATCCAGGAGTGGTGGGGGCTCGTCGGTCACATCAAGAACGTGTGCGACCGATTCGCCGGCGAAGGCTTCTCTGCGCTGGCGCCGGACATGTTCCACGGCCAGACGGCCGACGAGCCCGACGCCGCCGGCAAGCTCTTCATGGCGCTCAACATCAAGCAGGCCGAGAAGGACCTCCGGGGCGCGGCGAAGTTCCTCGCCGGCCAGTCGGCAACGGCGAAGGTCGGTGTCGTCGGCTTTTGCATGGGCGGTCAGCTCGCGCTGTTCGCAGCCACCGTGAATCCCAACGTCGGAGCGGTGGTGGACTTCTACGGCATTCATCCGAACGTGAAGCCGGACTACAAGAAGCTCTCGGGGCCGGTGCTCGGACTCTTCGCCGAGAAGGACGCCTTCGTGACGCCGCAAGCGGCCAAGGACGTCGATGCCGCGATCAAGAAGGCCGGCAAGCAGTCCGAGATTCACATTTACCCGGGCGTCGATCACGCGTTCTTCAATGACGAGCGCGCGGACGTCTACAACAAGGCGGCCGCCGACGACGCCTGGCGCCGCACGCTCGCGTTCTTCCGGCAGCACCTCA
>JBIOXS010000029.1:0-3001 GCA_044869815.1 Candidatus Rokuibacteriota bacterium | reverse complement strand
CGGCACCAGCGGGTTGACCACGGTCTCGCCGTCGTCGTCGGCGCCGAACAACGGCCCGATCACCGGATCCGTATTGGGCTCATCCAGGCGCTCGAGGAGCGCGGCCGCCTCGGCGGCCGCCACCGGCGGCATCTGGGCCAGACGCTCGAGGAACGGCGCGTCGCCAGCCATGGCTCCTCCTTATCCGCCCGCGCGGGTCGGCTCGCCGCGCATCTCGGCCCCGGCCAGCTCCTGCGCGCGCCCGCCCGGCACGAGGAACGCGGACACGAGCGCCATCACGCTGATCACGAGGCCGACGGTGAAGACGGCATGCAGGGCCGCGGCCATCGGCGCCCCGGCCCCCAGCCGGCGGATCATCACGGCGCCCATTACGGACAGGCCGACGGCCCCGCCGATGGTCCGGCAAAACTGCGTCATCGACGTGGCGGTGCCGAGATCGGCGCGCGGCACCGCGCTCTGCACGGCGATGAGCATCGGCACGAACGTCAATCCCATTCCGATGCCGCCCACGAGCGCGTCCCGCATGGCCACCCCCTGCGTGAGCCCGGGGGCCCAGCGAGCGAGCATCAGGAACGCCACCGCGAGACAGGCCATGCCGGACACGACCAGCGCGCGGTAGCCGACCCGGAGCGCCAGCCGCGCGCTGACGATCGACATGGTCACCCAGCCGAGCACGAACGGCGTCAGTACGAACCCGGCCGCGGTCGCCGACATGCCGCTCACGTGCTGGAGAAACAGCGGGACGAACGAGATCGCGCCGAACATCGCCATGCCCGACAGCAGCCCGTTCAGCGATGCGGCGCTGACCATGCGGTACCGGAACAGCCGCAGCGGCACGATCGGCTCGCTGGCCCGCCGCTCGACCGCCACGAAGGCGGCCAGCGCTCCCACCGCGGCCGCGAGCGGCAGCACGACGTCGAGGCCCGTCCAGCGGCCGACGCGCCCGGCTTCCATGATGCCGATCAGCAGCGCCGAGACGCCGACGGAGAACAGCGCCACCCCCGCGTAGTCCAGCCGGTGAGGTCGTCGCTGGCCCTCCGGCAGCGCATCCCGCAGCAGCAGCATCGCGACGGCGCCGAACGGCAGGTTGATGTAGAAGACCCAGCGCCACGAGACGTGATCGGTCAGCAGTCCGCCGAGGAGCGGGCCGAGCAGGGAGGCCACGCCCCACACGCCGGAGACGTAGCCCTGCATCTTCGCGCGCTGCTCGAGACCGAACAGCTCGCCGACGATCGTCATGCCCAGCGTCATGAGCGAGCCGGCCCCCACGCCCTGCAGCATGCGGAACGCGATGAGCTGCCCCATGCTCTGCGCGGCGCCCGAGAGCGCCGAGCCTGCCAGGAAGATCGCCAGCCCGGTGAGAAAGATCGGCCGGCGGCCGATCAGGTCGGAGAGCCGTCCCCAGAGGGGCATGGTCACCGTGGAGGTCAGCAGAAACCCGGAGAAGACCCACGAATAGATGTGGACGCCTCCGAGGCTTGCGACCACGGTCGGCATGGCCGTCGCCACCACCGTCGACTCCATCGCCGCCAGAAAGACCGAGAGCATCACGCCGTAGAGAGCGCGGCGCTTGCGGCGATCGTCCACTAATGCCCGCCCAGGCAGCCGGCGCAGCGACACAGCGTGCGCAGCTCCGAGTAGGGATAGAGGCTCGCGTGCGCGTCCGACCATGTGACGGCGAGTCCCCTGTCGGTGCGCTTGATCTCGTCCGGCCAGGCCATGGCCGGCTCCACCTCCGTGAGCGTCGCGCACGCGCCACAGCCGCAGCCGCGGCGGAGGTGCTCGAACGGGTAGATCGATCCGTGCTCGTCCGCCCACGTGACGCCGAGCGCATAGCGCCCCACCAGGTGCACGTCCTTGGGGACGTCCGGATTCGGCTGACCGAGAATCGGCAGCCGCCCTTTCACGCTTCCCCTCCCCGCGCGGCGGCGGTGAGGCGCATGCCCGCCAGCAGATAGTGGACGGCGAGGTTCTGGTACTCGCCCCACGCGCGGGCACGCCGGCGGATCGCCTCCTCGCTCAACGTGCGACCGCGCCCGTAGTGATGCTCGAAGGCCTTGCGCACGGCGAGGTCGCCGGCGGGACAGATGTCGCCGCGGCCACAGGAACGCGCGAGAAACCAGTCCGCCGTCCAGCGGCCGAGACCGCGCAGCGCCGTCAGCCGCGCGATGATGTCGGCGTTCGGCGCCTCGGCCAGCGCCTCCAGATCGAGCGCGCCGGCCACCACGGAGCGCGCGAGGTCACGGATGTACTCAGCCTTCCGGGTGGAGTACTTCAGCGCGCGCAGCTCCCGGACCCGTGCCGCGGCGAGGGCGGCGGCATCCGGAAACGCATAGAGCTCGCCGCCCGGCACGCAGTGGCGAGTGCCCCAGCGGCGCACCAGGCGCGCGCGGCACGCGAAGGCGAACGAGAGGTTCACCTGCTGCGCCGTGATGGATCCCACCAGCATCTCGAGCGGGGTCGGCGCCAGCGTCGGCCGCAAGCCGTGCAGGCGCTCGACCAGGGGCGCCAGCGCCGTGTCGGCTTTCGCCATGCGGTAGAACCCAACCAGATCGAAGTCGAGACCGAAGATGCGGCGCACCTCGCGCGTGACCACGCGCTCGATGCCGGCGCCGGCCGCCTCCGGAACGGTGATGCTCAGCCGGGCGTCCTCGACGCCGCCCGACCAGCGCACCTCGTACGGCAGCAAGCGCCCATCGACGCGCGCAACGCGCCGGAAGACGTCGCCGTCCAGGCGGTTCGCGGGGTCCTCGCCCCACAGGTGATAGCGGGCGAGCGTGGCGGCCGCATCGAGCGGGCCGTCAGCGACGAGAGCGATCTTCATCGACTGGTCACGCGGTGGTCGAGTGTACCAGACTTGCGCGCGCGGCTGCGGGACGGTCAGTGCCTCAGGTGGTGCGGGACGTCGGTGATCACGACGTTCTTCCGGAAGAGAAAGGTCCCCTTGATCAGCAGCGCGGTCTGGTTGTGGAGAATTTGCTGCCACCAGCGCGCGGGGAGG
>JBIOXS010000028.1:0-26407 GCA_044869815.1 Candidatus Rokuibacteriota bacterium | reverse complement strand
TGGCACCAGTACGGCTTCGACACGTATTCCATGTCGATCATGACGAGCGAGAAGATGCTCGCCGAGCGGTCGCAGACGGTGCGGGACTTCCTCGCCGCCTCCTACATGGGCTGGCGCGACGTGATGGCCAATCCGAAGGCCGCCCTCGAGATCTTCAAGAAGCGCGTGCCCGACATCGACGTGACGCTGATCGAGCCGAACATGATGCTGGGGCTCGAGCTGATGCGCACGGAGCGCTACGCGAAGCACGGCATCGGCTGGATGGACCGCGGCAAGATGTGCGGCACTGTCGAGTTCATCAACACCTACATGCCGGATATGCCGCGCAAGGTCGGCTGCGACGAGGTCTTCACCAACGATCTGCTGACGAAGATCGAGCCGCCCAGGAAGTGATCGTCCTCGACCGGGTCGGCATGACGTACCGCGCCGACTCCGGCCCGGTCGAGGCCCTCCGCGACGTCTCGCTCGCCGTCGCGCGCGGAGAGCTCCTTGCGCTCGTCGGGCCGTCCGGCTGCGGCAAGTCCACGCTGCTGCGCATCGTGGCCGGCCTCCGGACGCCGACCACGGGCACGGTGCGCGTGGAGGGCCGGCCCGTCGACGGGCCCATCGCCGCCGTCGGCATGGTGTTCCAGGCGCCGATCTTGTTGAAGTGGCGCACCGTCCGGGACAACGTGCTGCTGCCCGCGGAGCTGTCGGGACTCGATCCCCGGCGCTTGCACGCCCGTGCCGACGCGCTCTTGTCGCTCGTCGGTCTCGACGACTTCGCCCGCAAGCTTCCGCGCGAGCTCTCCGGCGGCATGCAGCAACGCGCGTCCCTGTGCCGTGCGCTGCTGCTCGATCCGCCCCTGCTGCTCATGGACGAGCCGTTCGGGGCCCTCGACGCCATGACCCGCGACGACCTCAACCTCGAGCTCTTGCGCGTCTGGGGCGAATCGCTGGCCGAGCGCAAGACCATCGTCTTCGTCACGCACTCCATTCCGGAGGCGGTGTTTCTCGCCGACCGGGTGGCCGTCCTCTCTCCGCGGCCCGGCCAGGTCACGAAGACGTTCGACGTCCCGCTTGCTCGGCCCCGGACGCCGGCCACGCGGGCGCTGCCGGAGTTCGGACGCCTTGCGCTGGCGATCCACGAGACGCTGGCGCGCCGACCCGAACGCCATACGCGATAAAGACGATGCCCCGGCTCCGCCGGGACGCGCCGAACGTTTGGGGGGCATGGGGCCATTTCGGGGCCCCCCATCCCTACAAAAAAGCGCGCTCGAAGAAGAGCGCGACGCCGACCAGGAGGATCGCGGCCGATGAGCTCCAGATGAGGCGCCGCTCCCACCGCGTCTTGCGTACGAGCGCCAGCGCCGGCAGGGCGAGCGCCACCACGAGCGCCTGACCGAGCTCGACGCCGGCGTTGAACCCGAAGAGCGAGAGCAGCAATCCATGCGCGGGGAGGCCGAGCTCGCGCAACACCGACGAGAAGCCGAAGCCATGGACGAGCCCGAAGCAGAAGCTCACCAGCCAGCGACGGACGACCACCGGCCGAAGGAACAGGTTCTCGGCGGCGACGACGGCGATCGAGAGCGCGATGACGGCCTCGACGAGGCGGGCGGGCAGCACCACGATGTCCAGCGCCGCCAGCGCCAGCGTGATGCTGTGAGCGACGGTGAACGCGGTGACGATTTTCGCGAGCGACAGCCAGTGACCACCGCGGAGCAGCAAGACGAGCAGAAAGAGCAGGTGATCCCAGCCCTCCAGGATGTGCTCGACGCCGAGTCGCAGGAAGCTCACGAAGCCGCCCGCCGGCGCGCGCTCGAGCGTCACCGCGGCCTCGCGCGACTCCGGGCTGAACGCAAACTGGGCGGTGCGACCGGGGAGGTCGATGCGCGCCAGCGTGTGATGATCGGCACCGAGCACGTCGAAGAGGTCGTCGCGAATCAGCAGCGTTCTGACCACGCCGGCACAGGCGAAGTTCACGACGACGGTCAGGCTGTCGGTCGTGGGGTTCGGCGGCAGCTCGGTCCCGGTGCCGGCCCGGCAGCGTTGGCCCTGCACGACGAGCGTGATCTTGTCGCGGACGAATCCGATCAGCTCATCGCGACTGGCGACGTCTCCCGCCCGCGCGCGGCTGATCTGGCTCGCCACCGCCGGCGGCAGCGCGGCGGGCCATAGCGTCAGGCTGTACCGGATCGTGTCGCGCTCGACGGTGATCGCCGCGTAGCCGTTGCTTCCCCCCTCGTGGGCGGTGGCGTCGGCGGTCATCGCCACCGTCACCGCGGCGAGCGCGACGAGCCACCACCTGACAGTCATCGGGCGTCCGCCACACCTGCATCCGACTTCGCCGCGGCCACCCGGGTGAGCGCCAGCAGGTTGTCGATCTGATAGCTCGGGATCGTCACCACGCCGCGACGTCCGATGATCGCGAGATATCGGCTCACCGTGTCCGGGGCGACGGCGCCGACCGCGTACTGCGCGAGGGGCTGGGGCTCGTGCGGGCGATAGACGAGGATGACGACCTCGGGTGCGGTGAGGCCATACGCGGTGGCGTCGCCCTCGAGGTCGAATCGTCGCTCCGTACGGGCGCGGCCGAAGGCCGCGAACGCCCGCTCGATACGCTCGGAGAGCGCCGGATCGGCGACATGGCTGTGGGCGGCCGTGGCCGCCGTGTGGACGCCGTGATAGAACCACGTGCCCGTGGGCGCCCGCTCGAAGCGGTGGAGCCGGCCGCGGTCAGCGATCTCCACGGCGCCGAGCGTCCCGACCGGCACCGGGAGCAGCGACCGCGCGTCGATCGCGTCGGCGTCGCCGGAGCCCAGGCGGCGATCGCGATACTCGATCGCCGCGATCGCGAGCATCAGGATCCCGAGCGCCGCCCAGACGACGACGCTGCGCCGGAGCGGCACGGTCCTCACTGCTGCTTCCACCACACGGCGGTGCCCACCGCCGCCAGCAGCGCGGGAACGAGCAGCACGGAGAGGAAGAACGTCGCCTTCATCTGGCGGTTGGTGAGGTTGATGCGCGGCAGGTCTGCCGTGCGCGGCTGGAGGCCGATCAGGTTTTCCTGGGCGGCCAGATAGTTCACCGTATTCAGGAACAGGGCCGCGTTGCCCATGATGTGAAAGAAGGAGTTGGTGGCGAAGTCGGAGTCGCCCACCACGGCCAGCCGGGAGCGCCGGCCGTCCGCCTCCGATGCTCGCCGAAGCGCAACGACCATGAGCGTGTTCGGCCCGGCGGTGTCGCGGCCCTTGACGAAGCCGACCCGGTCCGCATTGCGCTGCCCCCAGCTGTTCTTCGAAGAGTTGACGAGCGGCGTGACCGATGTCCCGGGCACGCGCTCCGGTGTGGGCGAGAGCGAGCGGGCGCCGGGGAAGAACGTCAGCGGCAGCTCGCGCGTGATCTGATGGCGGTTGTAGTCGCTGACGGCCGGCGCCGAGAGATCCGCCCAGAAGTGGCTCGCCTCGTCGATGACGAGGTCGTCCTCGATCACCACGCCGTAGTCGCGGACGACGGCCTCGAGGCCGGTCCTCACGAACGGATCGAGCATGAAGAAGGCGTTGCCGCCGTTGGCGAGGTAGTCGCGGATCGCCGCCACCTCCATCGGCAGCAGCGCGGTCTTCGGCCCCGGCACCACCAGCAGCGCGCAGTCGGCGAGGGAGGTGGCTCCCCTGAGCAGGAGGACCTTCTGCACCGTGTAGTTCAGCGTCTCGAGCGCGTGGCGGGCCTTGGCCATCCCGTGCCGCTCGTGCAACACGTAGCGGGCGCCGAGCCCGTGCGAGTGGCCGGGAGCCCCTTCGAGGTGATCGTGCGATTCGAGACTGAACGGATCGGGCTCGCCGTGGCCGTCCAGGAAGCAGACGCGCTGAATGGCGCTCTGCGAGACGCGCAGGATGCCGTTGGCGATGTCGGTCTCGCTCCCGCTGTTGACGACCAGGCGGCGGCCCTCGCTCTCCATGACGGCCGTCCCCGCGAAGTTGACCCCGAGCATCCGCGCCTGGGCGGGGTTGATCATCGGATCGTAGAACTCGACGCTCACCCGCCGGGTCTGCTTCGCGATGAGCTCGTAGAGCTCGACCGTGTCGCGCATCATCGGATCGTGGAAGAACACGATGCGGACGGGCTTGTCCAGGCGCTTCAGCATGGTGACGGTGGGCTCCGCCAGCGAGTACTGCCCGGTGGTCGTGAGATCGAAGCGCGCCGGATAGCGCGCCGACAGATAGGCGACGGCGAGCAGCACGCCGACGAGGCCGAGGGTGTAGAGCGCGATCTCGCCGCGGCGGCGCCGGGCGAGGGCGCCCAGCTCCTGCCAGAGGGCGATCGCCGCGACCGCCGTGAGGACCAGGCCTACGGCGCCCAGCGCCAGCGTCGTCAGGGCGGTCTCGAGGAGGATTGCGTGAAGGCCGGCGGCCGCCGCGAGCATGGTCAGGCCCACAATCAGCAGGAGTCGGGAGCGCACGACGGAGTTCACGTCAGCGGCGCCACTGGAGGTAGCTCGCGCTGAACGTGAGCGCGACCCCCGAGACGACGAGGAAGAAGGTCACGCCTTCCGTCCGAAGCAGTCCCTGGATGAAGTCGGCGAAGTGGAGGGCGAAGGAGAGATATCCGAAGAGGCTGCGCATGGCGTACGACGCCTGGAAGCTCTGGAGATGGCCGACGAACCAGAAGGCGAGCAGCACGGCCGCCGTCAGGAGCGCGGCCACGATCTGATTGTGCGTCAGGGCCGAGAAGAACTCACCGATGGCGAGGCACGCCATGCCGAGGAGCACGAACCCGATATAGCCGGACAGGATCGTCAACGTCTCCGGCGTGCCGAACAGGTACAGGGGGATGAGATAGACGAGAGTGCCAGTCGCGATCAACAAGAGGATCGTGACCGCGCCGAGGTACTTACCCAGCACGATCTGCCACGACCCGAGGGGGAGGGTCAGGAGGAGCTCGGCCGTGCCGGCGCTGAACTCCGCCGCGAACAGGCGCATGGAGATCAGCGGCGCCAGCGTGATGAGGAGGATCCCCATGTTCTGGAACGTCCCGGCCATCGCCGTCTCGCCGGTGAGGAAGATGTTGTAGAGGAAGAAATAGCCCGCTCCCAGCAAGTACACGGCGACCACGTAGTAGGCGATCGGCGAGCGGAAGTAGCTGGCCAGCTCCTTCTGATAGACGGCCAGCGTGCCGCTCATGGGCGCTCGGTGTCCTTCACATAGTGCAGGAACACATTTTCCAGCGTCGGCTGGTTGCGCTCCAGGTGGTGCAGATCCCATCGACGCGTGACCGCGCGGGCAATGGCCGCCTCCATGCCGTTCCGAGACGCCACCTGGCACTCCACGGTGAGCATCGGCCCACCGTCCGCCGAGGAGCGGATGTCGAGCGCGCTTATGCCCTCGAGCGCCAGCAGTTCCTCTCGCAGCGCCGCTGGTGGCGCGACGACTTGAAGCGTCACGCGGTTCGTCTCCTCCACGGCGCGCTGCAAGCCGGCCGGCGAGTCGACGGCGAGGAGGCGGCCGCGGTCGATGATGGCGACGCGCCGGCAGATCAGCGTGACCTCTCCGAGGATGTGTGTGCTCAGCAGCACCGCGTGGTCTGCGCCGAACGCGCGGATGACCTCGCGTGTCTCGTGGATCTGACCGGGATCCAGGCCGGCTGTGGGCTCGTCGAGCAGCAGCACTTGCGGGCGTCCGAGCAGCGCCTGTGCAAGTCCGAGCCGCTGTCGGTAGCCCTTCGACAGCTTGAAGATCTCCTGACGCAACACGGCCTCGAGCCGGCACGCCACGCTCACGCGCTCCAGTTCCGCGGCCATGCCGGCGCCGCGCATGCCCTTCACCTTGGCCACGAAGCGCAAGTAGCTCGAGACATCGAGCGTGTCGTAGAGCGGCGGGCGCTCGGGCGCGTAGCCGATGACGCGCGCGGCTTCGAGCTGCTGCGTCGCCATGTCGTAGCCGGCCACGGTGACGCGGCCGGAGCTGGCCGCTGTGAAGCCCGCGATGATGCGCATCGTGGTGGTCTTGCCGGCGCCGTTGGGGCCGAGAAAGCCAACGATCTCACCCTGGTTAACCGTGAAGGAGAGATCGTCGAGGATCAGCCGGGAGCCGTAGCGCTTCGACACCGATTCGAGCGCGATCACGCTTGAGACGGAAGTCATGGCCAAAACAACAAGGCCCCCCGCCGTCGCGGAGGGCCTTGTCCTATCGACGTTCGGGAGCGGCTACTTGTACCACCTGCCGCCGCCGGCCTTGTACTGGTCCTGATCGTGACCGAAGTACAGTTGCGCGCCTTCGAAATCGCGGATCGTCTTCAACCGGTTGATCGAATTGTTATAGTCCTTGACGCTGTAGTTGAGCCCGGCCGGATAGCCGTCGAGGTTCTCCTGCATCCAGATCGCGTCCTGCGCCATGACCATCGTCTTTCCGCTGGCGAGTTTCACTTTGACCGACTGATGGCCGAGCGTGTGACCTGGCGTGCTGAGGATGGTCACGCTTCCGTCACCAAACAGATCGTAATCGCCTTCCAGCTCCAGATAGTTGAACTCGCGGGCCGGTCCGTCGAAGTCGCCGACCACGAAGACGCCACCCTCCCGCTGGAACTTCTCAGGCCACCACGCCTGGTAGAGCTCCTTCTTCTGGATGACATGGATCGCCTTCGGGAACAGTTTGATGTTGCCGATGTGATCCAGGTGCGCGTGTGACGTGATGACCGCCTTCACCTGGTCCGTCGAGTAACCCAGTTTCTTCAACTGCGCGTCGATGACGTCCTCGCGCTTCTGGCTGGGCTTGAGGAAGTCGCAGTTTCCTGCCACCCAGTGCTTCTTGCACTGGCCATCAGACACCGCGGCGTTGTTGCCGGTATCGAACACCACGAGGCCCTTCGGATGGTCGATGACCCACATGCTGACGGGAATCGTCACGTCCCGCGCCTTCTCCTTGGGGACACTCGGAATCAACCCCTGGATGTTGAACGGACCAAAGAAGCCGCTGGTGGTCCAATAGACGCCCCTGACTTGGGCCTGGCCCGGCGACGGAAAGCAGAACGTGATCGAGAGCAGTGCGGCGACGATCCCCAGCTTCTTCATGATTCCTCTCCTTCGAGGACGTCACACATCGATCGTGCACGGCCGAGCGAAACGCCGCGACCATAGCGCGCGGTCCGGCGAGTGTCAAGCCGCGCCAGGTCAGGCGACGGCGGTGGCGCGCAGCCGGCGGAAGCGAACGGCGAACAGTGGGTCGAAGAGGGCGGCGGTGGCGATCAGAGCCGCGTTCGCGCCCTCCCGCAAGAGGTGGTCGGCCCGCTCCGGGGTGGTGATTCCCCCGACGGCGAGGATCGCCCGGTCCCAGGCCCCGGCCTTGCGCCAGGACAGCATCTCCTCGACCTGGCGCGAGGCCAGCGGCCAGGTGTCGGCGCCCACGATGGTCGCGCGATCCCGCCCGGCGCCCTCGAAGGCGCTGTTGCCGGCCTCGTCGATGACGCGCCGGCGGATGCCGTGGACCATCACGAAGCCATTCGACCACGACGCCAGCTTGGTGGCCGTGTCGTGCAGAAGCCGCGGCGTGCGAAAGACGCCGAGCTTCGTGAGCAGTGGACGGGTGACGTTCGTCCGCACGCGGTAGAGGATCTGCGCCGCCAGCGGAATGTTCTCGTAGATCATCTGCGGCTGCTCCGAGAACGGATCGGGGACGGCCAGGTGGACCTCGACGGCGTCGGCGCCGGCCTCGGCGGCCCACACCGCGCAGAGGACGTAGTCGTTGATGAGCTGCTCGGCGTCGGCGCCCGGCGCGTGCGTCCCCATCACGCTGACGATCAGGAACTGGCCCGCTCCGAGCTTGTCCTTGGCGCGCCGCACGTCCTTGCGCCAGACGTCCGGCTCCGCCGACGGCATGCCCATCGAGACGGCCAGCGTGGGATGGCCGTTCGTCTGGGATCGGCGCGTGGCCACCGCCGCGTGCTCGTGATTCTCCACGGGCCGGATGTTCGGCAGCGCGTGCGCGGGCACCGCCATCGAGCGGACCGTCTTATAGGTCAGAACGTCGTACCCGAGACGCGCGTAGCCCTCGAGCCACCTGGAGTTCAGCAGAGGACCGGAGGCGATGCCGAGACCCGAGTTGAGCTGGCGATCGAAGAGCTTGCCGCCGGGTCCGAGCGGTAGGCGGCGAACACGCGGGAGCGTTGGAGCGTGGCTATAGTTCCACGAGTACGACCGATCCACACGATAGACCGTCTGAGCGATGGCGCTGTCACTCCCAGAAGCGTGATCAAGCGTCATTGTACCAGCCAATCAGACGCCGTGCCGGGGTTTGGTCGGACCACTTTTGATCAAATCTGACGGTTACTTGAAGGCGGGCATGACCTCCGTCGCGATGAGATCCAGCTCCCTCATGATGTGCGGGTGCGGCATGCCGGGAAAGAAGGTTCGGCAGATCAGATGCGTCATGCCGTAGGTCTCCACGAAGCGTCGGATCTTCGGGATCACCTGGTCGGGCCCGCCGATAATGAAGCGGTCCTCCATCAGCTTGTCGAGATCGGTCGCGATGCTGGCGTCGATGAACGGATGCCGCCAGCCGCCCGCGTACTCCCGCCGGTAGGCGACCATGATGTGCTCCTCGGCCAGCTCGCGCGCTTTCTTGTCCGTCTCCGCGATGATCACGTCCCGCGTGAGCGGCCACTCGGTCACCGGCACGATCACGCCGGCGGCGTGACGATTGGCGAGGAACTGCTGCTTGCCGGCGAGCAGACGCCTGAGATCCGCGGTCGGCCCGGGGATCCAGTTGTCGGCCAGCGTCGCCGCCCGGCGCAGCGTGATGTCGCCCCAGCCGCCGATCCAGATCGGAGGATGCGGCTTCGTCAGCGGCTTCGGCTCGAGCCGTCCTTCGACGGTGTAGTACGTGCCCTTGAACGACACGCTTTCGTTCGTCCACAAGCCCTTCACGATCGCCAGCTGTTCCTCGAAGCGGGCACCACGCTTTTCCAGCTCAACGCCATAGAGCGCGAACTCGTCGGGCTTGTAGCCGATCGCCAGGCCCAGGATCGCGCGGCCGCCCGACATGATGTCGAGCAGGGCGACGTCTTCGGCAAGACGGACGGGATGGTAAAAGGCGGCCACCGCGATGTCAGTGCCGAGCGCGACCTTCGACGTCCGGGTCGCGAAGCCGGCGAGAACCGTGAACGGAGACGGCCAGTAGTGGTTCGTCACCGAGTGATGCTCTTCCATCCACACCGAATCGAAACCGAGCTCCTCGGCCCGCGTCACTTCCTGGAGCGCTTCCTTGTAGTAGTGGCCGCCCTCGATAGGAATGAAGCCGATCTTCAGTCGCGCCATGGTGTCCTTCCTCCGCCGGAGTGCCGTATTGTAGCGCCTTGACACCACGGACGCGGCTGACTACGGTTGGTCCGCGATCGAAGGAGGACGCGATGTTCAGCATGGCCGGCTTTCACACGCTGAAGGACCTGCCCGAGGAGAAGATCACCGACAAGATCTCGCGCCGCGTGCTCATCGGCGACAAGACGATGATCGTGTGGTGGTCGATGAAGGCGGGCGTCCACGCCGCTGCCCACAAGCATCCGCACGAGCAGGCGTTCTGGATGCTGTCCGGGCGCATGGATCTCCGGATGGGCGCCGACCGCCGGATGTGCGCGCCCGGCGACATCGGCGTCATCCCGGGCAACGTCGAGCACGAGGCGTGGTTCCCCGAGGACGCGGAGCTGATCGACGTCTTCGCGCCGCCGCGGGAGGACTTCTATCCCGGGACGGGCACGCCGGCGTACATGCAAAAGAGCTGACGGAGACCGTGGGGCTCGCGGCGGGGGCGCGCGTCGGCCTCGTCGCCTCGCTCGCGCTCGTGCCGTCGGTCTTCGTCTACGGTACCGTCTTCGGCGGCCTGGCGGTGCAGGCAGGCCTGCGACCTCTCGAAGTGTGGGGCATGTCGCTGCTGGTCTTCGCCGGCGCCTCGCAGTTCGTGGCGGTGCCGATGATCGCGGCCGGCGCGCCCGCCGTGGCCGTGATCCTGACCACGTACGTGGTCAACATGCGCCATTACCTGATGGCCGCCACGCTGGCGCCATCGTTCCGCGGATTCCGGCGTCGCTGGCTGGCGCTCATCGCCCACCTGATCAACGACGAGTCGTTCGCGGTGGCGGCCGCGCGGTCGCAGCCGCCGGACGCCGGCGTCTATCTCGGCAGCGCGGCCGCCATCGCCGGCTCCTTCGTGGGCGGCGTCGTCGTCGGCACGCTGCTCGGCGGGCTCGTCGAGACCCCCGAGCGATACGGGCTCGACTTCGCGTTCCCGGCGGTGTTCCTCTCGCTCGTGGCCGTGCAGCTCCGCCGCCGCAGCGATTGGCTCGTGGCCATAGGCGCCGCCGTCCTCGCCGTGGCGCTCGCGCTCGTGCTGCCCGGGAACTGGCACATCGTGATCGCCGGACTCGTCGCCAGCGCCGTCGGCGCGCTGGTGTTGCCGGTCGAGGACGCGGCGTGAGGTTCCACGTCTGGCTCACGATCGTCGGCATGGCCGTGGCGACGTACCTGACGCGCGCCCCGATGTTCCTGGCGCTGGCGAGCCGGCCGCTCCCGCCGCGCGTCCGGCTCTGGCTGCGCCTGGTGCCACTGGCCGTGCTGCCGGCGCTGGCCATCCCGCTCGTCCTCGTGCGCGATGGTCGGCTGGCTGCGAGTCTGGCCCATCCGCCGCTCTGGGGCGCCATCGTCGTCCTCGTGCTCGCCGCGCGGGGCGTCAATCTGCTCGTCTCGGTGACCTGCGCGGTGACGGTGGTGGCGCTGCTCCGCACGCTCGGCTAAGATCGTTCCGGATGAGCGAGGCGTTCACGCCGGACGAGCGCGCCGCCCTCGAGCCGTACTTCACGAATCTCGACGGACCTGTCTTCGCGCTGGTGAACCTTCCCGAGGTGGTCAAGGGCGCGCTGTTCGCGCGCTACTCCCGCTCGCCGAAATCGCTCCGCCGCCTCTATCTCGACGAGTTCGCTCAGGGCAGCGCGGCGGTGCCGACGTCGACGACGGGGACGGAGCGCGCCGAGCAGCTCTACGAGCGTGTCTTCCTCGAATACGGCGACGATTCCGTCGCCCAGCTCGGCGGCGTGCATCTGGCCTGCGAGGGCGCCTCCAACATTCTGACCAAGGTGCTCGAATGGGGTCGGCTCATGGCCTACCTCGAGCAGTCGACGCGCTACGTTCCTTACGACGACCGGCCCGGTGGCCGCTATCGCTATCACGTGCCTGCGGAGCTGGCCGGCCCGCTCCGCGAGCAATATGTCGCCACTCTGGATGCGGCGTTCGACACGTATCGCGCGTGGCTGCCTCGCATGCGCGCGCACTTCGAGCAGCGGTTTCCGCGGGACGCGCAGACGTCCGAGTCCGTCTGGCGGCTGAGCCTGCGGGCGAAGGCTCTCGACACGCTCCGCGGGATGCTGCCGGCGGCCACCGTCTCGAACGTGGGCATCTTCGGGACCGGCCAGAGCTACGAGCAGCTGCTCCTCCGCATGCGCGCCCATCCATTGCGCGAGGTGCGCGCCTACGCCGACCTGATGCTGGTCGAGCTGCGAAAGGTGATCCCGGCGTTCCTCAGGCGCGTCGACCTGCCGGATCGCGGCGGCGCCTGGGCCGCGTACCTCGCCGACGCGCGGGCCGCCGTCGAGCGCGCGGCCGAGCAGGCGGTGGGCGAGACCGCGCCCGAGCCGCGCGCGGAGGTCACCCTGACCGATTTCGATCCCGAGGGGGAAGTGAAGGTGGTCGCCGCCGCGCTGTACGCGGCGTCGTCGCTTCCCGACGACCAGCTGCTGGGGATCGCGCGTCGCATGAGCGCCGGCGAGCGCGCGGCCGTGCTGGCCGCGTACCTCGGTAAGCGAACGAACCGCCGCCACAAGCCGGGTCGCGCCCTGGAGCGAACGAGCTACCGGTTCGACGTGCTGGCGGACTACGGGGCCTTCCGCGACCTTCAGCGTCACCGCCTGCTGTCGCTCGAATGGCAGCGGCTGTCGCCGCGCCACGGCTCGGTCATGCCCGAGGCCGTCGCCGAGGCGGGCGGGCGCGAGGACTGGCGGCGCACGCTTGACGCCTCCGCCGCGCTGCACGACGCGATCGTCGCCGCCGGCCTGCCGGAAGTGGCGCCCTACGCGGTGGCGATGGCCTACCGCGTTCGCTTCTACCTGGAGATGAACGCGCGCGAGGCGATGCACCTCATCGAGCTTCGGAGCGCGCCCCAGGGTCATCCGTCATATCGCCGGATCGCGCAGACCATGCACCGCCTGATCGAGCAGCGCCACCCCGCGATCGCGGCCGCCATGACCTTCGCGGATCACTCGGCCGTCGACCTCGAGCGCCTCGAGTCCGAGCGCGCCGCCGAGCGCCGCCGCTCAAGCGGCTAATCTCGGATCCAGGAGTCGGCGGGCGGAATCCTGGGCGGCGCACCACGGTCCAGCCGTCGTAGCGCCTCGACTTCCGCGCGCCGGTAGAGTCGCTGCCGCTTGGTCCCCTCGCGATACGACCGCAGCACCCCGCGGCTGACGTACGCATAGAGCGTCGCCGCCTTCACGCCAAGCAGGCGCGCGGCCTCCTCGACGGTCAGATACTCCTCGCCGTCCACGATCCTCGCCACGGCGTCCACGGTAGCAGCGGCGCTCCTCCCCGGTCGAGGGGCTTGCATCGCCAGTCAATCTAAATCAATATAAATCAAGCTACGTCAATAGGAGGAGCATGCCATGGACAGCGCGTTCAAAGCCGGGCTCGAGGACGTCATCGCCGCCCGCTCCGCCATCTGCGCCATCGACGGCGCTGCGGGCCGGCTCTACTACCGCGGCTATGAGATCGGCGACCTCGCGGGGTCGGTCCCGTTCGAGGCGGTGACGTTCCTGCTGTGGCGGGGAGAATTGCCGACGCCGCCGGAAAGTGCCGAGTTCCGCGCGCATCTCGAGGCCGCGCGCGGGCTGCCGGCGCCGATCGTCGAGCTGCTGCGCGCGCTGCCGCGCGACTGCCATTCGCTGGACGCCCTGCGCACGGCCGTCTCGTTCAGCGCCGCCCTCGACCCCGACGCGCGCGCCGACGATCCGGAGTCGAACGTCCGCAAGTCGTTCCGGCTGATGAACCGCATCCCGGAGATCGTCGCCGCGTGGCATCGCCTGCGTACGGGGCGCCAGCCGGTCGCCGGCGGCGTCGGCGGCTCGCACGCGGGTTACTTTCTCCGGCTGCTGGAGGGTCACGACCCGACGCCGGACGTCGCGCGCGTCCTCGACGTGGCCCTCACGCTCCACGCCGATCACGAGTTCAACGCGTCGACCTTCGTGGCGCGGGTGGCCGTGGCGACGCTGGCGGACCTGCACGCCGCCGTCGTCGCCGCACTGGCGACGCTGAAGGGGCCGCGTCACGGGGGCG
This sequence comes from Candidatus Rokuibacteriota bacterium, assembly GCA_044869815.1. Lineage (GTDB taxonomy): Bacteria > Methylomirabilota > Methylomirabilia > Rokubacteriales > CSP1-6 > AR12. The sequence goes on along the minus strand of JBIOXS010000028.1, from coordinate 13,065 downwards.
CCAACGAGGACGTGCTGCTGATGCTCCAGGAGATCGGCGAGCCCGGGCGCGCCGAGGCGTTCGTGGAGTCGCGTCTCGGCCGGCGCCAGGGACGCTCGCGCGCCGAGCGAGCCGATCCGAAGGCGCGGGTGCCCGGATTCGGCCACCGCGTGTACCGCGTGGACGACGCGAGGGCGCGCGTGCTACGCGGCATGGCGAAGACGATGGCCGAGGCGACGGGACGGACGCGGATGTTCGCGGTGGCGGAGGCGGTCTACGACGCCATGCGGACCCGCACGAGCCTGCCGGTCAACGTCGACTTCTTCTCGGCGGTGGTGTACGACGCGCTCGGCATCCCGGCCGACCTGTGCACATCCATCTTCGCCACCGGTCGCGTGGCCGGCTGGTGCGCGCACGCGCTCGAGCAATACGCCGACAACCGCCTCATCCGGCCGCGGGCCGAATACACGGGCCGCGCTCCGCGCCCGCTGCCGGCGGGCGCGGTGACTACTTCGGCGATTTCATGACGACGCCGCAGGCCACGCGCGCGCCGGAGTTGCCGGTGGGGTCGGTCTTGAAGTCGTCGGGAGCGGCGTGCACGACCAGCGCCGAGCCGTCGGCATCCCACAGCGACGCGGCGCCGGTGCCGAGGCTGATCTGCTCGGTGGCCGTCTCGAGGCGTCCGTTGCCGTCGGAGCCGACGTTCAGGTTCGGGAGGTCGCCCGCGTGCGAGCCCTGAGGGTTGAGGGCACCGTGCTGCTTGCCCGTCGGATTGAAGTGCGGTCCCGCGCTCGTGAAGTCCGGCGGATCGCACTTGCCGACGGCGTGGATGTGAACGGCGTGCAGACCGGGCGTGAGACCCTTGGCGTCGAGCACGATGCGGACGACGCTGCCGGCCTGCGTCAGATTCGCCGTGCCGACGCTCGTCCCCGAGGCGTTGCGCAGCTCGACGACGGCGGCGGTATCGGCCGAGGGCTGCATCATCGCACATCCGGCCAGCAGCGACCCCAGCGCGACGATGACCACGCGTCTCATGCCTGTCCTCCTTCACGGGAGAAGTCCTGCCGGGCCCGCGCAAGCGCGTCGGGCGCCGCCAGCAGGTCGAGCGCGGTGAGCGCCAGCGCCTTGGCGCCGGCGACCATGCCCGCACGCGCCAGCGGCGAGCGCGCCCACTGTGCGAACTCGCGCGAGTGGCCCGGCACGCCGTCGGGTGAGATGCGGATGTACGGATGGATGGTCGGCAGTCGCTGGCTCACGTTGCCGCAGTCGGTGGAGCCGTAGCCCGCCTGTCCGTCGTCGGGATCTTCGGGGAAGTCGATGTACGCGAGGTTCTGTCTGAAGAGCTCGGCCATGGTCGGGTTGGCCTTCATCGGCTCGTGGATCGTGGGATCGGCCGTGACCTGCACGCGGCACCCGGTGGCGCCGGCCGCGCCCTCGGCGGCGGCGGTGAAGCGGCGCAGCAGCTCGCGGCAGTACGCGACGGTCGTGGCGCGCAGGTAGAATTCCGCGCTCGTGTACTCGGGGATGATGTTCGCCTGCTCCCCGCCCTTGGTGATCACGCCGTGCACCCGCGCATCGGTGCGGACCTGCTGCCGCATGGCGTCGAGCGCGTTGAAGAGCGAGATGACGGCGTTCAGCGCGTTGACGCCGCGCCACGGCCACGACGAGGCATGCGCGGCCTGGCCGAAGAACTCGACCTTCACCTTGATGATCCCGAGCGTCGGGCGCCACACCTGCGTGCCGCACCGGCCGTGGATCATCATGGCGGCCTCGACACCGTCGAAGACGCCGGCGTCCATCAGCCTCACCTTGCCGGCGCCGCCTTCCTCGGCCGGCGTGCCGATCACCTGGATCCGGCCCGCGAAGGGCAGGGCGCCCAGCGCGCGCGCCAGGGCGGCGCCGGCCCCGGCGCCGGCCGTCGCGATCACGTTGTGACCGCAGGCGTGGCCGATGCCGGGCAGCGCGTCGTACTCGGCCAGGATGGCGATGGTGGGGCCCGGCGCGGAGCCCGCGATCGTCGCGCGAAACGCCGTGCTCAGGCCTCCGACGCCGCGCTCGACGGTGGCGCCGTGCTTGGCGAGGAAGTCGGTGAGCCACGCGTGCGCCTTGTCTTCCTTGAACGCGAGCTCGGGATTGTCGTGCAGCTGGTGCGACAGGCGCTCGAGCTCGTCGGCGAGCCCGTCCACCGCCGCCGTGACCCGCGGCTTGACCGCGTCGCCGGCGCTCACTTCGCCGCCTCGAACTCCCGCCGCGCCTCCTTCACGAGCGCGGGATTGGCCAGGAGATCGCAGGTGGTCATGGCCATGATCTTCGCGGCCTTCAGCATGCCGTCGCGGGCGAGCGGCGTCACGGCCGCCTCCGCGAACGCCCGCGAGTGGATCGGCGTGCCCTCCGGCGCGATCTGCACCATGGGCTGGATCGCAGGAATGACCTGACTCACGTTGCCGACGTCGGAGGACCCCATGCGCTCGCGGCTCTCCGGCGACTCCACCACGCCGAACGTCCGCGCGTTGGCCCGGAACAGCTCGAGCAGCGTGGCGTTGCGCTTCATCGGCTCGTAGGCGTTGTCGCGCTGCTCGACGACGTTGAGGGTGCAGCCGGTGGCTCTGGCCGCGCCCTCCGCGCAGGCGATCACGCGCTTCTGGAGCGCCCACATGTCCTCGAGCTCGGCGGCGCGCACGTAGAACGTCGCGGAGGCGAACTCCGGGATGACGTTCGGCGCCGCTCCGCCCTCGTTGACGATGCCGTGGATGCGCGCCTCGGGCCTGACTTGTTGTCGCAGCATGCTGACGTTGTTGAACGTCTGGATGACGGCGTCGAGCGCATTGACGCCTTCCCAGGGATCGGCTGACGCGTGCGCCGCCTTGCCCGTGAACTCGAAGCGGCACCGCACGATGCCCAGCAGGTCCTGGTGCATGATCCAGCGGTCGAAGCCGTGGATCATCATCGCGGCGTCGACGGTCTTGAAGACACCCCCGCGGATCAGCTTCACCTTGCCCCCGCCGCCCTCTTCGGCCGGCGTGCCGATGACCTGCACGCGGCCCTTGGGCAGCCTGTCTCTGAGCGTCGCCAGCGCGGCGCCGGCGCCCACGCCGGCGGTCGCGATGATGTTGTGGCCGCAGGCGTGCCCGATGGCCGGCAGGGCGTCGTACTCGCACAGGATCGCGATCGTCGGGCCGTCGCCCGTCTCGACGGTGCCGCGGAACGCCGTGTCGACGCCGGCCACGCCGCGCTCGACCTTGAAGCCCTGGCGCTCGAGGAACTCCGAGAGCCAGCCGGCCGCCTTGACTTCCTGGTAGCCGAGCTCGGGATGATCGTGGATGCGCCGTGACAGCGATTCGAGCTCGTCGCCCAGGCGGTCGACGGCCCCGGCGACGAGGTCTTTGACAGCGCTCATGGAGAGTCTCCTGGATGCGAACTCGGCCGCGCGTCGCGGCCGACCGCCACTATACCACCCGGCCCGCGATCGCTAGCGGACCGGCGCCGGCGATGACGCGGCCGGCGTGCTGCCACCGATAGAGGGCACCGTCGGCGGCTGCGGGCGCTCGCCGGTCGCCGAGCCCGGTAGGAAAATCTTTTCCTATCTGCACGCGCGCCGAGTGGAGATCATCTTCCGCGCGCGCTATGCTCACAACGGAAGCCGCCATGCTCGTGCGCTCCGACGGGCCCGCAACGCCGCTCCGGCGCCACCTGATCACCCTGGTTGTGGTCGCCGTGGTGCCGACGCTGCTCTTCGCCTTCGTGATGACGGCGTTGTTCGGCCGCCTCGAGCGGCGGACGACGGAGCGCGGACTGCAAGACGTCAGCCGTGCGCTCACGCTCGCCGTCGACCGCGAGCTCGAGACGTCGCTTCGCGCGCTCGAGGCGCTGGCCGCCTCGCTCTATCTCGATTCCGGCGATCTCCGCAGCTTCTACGAGCACCTCCAGCGCGTGGTACCGACGCAGCCGCGCTGGCGCGCCGTCCTGCTCACCGACGCCAACGGCGCCGTCCAGCTCGTGTCGACCCAGCCGCTCGGGGCGCCGGCCCGCCGGCCCATCACCGATCGCGAGTACTTCAGAGAGCTCGTGGCGACGCGAAAGCCGGTCTTCTCGGAGCTGGTGCTCGACCGCTCGCCGCAGGCGGTGCCGACGATCATGATGATGGTGCCCGTGCTCCGCCAGGGCGAGCTCCGTTACGCCCTGGGTGCGTCGCTCGACCTGAACGCGCTCAGCGGCTTTCAGGCCGCGCACACGCTGCCCGCCGACTGGACGGCGACGATTCTCGACAAGAACGGCACCGTGCTGGCGCGAAGCCGGGAGCCCGAGGCCTGGTTCGGCCGCGCCGCCAGTCCGGCGTTGCGCCGCGGTGCCGGCGCGCCGGCGCTCGCCACCGGCGACGACGGCGGTGTTCCCTCCTATCTCGCGCACGGCCAGACCGCCGTCGCGGGGTGGACGGTCGCGGTGTCGGTGCCCAGCGAGACCGTCGACGCGCCGCTGAGACGCTCGCTCACGATCGCCGTCACCGGCGGTGGACTGCTCCTCGTCCTGGGCGCGGCCCTCGCGCTGAGACTCGGGCGCCGCGTGGCGCGGCCGATCGAGGACCTCGTCGTATCCGCGGAAGCGCTGGGCCGCGGCGAGGCGATGGTCCCGGCCTCGTCGCCGATCTCGGAGCTCGCGCGCCTCGGCGCGGCCATCGAGACGGCCGGGCGCGAGCGCGAGCGCGTGGAGGAAGCCCTGCGCGCCAGCGAGGCGCAGCTCCGCGCGATCTTCACGTCCACGCTCGACGCCATCGTCGTCGCCGACAACGAGGGCCGATACGTCGACTGCAATCCCGCCGCCGAAGAGCTGTTCGGTGTCCCACGCGACGCGCTGCTCGGGCACGGCGCGCGCGACTTCGCCGCCGTACCGGCGGCGGCCGACGCGGCGTGGAAGGAGTTGCTGCGCAAGGGCACCGCCACCGGCACCGTTCGGCTCCTTCGTCCCGACGGCGCCGAGCGCGACGTGGAATTCTCGGCCACCGCCGACGTCATGCCGGGCCGCCACGTCTCCGTTCTGCGCGACGTGACGGCACGGCGCGAGGCCGAGGACGATCTGCGCCGTCGCGAGCGCGAATCCACGACCATCGCGACCCTGACCCAGCGGATGAACGCGCATCTGGACCTCGACGAGATCTTGCTGTCCGTCTGCGAGAGCGCCCGTGAGCTCTGCGGCGCCGACGCGGCCACCATCGCCCTTCCCGAGCCCGGCCAGCCGAACGCCATGACCTTGCGCCAGCGGGTGGCACGCGTCGCGGCGCCGCTGCCGTCGCAGCGGATCGAGCAGGGACGCGGTCTCGGCGGGGGGGTGATGGAGACCGGCCGCCCGCTGCGCACCGACGATTACGCGCACGACCCCGCGATTCCCGGCGATTACCACGCCATCGGCGAGCAGCTCGGAACGTGCGCGGTGCTCGTGGTGCCGATCGTGGTGGAAGGACGCGTCGACGGGCTCCTGTACGTCGCCAATTCCAGCCGGCGGCCCTTCAGCGACCGTGACGAAGCCGTCCTGGTGCGCCTCGCCGATCACGTGGCGCTGGCCATCCGCAATGCCCGGATGCTCGCGCGCGAGCAGAAGGCACTGGCCGAGTCGGAGGCGGCGAACCGCTCGAAGGACGACTTCCTGGCCACGCTGTCCCACGAGCTGCGCACGCCGCTCACCTCGATGCTCGGCTGGGTGCGGATGCTGCGCGGGGCCCGGCTCGACTCCGAGCAGACGGCGCGCGCGCTGGAGACCATCGAGCGCAACACGCGGCTGCAGGCCAAGCTCATCGACGACCTGCTCGACGTCTCGCGCATCGTTGCCGGCAAGATCAAGGTCGAGCAGCAGCGTGTCGACGTGGCCGCCGTCGTCGGCGAGGCCGTGCAGTCGCTGCATCGGGAGGCGGAGCTCGGCGGCGTGGAGCTCGAGGTCGCCCTCGCCCACGACGCCGGCGTCATCATCGGTGACGTCGTCCGGCTCCAGCAGATCGTGGCCAACCTCCTGTCCAACGCCATCAAGTTCACCCCCGCCGGCGGCCGCATCGGTGTCACGCTCGAGCGCGTCGACGACGGCACCCTGCGCCTCGTCGTCCGCGACACCGGCGTCGGCATCCGGGCCGACCTGCTCCCGCGCATCTTCGACCGGTTCCTGCAGGGCGATGCCAGCCGCACGCGGGGCCGTGGCGGTCTGGGGCTCGGGCTCGCCATCGTGCGGCACCTGGTCGAGCTGCACGGCGGCACCATCACGGCCGCCAGCGAGGGGCCGGGCCGCGGCGCCGCGTTCACGGTGACACTCCCGACCGCCGACGTCACGCGGCGCTCCGAGACCCCGCCGTTCACCCGTACCCACGCCGTCAACGGGCGTCCGCTCGACGGCCTCCGCGTGCTCGCCGTAGAGGACCACGACGATTCGCGCGAGGTCATCCGCGTCGCGCTGGCCGAGCGCGGGGCGGACACGGTGGTCGTCGGCTCGGTCGACGAGGCCCTCGCCGTCCTCGATCGCGAGCCGATCGACGTCCTCGTCAGCGATGTCGGCATGCCGCAGCGCGACGGCTTCGCGCTGGTGGAGGCGCTCCGCGAGCTCGAGCGGACGCGGGGGCGCCGCCCCATTCCGGCCATCGCGCTCACCGCCTACGCCGGCCGCGACGACCGCGAGCGCCTCCTCGCCGCCGGCTTCCAGGTCCACGTCGCCAAGCCGATCGACCCCGACGTGCTCGCCGAGACCGTCGCCCGCGCTCTGCAGCCGAGCTGAGGCCTGCTCTCGGAAGCGGCGGATTTTTAGAACGCCGTTCCCGGCTGCCCGTCGACATATCCTCGAAGGAATGACGGTCGCCAAGGTCGTGATCGCCGACGACGAGAGCGAGGTTCGCGAGCTCCTTGCCGAGTACCTCGGCCACCACGGCTGGCAAGTCTTCGAAGCCGTGAACGGCCTCGAAGCCCTGCTCCACGTCAAGCGCCAGCGTCCCGATGCGGTGCTGCTCGACCTTCGCATGCCGCGTCTGGGGGGTCTCGAAACGCTGAAGCGAATCCGGGCCTTCGACCCGGCGATCGCGGTGGTGCTCGTGAGCGGCAACCTCGAAGGCGACGTCCGCCGCGAGGCCGAGGCGATCGGCGCGGTGGCCGCCCTCGCCAAGCCTGTCGATCTGGGGGCCGTGCTGAGCGCGCTCAACGCATCGCGGCCCACACCGGCGGCACATCGGCCCACCGCGAGCGCGCCGGCGCCGCCGGCCGTCGTGCCGGCGTCAGCGTCGCGAACGGTGCTCGTCGTCGACGACGACACCGACATCCGCGCGATGCTCGAAGAGTTTCTCCTCTCGAAGGGCTATCGCGCGCACAGCGCCGCCGATGGCGCCGCCGCCGTCCGGGAGCTGATCGCGGCGCCGGCCGATGTGATCTTGCTCGACATCGACATGCCCGCCCTCAGCGGCACCGATGCGTTGCCCACGCTCCGTGCGGTCGCGCCGCGGGCGGCGATCATCATGGTGAGCGGCACGACGAACGAGCAGGTGGCGAAGCGAGCTCTCGCCGCCGGGGCTTTCGACTACATCACCAAGCCGGTCAATCTCGTGCACTTGCTCGACACGATCGAGACCGCGCTCGCCATGCACGACGTGGCTCTCTAGCGTCTCCGCCCGCCGCCCGGTCGGCGGCGAGGCAACATGATAGAATCGCCGCCGCAACGCCCGCACGTCCGTGACGCGCCTGTAGCTCAGTTGGATAGAGCATCAGACTTCGAATCTGAGGGTCGGGGGTTCGATTCCCTCCAGGCGCAGTACCTTCCCCAACGATAATGCGCCCTCGCGAGCCCTGGCGAACGTGAAGTGACGGCGCTAACCGAAGCGCTCAGAGCTTTCGTGATGAAGGCGTCTCCTTCATATCACCTGCATATACCTGCACCGGAGGGCGAAGGCTCAGTCAGTGGCAGCGGCCTTGCTTCATCCTTCCTCTTCTTGGTCGATACAATGCCTGGAGGGGAAATACAGATGTACAACCGACTCGCAGCCGTTCTCGTGGTCATGATGCTCGTGGTAAGCACAGAGGCTTTCGCACAAACCACTATCGATGCGACCGGCCGGGTCGTGCGTGTCGATCCTGGAGCGCAGGTGATCGTCCTGGATAACAACCAGGCCTTCCGCGTGACGCCGAATACTGTGCTCCTCGTCGACAACCGCCCGGTCACGCTCGGCACGGTCCAACCAGGTCAGGCCGTGGTTATCAGGTCGGGCGAGGCCGTCGCAGTGGTCCCGTCAGCGCCGGTTACTGCGCAAGCACCGGGCGCTACGACCGTGATAACTTCACCGAGCGCGTCACCCGGCCTCGCACAACAGACGATCTACGGGCACGTCACCGATGTGGATTCCGGCAAGGTCAAGGTCAAGACCGCAGACGATGACTTCAACGTGAAGGTGCCTCGCGAAGTGGCCGCTCAGCTGCGAAAGGGTGACAGTGTCCGTCTGGATCTCACGTTCCAGCCGTCTCGCTAATCGCCCGCCTCGCTAATCTCCCGTCTAGGAGCCGCCGCGTCCCGCCGCCTCCGGGGCGCGGCGCGGGACTAGGGCCCGTGATGAGTGATACTGCGCCTGGCGCCCCGATGACCCACGCGGTGCCTAGCCGTCCTTGTAGCGGTCGGCCAGCGCCATCTGCTCGACGGCGCCGATGAGGCGGTTGAAGTCTCCGAACGGCATGTAGCGGTCGGTCAGCGAGAGCACCTCGTCGCGCTGCTTCACCTGGACCAGGAAATCCGCGATGGCGCGGACGCCGACCAGCAGGGCGTCGATGGGCAGCAGGATGACGGCGTAGCCGAGCTCGCGCAGCCGCGAGAACGGCAGCAGCGGCGAGCGTCCGCCGGGCGCGTAGTTGTAGAGCAGCGGCGTCTCGAAGGCGCCGGCCACGCGGCGCACCTGGGCCTCGTCGCGCGGCGCCTCGATGAAGAGCATGTCGGCCCCCGCCTTGGCGGCCGCTTCGCCGCGGCGGAGGGCCTCGTCGAAGTCCATGGCCGAGATGGCGTCCGTGCGGGCGATGATCATGAGATCCGGGTCGGTGCGCGCCTCGGCGGCGGCGCGGATCTTTCCGGCGAACTCCGCGCGCGGGATGATCTGGTGGCCGGAGAGATGGCCGCAGCGTTTCGGAGCCACCTGATCCTCGATGTGCAAGGCGGCGACGCCGGCGGCCTCGTAGGCCTGCACCGTCCGCCGCACGCTCAGCGCGTTGCCGTATCCCGTGTCGGCGTCGGCGATCAGTGGAATGCTCACGGCGGTGGCCAGATTGCGCGCGTGGTCGGCCATCTCGGCGAGACCGGCGTAGCCGAGATCCGGCAGGCCGAGACGAGAGGCCGAGGTCCCGTAGCCGCTCATGTAGACTGCGGGGAACCCGGTGCGCTCGACCAGTCGGGCCGAGATGCCGTCATAGGCGCCCGGCACGACGAGACCGTTCTTGCGACTGACGAGCTGGCGAAGCGTGGTCCGGACAGCCATGGGCCTCTCCTTCTTACAGGGCCGCGCGGGCGCGCGCGATGCGTCGATCGAGCGCGGGGTGGGAGTGGAGCACGAGCTCCTTCAGGCGATGCGGTCGGCGCTCGGCGAGGTTGAGCGACGCGAGCCGCTCCATGGCCCCGATGAAGCCGCTCGGATTGCGCGTGAGCGCCAGCGCGAAGTCGTCGGCCTGACGCTCGAGGAGCCGCGAAAAGCCGTTGGCGAGCGGCGCGGTGACGAGACCGAGCGTGAGCGCGATGAGCGCCAGCCAGGCGACGCCGGCCGGGTCCGCGGGTCCCGACAGTCCCCACCATGCGATGCCGGCGCGGAGGGCGCGATCGGCGATCCAGAACATCACTAGGCTCAGCGCGCCCTGCACGAGCAGGCCCCGCCGCATGTCACCGTGCACGTGATGTCCGAGCTCGTGAGCCAGCACCGCTTCGATCTCCTCGGGTCGGAACGATGTCGTCAGCGTGTCGTAGAGGAGGATCCGCCGCGTGCGGCCCAATCCGATCACCGCCGCGTTCGCCGTCCGGCTCTTGCGCGACTGGTCCGCCACCCAGACACCGAGGGCGGGAACTCCGGCGTGGCCGGCCAGGGCCAGCAGCCGCGTGCGAAGCGACTCGTCGGCGAGCGGCGTCAGCCGATAGAAGAGGGGCAGCACCCACACCGGCACAACGGCGGTGACCACGATTGAGAACGCGAAGACGAGCGCAGCCATGCCGAGCCACCACAGCGGCGTGGTGCGCAGCAGCGCGTAGAGCGCCTCCACGCCGGCGAGGGCCACCACGCCGCCGAGCGCAGCGGCCTTCGCGCGATCCAGCAGCCAGCTCCACAGTGGTTGATGCAGGAGGCCGAACCGTCGCGGCCAGTGAAAGCCGCCGAGCCAGGCGAACGGTAAGCCGAGCGCGGCATGCGCGGCGCCGAGCGCGATGGCCACGATGGCGACCTGGACCGCCGGCGCCGTGGCGACACGGCCGGCCGCGTCGGCGAGGCGATGCCCCGCGCCGCTCGCCAGCACCGCGACGAAGAATGATGCGCTCAGTGCGAGCCGCGCGAGGACGAGCCGCAGCTGCAGCCGGTGATAGCGCGCGGCGTCGCCCGGGTCGGTCATGCGGCGATTGTACACACTGGGATACAATGAACGCGGGTTCAGTCCCGCACTTCCAGTTCGACCAACGGGGGCGACATGTTCGATTCGGTGGAGGACGTCCAGCAACGGTTCAAGAGCGCGCGCTACATCGCGGGCCGCCGCATCGGAACGGTCGTATATCTGGCCGAGCGGATGGGCCGTCCCGTCCTCATCGAAGGTCCGGCCGGCGTCGGCAAGACCGAGCTGGCGAAGACGCTCGCCGACATCACGTCGCGCCCGCTGATCCGGCTGCAGTGCTACGAGGGGCTCGACGAGGGCAAGGCGCTCTACGAATGGAAGTACGCCAAGCAGCTGCTCTACACGCAGCTGCTCAAGGAACGCATCGGTGAGCTGATCGCCGACGCGCCGTCGCTGCCCGACGCCGTCTCACGCATCGCCGGCCAGGACGACGCGTTCTTCTCGTATCGGTTCCTCTCGCCGCGGCCCCTGCTGTCGGCGATCCAGTCGGAGGCGCCGGTCGTGCTGTTGATCGACGAGATCGACAAGGCCGAGCCGGAGTTCGAGGCGTTCCTCCTGGAGGTGCTGTCCGACTTCCAGGTCTCCGTGCCCGAGCTCGGCACCGTCAAGGCGCGGCACGTCCCCATGGTCGTGCTCACGTCGAACAATGCCCGCGAGCTGTCCGATGGTCTGAAGCGGCGGTGCCTGCACCTCTTCATCGACTTTCCGGTCCCGGCCGAGGAGCTCGAGATCATCCGGCTCAAGGTGCCGGAGATCCCGGAGCGGCTGGCGCGAGCCGTGGTGGCCGCCGTGCAGAAGATCCGCGCGCTGGAGCTGCGCAAGCCGCCGTCGATCTCCGAGTCGCTCGACTGGGCCCGCTCGCTGGTGATCCTGAACGCCAAGCAGCTCGACGCCGCCCTCGTCGAGTCCACGCTGACCATGCTCGTGAAGTACGAAAAGGACCTCGAGCGCGTGAAGGGCGCCCTCGACAAGGTCTTAGCGGAGTCATCGTGACAAAGCCATCGAGCGCGGCCGCCGAAGCGGGTCTCCGGCCATTCTTCGCCCGACCGTCGGGCGGCGGAGGCCTCCGAAGCCGCCCCGACGGCGAGTAAGATGGACGAGCGGATCCTGGAGTTCATCGGCGACCTGCGGCGCGCGGAGCTCCGGATCTCGCCGTCGGAGGCGCTGGACGCCCTCGCCGCCAGCGCCGAGATCGGTCTCGTCGACCGCGAGACGTTCAAGGCCTCGCTGGCGGCCACCCTCGTCAAGGAGTCGCGCGACCTCGAGACGTTCGACCGGCTCTTCAACCTGTACTTCATGGACCTCGAGGCGCTCGGGGCCGGCCTCAAGAAGGCGCTCGGCCCCGAGGATCCCCGCGTGCAGGACATGCTCGACAGGCTGATGGACGAAGACGGGCTCGACCTCGACGATCTCACCGAGCTGCTCATGCGCGGACAGGGGAGCGAGATGGAGATGGCCATCCGGGCCGGCGGGCAGCCGGCCGGCCTCGAACGGCTGATGTATTTCCTCCAGGTCGGCTACTTCTCGCGGAAGATCTCCGACCGCTTCGACTGGTCGATGATCGAGCGGGACATCGAGAAGATCATGAAGATGCTCGAGGCCAAGGGCCTCGACCCCGGACAGCTCGCGCGCATCCGCATCTACCTCGAGCTGCGCCTGGAAGCCTTCAACCGGATGATCCGCCAGCACGTCGAGCGCGAGCTCGAGCGTCGCGCCTACCGCCAGGGCGAGAAGCTGACCCGCGAGGTGCTGTCCGACAAGCCGCTCTTCGCGCTGACGCCCGACGAGGTCGCGCAGATGAAGAGCGTGGTGGCACGCCTGGCGCGCAAGATCAAGGACGCCCTGGCGCTGCGGCAACGGCAGGAGGAGCGCGGCCGCCTCGACACCCGCCGGACGATTCGGAAGAGTCTCCAGTACGGCGGCGTGCCGATGGAGGTGTTCCTCAAGCGCCGGCACCGCGACAAGCCGAAGCTGGTCACGATCTGCGACGTCTCGGACTCCGTGCGCAACGCCTCCCGCTTCATGCTCCAGCTCGTGTGGAGCCTCCAGGAGTGCTTCAGCCACGTGCGCTCGTTCGTCTTCGTCTCGGAGATCGCCGAGGTCACGCAGGCCTTCAACAACTATCCCGTCGAGCGCGCCATCGAGTGGGCGCTCAAGGCGGCGCCCGTGGACTATCACTGCCGGTCGGATTTCGGCTACGCCTTCAGCCGCTTCGCGAACGCCGAGCTCGAGTCGCTCGACCGCAAGACGACGGTGATGATCCTCGGGGACGCCCGGAACAACTACAACGACCCGCAGGCATGGGCGCTCCGGCTGATCCGCGAGCGGGTCAAGGGGATCATCTGGCTCAACCCCGAGGGCCAGTGGGGCTGGGGCATCGGCGACAGCGTGATGCCGATGTACGCGCCCGCGTGCGATTTCGTGAAGGAGTGCCGGACCATCGGCCAGCTCGGCGAGGTCGTCGACAATCTCGTGCACCACTGGTGGCGCCGCGGCCGGTGATGGCCCC